>NZ_JBJOSA010000022.1:0-57556 GCF_045897515.1 Rossellomorea oryzaecorticis | reverse complement strand
CTTCTGTTGAACACTTAAGAAATCCGGAGCAAAACAAAGCTATTTTAAGTAACCTGCCATTATCGTGAGGGAGGCTCGACTTCCTCCCCGGGGAATCTTGTGCCTGCAGCGGAAAGGAACGGCCTGTGTTCTACATGACTTTTCGTTATGGATGCACATAACCCTCAACTTTGCCCTGACTCCCCCAATACGGTAAGCTATAATAAAGACTGACCAACGAAAGAGACAAAGGAGTTAAGGTATGGAGTATAGAGTTGTCATCCCTGCTGCCGGACAAGGAAAACGAATGAAAGCAGGTAAAAATAAATTGCTGCTCGAGCTGAATAACTGCCCCGTCATCATCCATACACTGCGGGTGTTTGACCGTGATCCGGCCTGCAGAGGCATCTATTTGGCCATCCATCCCGGCGACCGTGAAACGCTCCAGGAATTGATCCAGCGCTTCAGCATCAAAAAGGTAGTGAAACTGGTCGACGGCGGTGAAGAAAGGCAGCACTCTGTCTATAACGCAGTTCTTGAAATCGATGGGGGTATCGTCCTTGTTCATGACGGAGCAAGACCATTCATCAAACAGGCGACGATCCATCAACTCACAGAGGAAGCGGAATCTTCCGGAGCGGCGATTGCCGCTGTCCCCGTGAAAGATACGATCAAGAAAGTAAAGGGCGGCACGGTCGAGGAAACGATCGAACGCTCAAGCTTGTGGATGGTGCAGACCCCGCAGGCATTTCGACTGCCATTACTCAAGCGTGCCCATAGTGAAGCGGCCGCGGACGGATTCCTTGGGACGGATGATGCTTCCCTCGCTGAAAGGATCGGCATCGATGTATCGATCGTGGAAAGCGACTACGATAATATAAAACTGACAACACCTGAAGATCTGTATTTTGCAGAAGCGATTGTGAAGAAGCAAGAGGAAATGAGTGGAGGAAATAAATATGTTTAGAATCGGACAAGGTTTTGATGTACATCAATTAACAGAAGGCAGACCATTGATCATGGGCGGGATCACCATCCCGTATGAAAAAGGACTAATGGGGCACTCAGATGCCGACGTACTGCTTCATGCCGTGGCGGATGCATGCCTTGGTGCGGTTGCAGCAGGGGATATCGGTAAGCACTTCCCTGATACAGACCCTGAATTCAAGGATGCGGACTCCGCCAAACTTCTGCAGCACGTCTGGATGCTTGTGAAGGATGAAGGCTATGAGCTTGGAAACATCGACTGTACCATCATCGCCCAAAAGCCAAAAATGGCACCTTACATCGATCAAATGAGAGAACGCATCGCAGAACTCCTTGAAGCTGACACCAACCAGGTAAACGTCAAAGCTACAACATCAGAAAAACTCGGCTTCACAGGCCGCGGAGAAGGAATCGCCGCCCAGACAACGGTATTAATCCAAAAGATAGGCGTTTAACTCAGGTGGTAATGCTTTTTCAAGATGTACATTTTTTTGAGAGTGGATTTAGAAAGGGATTCAATGATCCTGCTGCTGAGTTGATTGGAGCGGAAGGCACTCGACTCCTGCGGGATGCGTGGGACAGGTGAGACCCCGCAGGAGCGAAGCGACGAGGAGGCTCACCGCCCACCCCGCGGAAAGCGAGTGCCTTCCGCGGAAATCAACGGGCTCCTTAAGAAGTCTCCAAATAGAATTAACCACACAAAATCCGCTTTATTCCATTTCACAACGGTGTTAAAATAAGCAGAGGATTCAAGCACGTATCTAAAGGAGGAAACACCCATGACAAATGAAGTTCGTGTACGTTATGCCCCGAGTCCAACGGGACATTTACATATCGGTAATGCAAGGACAGCCCTGTTCAACTACCTGTTTGCCCGAAGCGTAAACGGTAAATTCATCATCCGTATTGAAGATACAGATAAAAAGAGAAACATTGAAGGCGGCGAAGAAAGCCAGCTGAAATACCTTCAATGGCTCGGAATCGACTGGGACGAAAGCGTCGATAAGCCAGGTGAATACGGACCGTACCGCCAATCAGAGCGTAACCATATCTATGAGCAGTATTTGAACGAGCTGTTAGAAAGCGGTCAGGCCTATAAGTGCTACTGCACCGAGGAAGAACTTGAAGCGGAGCGTGAAGCGCAGACGGAAGCAGGCCAGATGCCGCGTTATTCCGGCAAATGCCGTAATTTAACGCAGGAAGACCAGGAGCGCCTTGCAGCTGAAGGCCGCCAGCCGAGCATTCGTTTCAGAGTGCCTGCAGGCAAAGTGTATACGTTCAATGACATCGTGAAAGAAGACGTTTCCTTCGAATCTGATGGGATCGGTGACTTCGTCATTGCGAAGAAGGATGGGACGCCTACGTATAACTTTGCGGTGGCAGTGGATGATTATTTGATGAAAATTTCTCACGTCCTTCGCGGTGAAGACCATATCTCGAATACACCTAAACAGCTGATGATCTTTGAAGCATTTGGGTGGGAAGCACCTGTATATGGCCATATGACATTGATTGTAAATGAAAGCCGCAAAAAGTTGAGCAAGCGTGATGAAAGCATCATTCAATTCATCGAACAGTATGAAGCCCTCGGCTATCTGCCGGAAGCGTTATTCAACTTCATTGCGCTATTGGGCTGGTCGCCTAAAGGGGAAGAGGAATTGTTCTCGAGAGAAGCGTTCATTGAAATCTTCGATCCTGAACGTTTATCGACTTCTTCAGCGTTGTTTGACAACCAGAAGCTGACTTGGATGAACAATCAATACATGAAGAATCTTGAGCTCGATCAAGTGGTGGAACTTTCACTTCCTCATCTGGTTAAGGCGGGCAAGCTTGAAGAGCCGATGACAGATGAGAAGCGTGAATGGGCAAAAGGCGTCATTTCACTTTATCAGGAGCAAATGAGCTTTGGTGCAGAGATTGTGGAATTGTCCGAGATGTTCTTCAAGACGGACCTTGACTATGATGCAGATGCAAAGGCTGTCCTGGATGAAGAGCAGGTGCCGGAAGTCCTTAAGGCATTCCTTGAAGAGATTGATGCGCTTGAAAACTACGAAGCGGCTGAAATCAAAAAATCGATCAAGGCCGTTCAAAAATCGACCGGACATAAAGGGAAAAAGCTGTTCATGCCGATCCGTGCTGCCGTTACCGGTCAGACACACGGTCCTGAATTGCCGAATGCAATCGAGCTTTTAGGGAAAGATAAAGTAAAGCATCGTCTTCAGAGCCTTTTAGGTTAACATTTCTGGATAAATGTAATATAGTAAGAGTACCAATTAATTAATGATATCGCGTTGATGAGGAGAAGTAAGAAAAGGACGCTTAGAAGAGAGAACCATCACCGGCTGAAAGTGGTTCAGGCCTCTCCCTTTCTGAAATGCACCTCAGAGCCCGCTGCTGAAATAAGTAGGCAGCGGCGGTTTCCTGCCGTTAACAGGTCGAGGTGGAGGAGATTTATTCTTCTCAATCAGAGTGGAACCGCGCTGCCGATGCGTCTCTGTCGTTATGACAGGGGCGTTTTTTTATTTTCAAGAAAAATAATTCAAATCTAAGAAGTGGCCAGCTCCAGTGCCCGGCAAATCGAGACGTTCCGGACTGACAATGAAGTCAAAGAACGACTTCACTGGTCGGAATAAAATCGTTGGTTTGGCCTGAACAAAGTGTTTGCGCTTTTCCAGATAGGAGGGAAGACGATGTTTAAGACATTCAAGGAAGATATCGATGTGGTGTTCGATCAGGATCCGGCTGCCAGGAGCTATATCGAAGTGATTCTGACATATTCGGGCCTTCATGCCATCTGGTCCCACCGGATCGCGCATGCGTTTTTCAAACGGAAGTTTTTCTTCCTGGCCAGGGTGATTTCACAAATCAGCCGGTTCTTCACCGGGATCGAGATCCATCCGGGGGCGAAGATCGGCCGAAGGTTCTTCATTGACCACGGTATGGGAGTGGTGATCGGGGAAACGTGTGAGATAGGCGATAATGTGACGATTTTCCAGGGGGTGACCCTTGGGGGGACCGGCAAGGAAAAAGGGAAACGCCATCCGACGATCCATGATAATGCACTGGTTGCAACCGGTGCGAAGGTACTGGGCTCGATCATAGTCGGCGAGAATTCCAAAGTCGGTGCCGGATCTGTTGTGTTGAAGGATGTGCCCCCGAACTCCACTGTTGTCGGCATACCGGGAAGAATTGTGATAAGGGATGGAGTAAAGGTGCAGAAGGACCTGAATCACAGCAATCTGCCCGATCCTGTTTACGACCGGATGAAACAGATGCAGGAAGAAATCGATGAACTGAAAACACTACTTAAGGATCATGAGGGAAGGAGTCGATCATTGTGACGATTCGTTTATATAATACGTTAACCAGAAAGAAAGAGGAATTTCAGCCGCTGGAAGAGGGTAAAGTGAAGATGTATGTGTGCGGGCCGACCGTATACAACTATATTCATATCGGAAATGCCCGTCCTGCCATCGTATTTGATACAGTCAGACGTTATTTGGAATATAGAGGGTATGATGTCCAATTCGTATCCAATTTCACAGATGTCGACGACAAGCTGATCAAAGCAGCGAACGAATTGGGCGAAGAGGTGCCTGCGATCGCCAAGCGTTTCATCGAGGCATACTTCGAGGACACGGGGGCGCTCGGCTGCAAAAAGGCGGATATCCACCCGACCGTTACGGATAACATTCAAACGATCATCGACTTTGTATCGGCTCTTATCGAAAAGGGATATGCCTATGAATCACAAGGTGATGTGTATTACCGTACAAGGAAATTCGAAGGATACGGAAAGCTTTCCCATCAGCCGATCGATGAGCTGAAAGCGGGGGCCCGCATCGATGTGGGCGACAAGAAAGAAGATCCGCTTGATTTCGTCCTTTGGAAAGCTGCGAAAGAAGGCGAGATTTCATGGGATAGCCCGTGGGGCGAAGGACGTCCGGGCTGGCATATCGAATGCTCGGCGATGGCTAAGCGTTATCTCGGCGACAGCATCGATATCCATGCCGGGGGACAGGATCTCACTTTCCCTCATCATGAAAATGAAATCGCGCAGTCAGAAGCGCTGACAGGGAAGCCGTTCGCAAAGTACTGGATGCACAACGGCTACATTAATATCGATAACGAAAAAATGTCGAAGTCGCTGGGGAATTTCGTCCTCGTTCACGACATCATCATGGAACAGGATCCACAAGTCCTCCGTTTCTTCATGCTGTCGGTTCATTACCGCCATCCAATCAACTATAATCTGGAGCTCCTGCAAAATGCCGAAACGGCCCTCGACAGGATCAAGACTGCATACGAGAACCTGAAGCACCGCAAGGAATCAAGCACGGACCTGACGGATAACAATCAGGAATGGCTAGATAAGATTGCAGAACTGAAAGAACAATTCATCTCCGAAATGGATGATGATTTTAATACAGCGAATGGAATTTCAGTGCTGTTTGAACTTTCACGCCAGGCGAACTATTATCTGATGGAGAAGAATACAGCTGTACAGGTCATCGATTCCTTCCTTCACCAATTCGAAGATTTCTTCGAGGTGCTGGGTCTCAGCCTGCAAGCTGAAGCGGAACTTCTGGATGAAGAAGTCGAAGAATTGATCGAAAAGCGCATCCAGGCCCGTAAAGACCGGAACTTCCAGCTTGCTGATGAAATCCGTGATACGCTGAAGGAAATGAATATCATTTTAGAAGACACACCGCAGGGTACACGCTGGAAAAGGGGATCCTGATGATATACGAAACAAATGAAAAGATCGACGCTAAACAAATAAATGCCCTTGCCCTTGCCTATATGGGAGATGCCGTCTATGAAACATATGTACGGCAGCTCCTATTGACGAAAGGGAAAATAAAGCCGAACCAGCTTCACCGCGCCGCAACCAATTATGTGTCGGCAAAGGCGCAGGCTGCGTCATTGAAGAAACTGTTTGATGAAGATCTGCTGAGTGAGGAAGAAATCAATATCGTCAAGCGCGGGCGCAATGCGAAATCGGGAAGCGTCCCAAAGAATACCGATGTACAGACGTATAACCACAGTACCGCTTTTGAAGCGCTGATCGGGTATTTATTTTTACTGAATCGGACTGAGCGGCTAGAAGAGCTGATCACCATCATATTCGAACAGAAAGGAAAGGAGGAGTAAGCGATGAGCAAAGATTTTATCGGTGGAAGAAATCCCGTCATCGAAGCACTGAAATCGGGGAGGGAAATTAATAAGATCTGGATTGCCGAAGGCTCCCAGAAGGGTTCGATCCAGCAGGTCCTCGGCCTTGCGAAAGAAGCAGGCGTGATGGTCCAATATGTACCAAAAAAGAAAATCGAACAGATGGTCGCAGAAAATCATCAGGGAGTCGTGGCGTCTGTTGCTGCTTATAAATATGCCGAGATCGATGACATTTTCGATAAAGCGGCACAAAAAGGGGAGGACCCGTTCATCCTCATCCTGGACGAGCTTGAAGATCCCCATAACCTCGGCTCCATCATGAGGACGGCGGATGCGTCAGGCGCACATGGGATCATCATTCCTAAACGGCGGGCAGTGGGATTGACCTCGACCGTGGCAAAAGCTTCAACGGGGGCCATCGAACATATCCCTGTTGCACGGGTCACCAACCTCTCGCGAGCGGTGGACGAGCTTAAAGAGCGCGGGGTGTGGGTTGCCGGAACGGATGCAAAAGGCAAGCAGGATTATCGCCAGCTTGACGGGACATTGCCGATCGGTCTTATTATCGGCAGTGAAGGGAAAGGGATGAGCAGGATTCTCCGTGATAAATGTGACTTCCTCGTCCAGCTTCCAATGGTCGGCCGCGTCACGTCCCTGAATGCCTCGGTGGCAGCCAGTATCTTGATGTACGAGGTTTACCGGAATCGCCATCCGCTGGGAGAATAGGGAATAATGGATATTCTCCTTGTGGATGGATACAACATCATCGGTGCCTGGCCGGAACTGAATGAATTGAAGAATAAAGATCTGGCCTCGGCCCGTGACCGTCTGGTCGAACAGATGGCGGAATATCAGGGGTATACCGGTTACCGGGTTATCGTTGTCTTCGATGCCTACTATGTACAGGGCATCGCGCGCAAGTACAAGAATTATAAGGTGGAAGTGTTATTCACAAGAGAAAATGAAACCGCGGATGAACGCATCGAGAAGCTCGCCATCGAACTCGGGAACATAAAAACCCAGATCCATGTGGCGACTTCCGACTTCACAGAACAATGGGCGATCTTCGGTCAGGGGGCCCTCCGCAAGTCGGCGAGGGAACTTTTAACAGAAATAAATGTGATTGAAAAAAAGATTGAGAGAAAAGTCCGTAAATCCACTGATGATAAGCCTTCTTCCAAGATTCAATTATCCGATGAAGTTGCGGAAATTTTCGAAAAATGGCGCCGAGGGGAACGATGAGCGGTTGACGATTGAATTTTCTGTAATGTATAATATTTCTATCTATTGTTTTGCTCGGGGGGATGTGTGTGAGCAATATCACCAAGAAGGATGCGATTGCCGGTCAATTTGAAAAGATGGATGATGAAGAAATCATAGAAGCGGTCCATCAGGGGAATAGTGAAGCCCTGGATTTCCTGATCAAAAAATATCGGAATTTTGTGAGAGCGAAAGCCCGCTCCTATTTTCTGATCGGGGCGGATAAGGAAGATATCGTCCAGGAAGGCATGATTGGTCTTTATAAAGCAATCCGTGACTATAAAGAGGACAAGCTTACCTCTTTCAAGGCATTTGCCGAACTATGCATCACGAGGCAAATCATCACGGCGATCAAGACGGCGACCCGACAGAAGCATATACCGCTCAATTCGTATGTATCACTGGACAAGCCCATTTATGATGATGAATCTGACAGGACGCTGCTGGATGTGATTTCAGGTACGAAAGTGATGAATCCCGAAGAATTGATCATTAATCGTGAAGAGTTCGATAACATGGAAGATAAGATGGCCCAGCTGCTCTCAGACCTTGAGAGGAAAGTCCTGGCACTTTATCTCGATGGACAATCCTATCAGGAAATTTCGGAAGAATTGAACCGTCATGTCAAATCGATTGATAACGCTTTACAGCGTGTGAAGCGGAAGCTTGAAAGATATCTTGAAGTACGGGAGATTACAATGTAATTGTGTTATTGACACAAATTGGTGCCCGTGTTATTTTTGATAGGACTTACTATGTGAATTTTAGGTGAATGATATGACTGCTAAACTAGTACTGGCCTGTTCGGTGTGCGGTTCCAGAAATTACAGTGTTCCAAGTAACCGCAATCAATCGGTGAGGCTGGAATTGAAGAAGTTCTGCAATACATGCAATGCTCACACCCTGCACAGAGAAACGAAATAGGCGGGTGGAAAGTCCTGCGTATTGATATAAGTTGGAGGTTACAAAAGGATGGTTAATTTCTTTCGCAATGTTGCATCAGAGATGAGAAAGGTCAGCTGGCCGAAACGTAAAGAATTAACGCGCTACACGATCACTGTTATCACGACGGTTGTATTCGTTGCTCTATTCTTTGCCGTCATCGATTTAGGCATTTCCGAATTGATGCGTCTGATCATCGGTTCTAAATAGGCTGTTTTCTATAAGGTTGTTGCTTTTAAATTTGCTTGCAGCCTGAATATAGCTTGTGGGCGTGCTCTTTTTGAACTCAAGTTCAAATGAAAGACGGACGGACAAGCCGTAGATACCCAAGTTCAGGCATTTACACGGGTGCAAAGCAATAAAGTATTCGAAATGAGCCCGATAGAAAGATAGAATTAGTTGTATATAACATGCCAAAGCATGGTATAATGAACATTAATAGAGTACATGACCTTTAAGCCCGTTCACTTTTACGGGTTTTTTCATTTGGAGAAAAAAGTCAGAGAGTATTCTTTAAATAGCGAGGAGGGACGGACGCTAAGTCCTATCAGATGGAGAAAAACTGGTATGTAGTCCATACTTATTCAGGATATGAGAACAAGGTCAAAGCGAACCTTGAGAAGCGTGTTGAATCAATGGGGATGCAGGATAAGATCTTCCGCGTACTCGTACCTGAAGAAGAAGAGACGGATATTAAGAACGGTAAGAAAAAAGTAGTGAAAAAGAAAGTATTCCCAGGCTATGTCATCGTTGAGATCGTCATGACGGATGATTCATGGTATGTAGTCCGCAATACCCCGGGAGTGACAGGTTTCGTCGGTTCAACAGGATCGGGATCAAAGCCTACGCCGCTGCTTCCGGAAGAAGCGACATATCTCTTGAAACAAATGGGTATGGCCGACAAGAAAGTTGAAATAGACTTCGAATTGGGTGAGACGGTAAAAGTGAACGAAGGGCCGTTTGCCAACTTCACAGGAACAATCGAAGAGATCGATTCGGCAAAATCAAAAGTGAAAGTCCATGTGAATATGTTCGGACGGGATACCCCGGTAGAACTTGATTTCTCTCAAATTGATAAATTATAATGGAAAAGAACTTGAAATCACTCAAAAAAAGTGATAATATTTCATAAGTCAGTGCGTCTCGACAAGAGATACTGAAACTAATAAACGTTCTTTATGTTTGATAAAGACATTTTTTACATTTGAGTGGGAGGGTGAAAAACCCAATAACCACATCACGGACTTAAGGAGGTGTGTCTCGTGGCTAAAAAAGTTATCAAAATGGTTAAATTGCAGATTCCTGCGGGTAAAGCTAATCCAGCTCCACCGGTTGGTCCTGCATTAGGTCAAGCAGGTGTTAACATCATGGGATTCTGTAAGGAATTCAATGCTCGTACAGCAGATCAAGCTGGCTTAATCATTCCTGTTGAAATCACGGTTTTTGAAGACCGTTCATTTACATTCATCACAAAAACTCCACCTGCTGCTGTTCTTCTTAAGAAAGCTGCTGGTATCGAGTCTGGTTCAGGCGAACCTAACAGCAAAAAAGTGGCAACACTTAAACGCGATAAAGTACGTGAAATTGCTGAAACAAAAATGCCTGACTTAAATGCAGCTAGCGTTGAATCAGCTATGCGCATGGTAGAAGGAACTGCGCGCAGCATGGGTATCGTCATCGAAGACTAATCCAGCTTCGCTCAATTGAATGTTCCTGTTGAACGAGGTTGCGATGATGAAATGTACTGTTTCACTCTCGCAACCTTATTTCGTGGGAGGTTATTCCGCTAAAACCACATCGAGGAGGAAATTTTAAAAATGGCTAAAAAAGGTAAAAAGTTTCTTGAAGCTCAAAAGCTTGTAGATCGTACTACAGCTTATTCAGTTGAAGAAGCAATCGAACTAGTTAAGAAAACAAACATCGCTAAGTTTGACGCAACTGTAGAAGTGGCGTTCCGCTTAGGTGTAGATACTCGTAAGAATGACCAGCAGATCCGTGGAGCAGTCGTGCTTCCTCACGGTACTGGTAAAACTCAAAAAGTCCTTGTATTCGCTAAAGGTGAAAAAGCAAAAGAAGCAGAAGCTGCTGGTGCTGACTACGTTGGCGATGCGGACATGATCAACAAAATCCAACAAGGATGGTTCGAGTTCGACGTAATCGTTGCAACTCCGGACATGATGGGTGAAGTTGGTAAGCTTGGACGCGTATTGGGACCTAAAGGCTTAATGCCAAACCCTAAAACTGGAACAGTTACTTTCGACGTCGAAAAAGCTGTTAACGAAATCAAAGCTGGTAAAGTAGAATACCGTGCTGACAAAGCTGGTAACGTACACGTTCCTGTTGGAAAGATCTCTTTCGACAGCGAAAAATTAGTTGAGAACTTCACAACTATGTACGACACAATGCTTAAAGCTAAACCTTCTGCAGCTAAAGGAACTTACATGAAGAACGTCGCTGTTACTTCAACTATGGGTCCTGGTGTTAAAGTTGATCCTTCAACTTTCGCAGTTAAGGCATAATTTGGTATTGACTTAACATGAACTAATCATTATAATTAGTTCTGTTGTTAAAAAACGAATACATTTGTACCGTAGACAGCTGGTGCTCCCCGGAGCTTAATTTCCCGCCGAGGTAATTGCGATAAAAAATGCGCCCTGTGCGTGTTAGCGATGCCCTTATGTCTACCTTGATATAAGGGCATTTTTTATTGGATGACGGTATAAATGTTCATCAGTCAATCTACAGGAGGTGTAATGATGAGCAGCATTCTAGAACAAAAGCAACACATCGTTGGAGAAATCTCTGACAAGCTAAAGAACAGTGTATCTACAATCATTGTAGATTACCGTGGCCTTGATGTTTCTGAAGTAACTGAGCTTCGTAAACAACTTCGTGACGCTGGCATCGACTTCAAAGTGTACAAAAACACTATGACTCGTCGTGCGGCAGCAGAAGCTGGTCTTGAAGGGTTAAACGAATTCCTAACTGGTCCAAACGCAATCGCGTTTAGTACGGAAGAAGTTGTAGCTCCTGCCAAGATCCTTAATAACTTCGCTAAAGATCACGAAGCACTTGAAATCAAAGCTGGTGTTATCGAAGGAACAATCACATCTGTTGAAGATGTTAAAGCTATCGCTGAACTTCCAAGCCGCGAAGGACTTCTTTCTATGCTACTCAGCGTGCTTCAAGCGCCAATGCGCAACTTCGCATTGGCAACAAAAGCCGTTGCAGACCAAAAAGAAGAACAAGGCGCGTAAGTTAAACAGAGTCGCTTAAATAATAAAAAGTACCAACACACTAAGGAGGAAATTTAAAATGAGTAAAGAGCAAATCATTGATGCGATTAAAGAAATGTCCGTTCTTGAACTGAACGATCTAGTAAAAGCTATCGAAGAAGAATTCGGAGTAACTGCTGCTGCACCTGTAGCTGTAGCTGGTGGCGGAGCAGAAGCTGCTGCTGAAAAAACTGAATTTGACGTTGTTCTTGAGAGCGCTGGTTCTCAAAAGATCAAAGTTATCAAAGTTGTTCGTGAAATCACAGGTCTTGGACTTAAAGAAGCGAAAGAACTTGTTGACAACACTCCAAAAGCTCTTAAAGAAGGCATTTCTAAAGAAGAAGCTGAAGAGCTTAAAGCTAAACTTGAAGAAGTTGGCGCTGGCGTAGAAGTTAAGTAATAACCGCATAGAAGAAAAGCTCGCTTTATAAGCGAGCTTTTTTCTTCTTTTGGTTATCACTTTATACTGCCGCTGTAGGTTTCCGTGCAAGACTTCGCTTTCCGCGGGCGGCTGGTGAGCCTCCTCGTATAAGGTAGGAACTGTCTAGCTGCAGGGCTTAGAGGCATATGTCATAAGCCCTTCCGCATTTCTATTAGGAGTCTTCGTCTTGCACGCCAACCAACAGCTGCTATTCACTTAAATTAATTGATGCAGGCTTAAACGCATTCTTACTTTAAGTACATGAAAGATGGAGGTGTAATAATGACTAATCACTACTATTCCAGTAAGCCGGAAGTGGAAAGTAATCCTCAAAGCATTCAATTTGAATTGCGCGGGCATTCCTTTCGGTTCAAGACGGATCAGGGAGTCTTTTCGAAAAAGGAAGTGGATTTCGGTTCAAGGACGTTGATCGAAAACTTCGTACTGCCGGAGACAAAAGGTGCATTGCTTGATGTCGGGTGCGGGTACGGACCGATCGGCCTTGCTTTGGCGAAAGATTTTGGTGACCGCATGATCCATATGGTCGATGTTAACGAAAGAGCCCTTTCGCTTGCGGGTGAAAACGCGAAAGCTAACGGCGTGGAAAACGTGAGCATCTACCAAAGCGACCGCTATCAAAATGTTATAGAGAAGGGCTTTGCGGCAATTCTTACAAATCCGCCTATCAGGGCGGGGAAAGAAACCGTTCATTCCATCCTTTCAGGAAGCTATGACCATCTGGCGGATAAAGGTGAATTATGGGTCGTTATTCAGAAGAAACAGGGTGCTCCATCCGCCATGGATAAAATGGAAGAATTGTTCTCGAATGTAGAAATTGCTGCAAGAAAAAAAGGTTACTTCATTCTGAGATCGGTAAAAGAAATCCGTTGACGTAGCTAATCTGCTATGATAACATTATAAAATGCAAAAATATTATTTTCCGGTATTGTGTCCATATGTATACATATTGGATAAATTGGAAAAGATTATAAAATAATAGTTCGTCATATGAAAATGAGGTTTTATCATTAAAACCCTTTTTCTTTTTGTCTTGGGCAGAGTGCATTCTGTCTTAGACATATAGACACAACCAAAACGCTTGATTTGAGGGGTGAATCAGTTGACAGGTCAACTAGTTCAGTATGGACGACACCGCCAACGCAGAAGTTTTGCGCGTATCAGTGAAGTTTTAGAATTGCCGAATTTAATCGAAATTCAAACTTCCTCGTATCAATGGTTTCTTGATGAGGGGTTAAGAGAAATGTTCCGTGACATTTCTCCGATTGAGGACTTCACTGGTAATCTCTCTTTGGAATTTATTGATTATAGTCTGGGAGAGCCAAAGTACTCGGTGGAAGAATCAAAGGAAAGAGATGTAACTTACTCTGCGCCGCTTAGGGTGAAAGTCCGTCTTGTGAATAAGGAAACTGGAGAAGTGAAAGATCAAGACGTATTTATGGGTGACTTCCCGCTTATGACAGATACAGGTACTTTTGTCATTAACGGAGCTGAACGTGTAATCGTTTCTCAGCTTGTACGTTCACCTAGTGTGTACTTCAGCGGAAAAGTAGATAAGAACGGAAAGAAAGGGTTTACTGCTACCGTTATACCAAACCGCGGAGCTTGGCTTGAGTATGAAACAGATGCAAAAGATGTTGTTTATGTGCGAATTGATCGAACTCGCAAACTGCCGGTAACGGTTCTTTTACGTGCCCTTGGGTTTGGCTCTGATCAAGAAATCATCGATCTGGTCGGTGACAATGAGTACATTCGTAACACGCTCGAGAAAGACAATACGGAAGGTATCGACAAAGCATTGCTCGAAATCTACGAGCGTCTGCGTCCGGGAGAACCTCCTACAGTAGAAAATGCTAAAAGTTTACTCGTTTCACGTTTCTTTGATCCAAAGCGTTATGACTTGGCAAACGTTGGACGTTATAAGATGAATAAAAAGCTTCACATTAAGAACCGTTTATTCGGTCAGACTCTAGCAGAAACTCTTGCAGATCCGGAAACGGGCGAGATTCTTGCAGAGAAGGGCACGGTTCTGGACCGTCGTACTCTAGACAAAGTCATCCCTTATTTAGAAGAAGGTATCGGCTTCAAGACTTATCAGCAGTCCGGCGGAGTGTTGGAGGATGATGTGACTCTCCAATCTATCAAAATCTACTCTCCTAATGAAGAAGGAGAACAAGAGATTAATGTAATCAGCAACGCGTATGTAGAAGAGGAAGTCAAATACATCACACCTGCTGACATCATTTCATCCATCTCTTATTTCTTCAATTTATTGCATGGAGTAGGATTTACAGATGATATCGATCACCTGGGCAACCGTCGTTTACGTTCGGTTGGCGAATTGCTTCAGAACCAGTTCCGTATCGGTCTTTCCCGTATGGAGCGTGTCGTTCGTGAAAGAATGTCCATCCAGGATACGAATACGATCACTCCTCAGCAGCTGATCAACATTCGTCCGGTTATCGCATCGATGAAAGAATTCTTTGGAAGCTCACAGCTTTCTCAATTCATGGACCAGACGAACCCGCTTGCGGAATTGACGCATAAGCGCCGTCTGTCAGCACTCGGACCTGGTGGTCTTACTCGTGAACGTGCCGGATTCGAAGTGCGTGACGTTCACTATTCCCACTACGGCCGTATGTGTCCGATCGAAACACCAGAGGGTCCGAACATCGGACTGATCAACTCACTTTCTTCATTTGCGAAAGTGAATAAATTCGGTTTCATCGAAACACCTTACCGCCGTGTAGATCCTGATACGGGCAAAGTTACCGACCGTATCGATTACTTAACGGCAGATGAAGAAGATAACTATGTAGTGGCACAGGCGAACGCACGTCTGGGCGACGACGGTTCATTCCTTGATGAGGAAGTAATCGCGCGTTTCCGCGGTGAGAACACGGCTATGAGACGTGACCGCATCGACTACATGGATGTATCTCCTAAACAAGTAGTATCAGCTGCGACAGCATGTATTCCTTTCTTGGAAAACGATGACTCCAACCGTGCCCTGATGGGAGCGAACATGCAGCGTCAGGCAGTGCCTCTTTTAAATCCTGAATCACCGCTTGTCGGAACCGGTATGGAACACGTATCGGCTAAAGATTCCGGAGCTGCAGTCATCTGTAAGTATGAAGGTATTGTCGAAAAAGTTGAGGCGAAACAAGTTTGGGTCCGCCGTGTGAAAGAAATTGACGGTCAGGAAGTAAAAGGTGACCTAGATAAGTATCGTATGCAAAAATATATCCGTTCCAACCAGGGAACCTGCTACAACCAACGTCCGATCGTAAGTGAAGGCGACCGCGTAGTGAAAGGTGAAATCCTTGCTGACGGTCCTTCAATGGAGAAAGGCGAATTAGCCTTGGGACGCAACGTAATGGTTGGTTTCATGACATGGGACGGTTACAACTATGAAGATGCGATCATCATGAGTGAGCGTCTTGTGAAAGACGATGTCTATACTTCCATCCATATTGAAGAATATGAGTCTGAGTCCCGTGATACGAAGCTCGGACCGGAAGAGATCACACGTGATATCCCGAACGTCGGGGAAGATGCTTTGCGAAACCTTGACGAACGCGGGATCATCCGCATCGGTGCAGAAGTAAAAGATGGCGACTTGCTTGTTGGTAAAGTAACGCCTAAAGGTGTAACGGAGCTGACAGCTGAAGAACGCTTACTACATGCGATCTTTGGTGAGAAAGCCCGTGAAGTAAGGGATACTTCCCTGCGCGTGCCTCACGGCGGCGGCGGGATCATCCTTGATGTCAAAGTCTTCAACCGTGAAGACGGCGATGAACTGCCTCCTGGTGTAAACCAGCTTGTCCGTGTCTACATCGTTCAGAAGCGTAAGATTTCTGAAGGTGACAAGATGGCCGGACGACATGGTAACAAGGGTGTTATCTCTAAGATTCTGCCTGAAGAAGATATGCCTTATCTTCCTGACGGCACACCGATCGATATCATGCTTAACCCGCTTGGGGTTCCATCACGTATGAACATCGGTCAGGTGCTTGAGCTTCACCTTGGTATGGCAGCAAGATATCTTGGCATCCATGTCGCTTCACCTGTATTTGATGGAGCGCGTGAGGAAGATGTCTGGGATACGATCGAAGAAGCAGGTATGGCACGCGATGCCAAAACCGTTCTTTACGACGGAAGAACTGGTGAACCGTTTGATAACCGTGTGTCGGTTGGAATCATGTACATGATCAAACTTGCCCACATGGTCGATGACAAGCTTCACGCTCGTTCTACCGGTCCTTACTCACTTGTTACGCAGCAGCCGCTGGGCGGTAAAGCTCAATTCGGCGGACAGCGTTTCGGTGAGATGGAGGTTTGGGCACTTGAAGCATACGGTGCCGCTTATACACTGCAAGAAATCCTTACCGTTAAATCCGATGACGTTGTCGGCCGTGTGAAAACATACGAAGCAATCGTCAAAGGTGAAAACGTGCCTGAGCCTGGGGTTCCGGAATCGTTCAAGGTTCTGATCAAAGAGCTTCAAAGTTTAGGTATGGATGTTAAGATCCTTTCAAGCACAGAAGAAGAGATTGAAATGCGTGACTTGGAAGACGAAGAAGAAGTACAACAAGCCGACACGCTGAATATATCTGAGTCTAATGAGCAAGAATCCGAGACAGTAGGGTCAAAGGAATAAATTTAGAGCAATTAGGGTTAGAGCCTGTAGATTAAAAGGGAGGTAGGCCCCTTGCTAGATGTAAATAACTTTGAGTATATGAAAATTGGTTTAGCTTCCCCCGATAAGATCCGTTCGTGGTCTTACGGGGAAGTCAAAAAACCGGAAACCATCAACTATCGTACTTTAAAGCCGGAAAAAGACGGCTTGTTCTGTGAACGTATTTTCGGTCCTACAAAGGACTGGGAATGCCACTGTGGTAAATACAAGCGCGTACGTTATAAAGGCGTTGTTTGTGACCGCTGTGGTGTTGAAGTAACAAAAGCGAAAGTCCGCCGTGAACGCATGGGTCACATCGAACTTGCCGCTCCCGTTTCACATATCTGGTACTTCAAAGGAATCCCAAGCCGTATGGGTCTTGTTTTGGACATGTCCCCTCGTGCTTTGGAAGAAGTCATTTACTTCGCTTCCTATGTAGTAACAGAACCTGGTGATACTGCTCTTGAGAAAAAGCAGCTGCTTTCTGAAAAAGAGTACCGTGCTTACCGTGAGAAATATGGAGTGAAGTTCCAGGCGGCAATGGGTGCAGAAGCGATCAAAAAACTCCTTCAGGATATCGATCTTGACAAAGAAGCCGATTTCTTGAAAGAAGAGCTGAAAACAGCGCAAGGTCAGCGACGCACACGTGCCATCAAGCGTCTTGAAGTGGTCGAGTCATTCAGGAATTCAGGAAATGATCCTGACTGGATGATCCTTGATGTACTTCCTGTCATCCCTCCTGAGCTTCGTCCTATGGTTCAGCTGGATGGGGGACGTTTTGCAACATCTGATTTGAACGACTTATATCGTCGTGTCATCAACCGTAACAACCGTTTAAAACGTTTATTAGATCTTGGTGCCCCAAGCATCATCGTGCAGAATGAGAAGCGTATGCTTCAAGAAGCAGTAGACGCTCTGATCGATAACGGCCGCCGCGGACGTCCGGTAACAGGACCAGGTAACCGTCCATTGAAATCTCTTTCTCACATGCTTAAAGGGAAGCAGGGACGTTTCCGTCAAAACCTTCTTGGTAAGCGTGTTGACTATTCAGGCCGTTCTGTAATCGTTGTTGGTCCTAACCTGAAAATGTACCAATGTGGTCTTCCAAAAGAAATGGCACTTGAATTATTCAAGCCATTCGTCATGAAAGAACTCGTTGAAAAAGGATTGGCTCACAACATCAAGAGTGCAAAACGCAAAATTGAACGCGTGCAGCCGGAAGTATGGGATGTTTTAGAAGAGGTAATCAAAGAACACCCTGTTCTATTGAACCGTGCACCTACCCTTCACAGACTTGGTATTCAAGCCTTTGAACCAACTCTTGTCGAAGGCCGTGCGATCCGTCTTCACCCGCTCGTATGTACTGCATACAATGCGGACTTTGACGGTGACCAAATGGCGGTCCACGTACCGTTGTCTTCTGAAGCACAGGCTGAAGCGCGCATGCTTATGCTTGCCGCTCAGAACATCCTGAATCCTAAAGACGGTAAACCTGTTGTTACACCATCACAGGATATGGTACTGGGTAACTATTACCTTACTCTTGAACGTGAAGATGCTGTCGGCGAAGGCATGGTCTTCTCTGATGCAAATGAAGTACTGCTTGCTTATCAAAATGGATATGTACACTTGCATACACGTATTGGAATCAATGCAGGAACACTTCATAACAAGACGTTCACTGAAAAGCAAAACAGCCAAATGCTATTAACGACGGTTGGTAAAGTAATCTTCAATGAAATCTTGCCGGACTCCTTCCCGTTCATTAATGAACCGACAAAGACGAACCTGGAAGAAGTAACTCCAGAACATTACTTTGTAGAGCCTGGTACAGACATCAAAGAAGAATTCAAAAACCGTGAGTTGATCAATCCGTTCAAAAAAGGTTTCTTAGGAAACATCATTGCAGAAGTATTCAAGAAGTTTGCGATCACCGAAACTTCAAGAATGCTCGATAAAATGAAAGACTTAGGATTCAAATATTCTTCGAAAGCAGGTATTACCGTTGGTATCGCCGACATCGTGGTATTGGCTGAAAAAGAACAGATCCTGGTTGAAGCACAAAGTAAAGTAGACAACGTATTGAAGCAATTCAAACGTGGTCTGATTACAGAAGATGAGAGATACGACCGTGTCATCTCGATCTGGAGTGCTGCGAAAGATACGATCCAAGGTAAGCTGATGGCTACACTTGATAAACGCAACCCGATCTTCATGATGAGTGACTCAGGTGCCCGTGGTAACGCATCTAACTTCACTCAGCTTGCCGGTATGCGTGGTCTGATGGCCAACCCGGCTGGACGTATCATTGAATTACCGATCAAATCAAGTTTCCGTGAAGGTCTGACGGTTCTTGAGTACTTTATTTCTACCCACGGTGCGCGTAAAGGTCTTGCCGATACAGCACTGAAAACAGCTGACTCAGGTTACCTGACTCGTCGTCTTGTTGATGTGGCACAGGATGTTATCGTACGTGAAGAAGACTGTGGAACTGACAGAGGTCTGTTAGTAGGTTCCATTAAAGAAGGCACAGAAATCATCGAGCCTCTTGAAGAGCGCCTGCTTGGCCGTTACTCACGTAAAACATTGCGTCACCCTGAAACGGATGAGATTCTCGTCGATGAAAATCAGCTGATCAATGAAGACTTGGCGAAGTCCATCGTAGATGCGGGCGTTGAACACGTTTCGATCCGTTCTGCATTCACATGTAACACCCGCCACGGTGTATGTGAGAAATGTTATGGAACAAACCTTGCTACTGGTCAAAAAGTAGAAGTGGGAGAAGCAGTCGGTATCATCGCTGCACAATCCATCGGGGAACCTGGTACACAGCTTACAATGCGTACATTCCATACCGGTGGTGTTGCAGGGGACGATATCACCCAAGGTTTACCGCGTATCCAAGAGATCTTCGAAGCGCGTAACCCTAAAGGTCAGGCTGTCATCTCTGAAATGGACGGTGTCATTACTTCCATCGGTGAAGGAAAAGACCGTCAATATGAAATCACTGTCCAAGGTGATGTCGAAACAAGAAGCTATACAGCTCCTTATACAGCTCGCCTCAAGTTCGGTGTCAACGATAAAGTTGCCCGCGGACAAGAGCTTACTGAAGGTTCGATCGATCCGAAAGAATTACTTAAAGTACGTGACGTATCTGCCGTTCAAGAATACTTGCTGCGCGAAGTACAAAAAGTATATCGTATGCAAGGGGTTGAAATCGGCGATAAGCACGTAGAAGTAATGGTTCGTCAAATGCTTCGAAAAGTTCGCGTGATCGACGCTGGTGAAACTGAGGTACTTCCGGGTACTCTTATGGACATTCATCAGTTCAGAGATGCGAATGAAAAAGCATTACTTGATGGAAGCATCCCGGCAACAGGCAGACCTGTATTGCTCGGAATCACAAAAGCTTCCCTTGAGACGGATTCCTTCTTATCTGCAGCTTCATTCCAAGAAACAACCCGCGTGTTGACGGATGCTGCAATTAAAGGAAAACGCGATGAGCTTCTAGGATTGAAAGAAAATGTTATCATCGGTAAACTGGTTCCTGCTGGTACAGGTATGCAGCGTTACCGCAAGGCAGAACCTGTCCTCGCCGAAGAAAACACGGAAGAGACAGTGACTGTAGAGTAATAAAATAAGGCTAACTCTCAGGGGATATTTCATCTTTCTGAGAGTTAGCTTTTATAAATCTTTTATTTCGATGTTGACATTGAAAATTTAAGATGATAATATATTCAAGGTTGCTCCTATTAATAACCTGCTACTTTGGAGGATATGAAATGTCTTATGAAAAAGTATCACAGGCGCAAGAAATTATTGTAGGGACAAAGCAAGCAGTGAAAGCTCTGAAGAATGGTCATGTACTGGAAGTTGTCGTCGCGGAAGATGCTGATCCGAGGGTGATAGCGAAAGTAGTGCAGGCCGCTGAAGATCTTGAAGTACCGGTTAACAAAGTGGATTCTATGAAGAAGCTTGGGAAATCGTGCGGAATAGATGTTGGAGCAGCAGCTGTTGCGATTATACAGTAAAATAGTTTTTGTAGACGACTCTGCAAAAACTTTACTTTTACCCAAAAATGATCCACCTGGATGTGTGGGCTTACCAAGTAAGAAGGGAGGAAAACATAATGCCAACTATTAACCAATTAGTTCGCAAGCCTCGTCAGTCAAAATCTACAAAGTCTAAGTCACCAGCACTTAACAAAGGTTACAACAGCTTTAAGAAAGTGCACACTAACTTGTCTTCTCCACAAAAACGTGGTGTTTGTACTCGTGTAGGTACTATGACTCCAAAGAAACCGAACTCCGCGCTTCGTAAATATGCACGTGTTCGTTTGACTAATGGAATCGAGGTTACTGCTTACATTCCTGGTATCGGACACAACCTTCAAGAGCACAGTGTCGTGCTTATCCGTGGAGGACGTGTAAAGGATTTACCGGGGGTACGTTATCATATCGTACGTGGTGCGCTTGATACAGCTGGAGTTGAAGGCCGTATGCAAGGACGTTCTAAATACGGAACTAAGCGCCCTAAAGCAGCTAAAAAATAATCGACAAATCATAAATTCATTTCTCGTTGAAAGGAGGAAATCACATGCCACGTAAAGGTCCTGTAGCAAAAAGAGACGTTTTACCTGATCCTATGTACAATTCTAAATTAGTTACCCGTTTAATCAACAAAATCATGATTGACGGTAAAAGAGGTAAAGCTCAAAAGAAATTATACTCTGCGTTTGATATCATCAGCGAGCGTTCTGGGAAAGATGCAATGGAAGTATTCGATGCAGCTTTGAAAAATATCATGCCGGTATTGGAAGTAAAAGCTCGTCGTGTTGGTGGTTCAAACTACCAAGTACCAGTTGAGGTCCGCCCTGAGCGCCGTACTACACTAGGTCTTCGTTGGTTAGTAAACTATTCCCGTCTTCGCGGTGAGAAGACAATGGAAGAGCGTTTAGCTAACGAAATCCTTGATGCAGCTAACAACACTGGTGCTTCTGTTAAGAAGCGTGAAGATACACACAAGATGGCTGAAGCGAACAAAGCGTTTGCTCACTATCGCTGGTAATCTTTAATTTCAATCAAATCACACCCATATAAGGAAGGAGAAAGACCACATGCCAAGAGAGTTCTCCTTAGAAAACACTCGTAATATCGGTATCATGGCACACATCGATGCCGGTAAAACAACTGCAACTGAGCGTATCCTATTTTACACTGGTCGTATCCATAAAATTGGAGAAACTCACGAAGGTGCTTCTCAAATGGACTGGATGGAGCAGGAGCAAGAACGTGGAATCACGATCACATCTGCTGCGACAACAGCTCAATGGAAAGGCCATCGTATCAACATCATCGATACACCTGGACACGTAGACTTCACTGTTGAAGTTGAACGTTCACTTCGTGTACTTGATGGTGCAGTAGCAGTTCTTGATGCTCAATCTGGTGTTGAGCCTCAAACTGAAACAGTTTGGCGCCAAGCAACAACTTACGGGGTTCCCCGTGTTGTGTTCGTAAACAAAATGGACAAAATCGGTGCTGACTTCCTTTACTCTGTAAAAACTCTTCATGAGCGTTTACAAGCGAATGCACACCCAATTCAGCTTCCAATCGGTGCTGAAGATGATTTCGAAGGTATCATCGACCTAGTGGAAATGAAAGCTTACTTCTACGAAGATGACCTTGGAACTCGTGCAGAAGCTCGTGAAATTCCTGATGAGTACAAAGATCAAGCTGAAGAATACCGCGGAAAGTTAATTGAAGCAGTTTCTGAACTTGATGAAGAGCTAATGATGAAATACCTAGAAGGCGAAGAGCTTACAAATGATGAGCTTAAAGCTGCTATCCGTACAGCAACTCTAACTGTTGAGTTCTATCCGGTAGTATGTGGATCTGCCTTCAAAAACAAAGGGGTTCAATTACTAATTGACTCAGTTATCGATTATCTTCCAGCACCAACTGATGTTGAAGATATCAAAGGCTTTGTTCCTGAAACAGAAGAAGAAGTAACTCGTCCATCTTCAGACGATGCTCCATTCTCTGCTTTGGCGTTCAAAGTTGCAACTGACCCTTATGTTGGTAAATTAACATTCTTCCGTGTGTACTCTGGTATCTTAGAGTCAGGTTCATACGTAAGAAACTCTTCAAAAGGCAAGCGTGAACGTGTAGGACGTATCCTTCAAATGCACGCTAACTCCCGTGAAGAGATCTCAAGCGTTTACGCTGGGGATATCGCAGCAGCAGTTGGTCTTAAAGATACAAGTACTGGAGATACACTATGTGATGAAAAGAATCTTGTCATTCTTGAATCTATGGTCTTCCCAGAGCCTGTTATCTCTCTATCTGTTGAGCCTAAATCCAAGGCTGACCAAGATAAAATGACTACTGCACTGCAAAAACTTCAAGAGGAAGATCCTACATTCCGCGCTCACACTGACCAGGAAACTGGACAGGTTATCATCGCGGGTATGGGTGAGCTTCACTTAGATATCATCGTTGACCGTATGAAACGTGAATTCAAAGTAGAAGCAAACGTTGGTGCTCCTCAAGTATCTTACCGTGAGACTTTCCGTGATACGGCTAAAGTTGAAGGTAAGTTCGCTCGTCAATCTGGTGGACGTGGACAATTCGGACACGTTTGGATCGAATTCGCGCCTAACGAAGAAGGTAAAGGATTCGAATTCGAGAATGGTATCGTCGGTGGTGTAGTTCCACGTGAATACATCCCTGCAGTACAAGCCGGCCTTGAAGATGCACTTGAAAATGGTGTACTTGCTGGTTTCCCACTTGTTGATGTTAAAGCAAGATTATTCGATGGATCATACCATGATGTTGACTCCTCTGAAATGGCGTTTAAGATCGCTGCTTCAATGGCACTTAAGAATGCCGCTTCTAAATGTAAGCCGGTAATCCTTGAGCCAATGATGAAGGTAGAGGTTGTTATCCCTGAGGAATACCTCGGAGATATCATGGGTGACGTCACTTCCCGTCGTGGACGTGTAGAAGGTATGGAAGCACGCGGTAACGCACAAGTCGTTAAAGCGTTCGTACCTCTATCTGAAATGTTTGGTTACGCTACGTCACTTCGTTCTAACACACAAGGGCGCGGAACGTACTCCATGCACTTCGATCACTACGAAGAAGTACCTAAATCGATTTCTGAAGAAATCATCAAAAAAAATAAAGGTGAATAATTGATTTATTCATTTTTATAAAGTATAACTACTATTGTAAGCTAGTACATTTTCAGGGGTGGAGCAATCCACTTCTGAAAATAACCAAACAATATACTTATTTCTTTTAAAATTAAAGGAGGATTTTCAAATGGGTAAGGAAAAATTTGATCGTTCCAAGCAACATGCGAATATCGGTACAATCGGTCACGTTGACCATGGTAAAACTACTTTAACTGCTGCAATCACAACTACACTTCACAAGAAGTATGGTCGTGGAACTGCAATGGCTTATGACCAAATCGATGGTGCACCAGAAGAAAGAGAACGTGGTATCACAATCTCTACTGCACACGTTGAGTACGAAACTGACACTCGTCACTATGCACACGTTGACTGCCCAGGACACGCTGACTATGTTAAAAACATGATCACTGGTGCTGCGCAAATGGACGGCGGAATCCTAGTAGTATCTGCTGCTGATGGTCCAATGCCACAAACTCGTGAGCACATCCTTCTTTCTCGTCAAGTAGGTGTACCTTACCTAGTTGTATTCATGAACAAATGTGACATGGTAGACGACGAAGAGCTACTTGAACTAGTAGAAATGGAAGTACGTGACCTTCTTTCTGAGTACGATTTCCCTGGAGATGACGTACCAGTGATCAAAGGTTCTGCTCTTAAAGCTCTAGAAGGAGATCCTGAGTGGGAAGCGAAAATCTTCGAACTTATGGAAGCTGTTGACAGCTACATCCCGACTCCAGAGCGTGACACTGACAAGCCATTCATGATGCCAGTTGAGGACGTATTCTCAATCACTGGTCGTGGTACAGTTGCTACTGGTCGTGTTGAGCGTGGACAAGTTAAAGTCGGTGACGAAATCGAAATCATCGGTATCTCTGAAGAGTCTAAAAAGACTACTGTTACAGGTGTAGAAATGTTCCGTAAGCTTCTTGACTATGCTGAAGCTGGAGACAACATCGGTGCGCTGCTTCGTGGTGTATCCCGTGACGATATCCAACGTGGACAAGTACTTGCTAAGCCAGGTACAATCACTCCACACACAAAGTTCAAAGCAGAAGTTTATGTTCTTTCTAAAGAAGAAGGTGGACGTCACACTCCATTCTTCTCTAACTACCGTCCTCAGTTCTACTTCCGTACAACTGACGTAACTGGTATCTGTAACCTTCCTGAAGGCGTAGAAATGGTTATGCCTGGCGACAACATCGAAATGACTGTTGAGCTAATCGCGCCAATCGCGATCGAAGAAGGTACTAAGTTCTCTATCCGTGAGGGTGGACGTACTGTAGGTGCTGGAGTAGTAGCTACAATCACTGAGTAATATTGATTTTTCAAAAGCAGGCGGGCATTTTGTCCGCCTGCTTTTTTATATTTAAGTTTTATTGTGGACTAAATATGCAGGGGGTCTGAAAGGAGTATTAGTTAAAATGAAAAGTTAGAGAAAGAAAATACATAAAGCTGCTGAAATTTGTTTCTCGATCAATGACAATACAAGTTTTACAGTTGTGTACGACCCTTTATAAAATTTTACGTTCCAATTTCAAGATTTATGATCCTAATCTGGGATTTACATTCCTAATATCAAAAATACGTTCCTATTTTCCGATTTATAATCTTCTAAGAACAATTGTAATGAAACCTAACTTGAACTGGAACTACTCAAAAAATCATCCACTACTCATTGTCACCAGTCAAACCGCATTAAAAATTCACGTAAAAACCGACTTTCTTCTATATAAGTAACCCACCAAAATACAAAAACAAATCCTCAAACCCATCACCCATTATTAAATATTATGAAAACTTCCCATACCCTTGATATTCACCTACCCACTTTGTATAATAGAGAAAGTGTGCGAAACATATAGATTCTGCAAGAAACCCTTGCATCTTCTAGGTGTTTTAGTTATAATAGACAATGTTGGTCTTTGACTGCGATGAAATGGAAGGTTGCTGACACACCCGGCCGCTTTGCCATGGCGAGTGTGTGGGAAATTTCCATGGAGAATGTCTATTCAAAAATAGGCGAAAAAGGAGGGAAAATAATGGCAAAACAAAAGATTCGTATCCGTTTAAAGGCTTATGATCACAGAATTCTTGATCAATCAGCTGAGAAAATTGTTGAAACAGCAAAACGTTCAGGTGCGGCGGTTTCAGGACCGATCCCACTACCGACTGAAAAATCTGTTTACACAATCTTGCGTGCTGTGCACAAATACAAAGATTCTCGTGAGCAATTCGAAATGCGTACACACAAACGCTTAATCGACATTGTGAACCCAACACCACAAACAGTTGATGCGCTAATGCGTTTAGACTTACCATCTGGTGTAGATATCGAAATCAAACTTTAATTTTATAAAAACAACATTAACAGGAGGTGTGACTTATGACCAAAGGAATCTTAGGAAGAAAGATTGGTATGACTCAAGTTTTTGCTGAAAACGGTGATCTTATCCCGGTAACAGTTATCGAAGCTGCTCAAAACGTTGTTCTTCAAAAGAAAACTACTGAAGTTGATGGCTATGAAGCGATCCAAGTAGGTTTCGAAGACAAACGCGACAAGCTTTCTAACAAACCGTCGAAAGGCCACGTTGCTAAAGCTGAAACTGCTCCTAAGCGCTTCATCCGTGAAATCCGCGGTGTAAACGTAGAAGAGTACGAAGTTGGTCAAGAAGTCAAAGTTGATATTTTCGCTGCAGGCGATGTAGTAGATGTAACAGGAGTTTCAAAAGGGAAAGGTTTCCAAGGTGCTATCAAGCGTCATAACCAATCTCGCGGACCTATGTCTCACGGTTCTCGTTATCACCGTCGTCCTGGTTCAATGGGTCCTGTCGATCCGAACCGCGTATTCAAAGGTAAATTACTACCTGGGCGCATGGGTGGAGAACAAATCACGATTCAAAACCTTGAAATCGTAAAAGTGGATGCAGAACGCAACCTTATCTTGGTAAAAGGTAATGTACCTGGACCTAAGAAACAACTTATCAAAGTAAAAACAGCTGTCAAAGCAGCTAAATAATAGAACTTCTCAGGAAAGGAGGAAACAAGAATGCCGAAAGTAGCATTATTTAACCAAACAGGTTCTAAAGTTGGTGATATCGAACTTAATGATTCTGTATTTGGTATCGAACCAAACAAGCATGTACTGTTCGAAGCAGTATTAATGCAAAGAGCTTCTTTACGTCAAGGAAATCATAAAGTAAAAAATCGTTCTGAAGTACGTGGCGGTGGGCGCAAGCCTTGGCGTCAAAAGGGAACAGGTCGTGCTCGTCAAGGGTCAATCCGTTCTCCACAATGGCGCGGCGGTGGTACTGTATTTGGACCAGTTCCACGCAGCTACAGCTATAAATTACCTAAGAAAGTTCGTCGCTTAGCGATCAAATCTGCTCTTTCTTCTAAAGTAGTGGAAGAGAACATCTTAGTATTAGAAGCATTATCATTTGATGCTCCAAAAACAAAAGAATTTGCTAACGTTCTTAAAGGTCTTTCAATTAACGCTAAAACATTAGTCGTAACTGACGGTCTTGACGAAAACGTAGCACTTTCAGCTCGTAACATCCCTGGTGTGACTGTTGTTCCTGCAGATGGAATCAGCGTTCTAGATGTATTAGGACACGACAAACTAGTGATGACTAAAACAGCTGTCGAAAAAGTAGAGGAGGTGCTTGCATAATGGATGTACGTGAAATCATTAAGCGCCCCGTAATCACAGAAGCTTCTACAGATCTTATGTCTGAGAAAAAGTACACGTTCGAAGTTGATACTAGAGCGAACAAAACTCAAGTTAAAGATGCTGTCGAAGAAATCTTTGACGTTAAAGTAGATAAAGTCAACATCATGAACTACAAAGGTAAGTTCAAGCGTATGGGTAAACACGTTGGTTACACTAACAAGCGTCGTAAAGCAATCGTTAAACTTACTGCTGATAGTAAAGAAATCGAATTCTTTGAAGTATAATTCACTTAATTAAGAAGAGGAGGGAAAAACATGGCGATTAAAAAGTACAAACCTACCTCTAATGGTCGTCGCGGTATGACTTCATCTGATTTCGCTGAAATCACTACGGATTCTCCGGAAAAGTCACTTTTAGCACCCCTGCATAAAAAGGGTGGCCGTAACAACCAAGGTAAGTTAACAGTTCGTCATCAAGGCGGCGGTCATAAGCGTCAATACCGTATCATCGACTTCAAGCGTGATAAAGATGGTATACCTGGACGCGTTGCTACGGTCGAATACGATCCAAACCGCTCTGCAAATATTGCACTAATCAATTACGCTGATGGAGAAAAGCGTTACATCCTTGCACCTAAGTCAATCGAAGTAGGTATGGAAGTAATGTCTGGACCAGAAGCAGATATCAAAACAGGTAATGCGTTACCACTTATCAACATTCCTGTTGGTACAGTAGTACACAATATCGAACTTAAACCAGGTAAAGGTGGTCAGCTGGTACGTTCTGCTGGTACATCTGCACAAGTACTTGGTAAAGAAGGTAAATACGTTCTTGTACGCCTTAACTCTGGTGAGACTCGTATGATCCTTTCTGCTTGCCGCGCTACAGTAGGTCAAGTTGGAAACGAACAGCACGAACTTATCAACATCGGTAAAGCAGGACGTTCTCGCTGGTTAGGTAAGCGCCCAACAGTTCGTGGTTCTGTTATGAACCCTAACGATCACCCACACGGTGGTGGTGAAGGACGTGCGCCAATCGGACGTAAGTCACCAATGTCTCCATGGGGCAAACCTACTCTTGGATACAAGACACGTAAGAAGAACAACAAATCTGATAAATTTATTGTGCGTCGTCGCAAAAAATAACGGGATTGAACTACGGTTCGTTCACAGAGCCGTAGCACAATCACGAAGGGAGGTTCAAACATGGGTCGTAGCTTAAAAAAGGGACCTTTTGTTGATGATCATTTAATGACAAAGATCGAAAAATTGAACGAAACTGAAGGCAAACAAGTTGTTAAGACTTGGTCTCGCCGTTCAACGATCTTCCCAGCATTCATCGGTCACACTATCGCAGTTTACGATGGTCGTAAACATGTACCTGTATACGTCACTGAAGACATGGTAGGACACAAGCTTGGTGAATTTGCACCATCTCGTACTTACAAAGGTCATGGCAGTGATGATAAGAAAACAAGACGCTAATTGAGAGGAGGGTATCCTAATGCAAGCAAAAGCTGTTGCTAGAACAGTACGTATTGCTCCTCGTAAAGTACGTTTAGTCATCGATCTAATCCGAGGTAAGCAAGTTGGAGAAGCAGTTGCGATTCTTAAGCACACGCCTAAGGCAGCTTCACCAGTCGTTGAAAAAGTACTTAAATCTGCTATCGCAAACGCAGAGCATAACTATGACATGGATATTAACAGCCTGATCGTAACTGAGGCTTATGTAAATGAAGGACCAACACTTAAACGTTTCCGTCCACGTGCGATGGGTCGTGCAAGTCAAATCAACAAACGTACAAGTCACATTACACTTGTAGTATCAGAAAAGAAGGAGGGATAATCCGTGGGTCAAAAAGTACATCCGGTCGGACTTCGTGTCGGTATAATTCGTGATTGGGAGTCTAAATGGTACGCAGACAAAGATTACGCTACACTTTTACACGAAGACTTAAAAGTACGTGAATATATTGCAAAACGTTTAGTAGACGCATCTGTTTCTAAAGTAGAAATCGAACGCGCTGCAAACCGTATCAACATTACTGTTCATACAGCAAAACCTGGTATGGTTATCGGTAAAGGTGGTACTGAAGTTGAAGCTCTTCGTAAAGCACTTAACGAACTTACTTCAAAACGTGTACACATCAATATCGTTGAAATCAAGAGAGCTGACGTTGATGCTAAATTAGTAGCAGAAAACATTGCTCGCCAACTGGAAAACCGTGTTTCATTCCGTCGTGCTCAAAAGCAAGCCATCCAACGTGCGATGCGTGCTGGTGCAAAAGGAATCAAAACACAAGTATCTGGTCGTCTTGGCGGAGCTGACATCGCTCGTGCTGAACATTACAGTGAAGGTACTGTTCCACTTCATACTCTTCGCGCTGACATTGATTATGCTCACGCAGAAGCTGACACAACTTACGGTAAGCTTGGTGTTAAAGTATGGATCTACCGTGGAGAAGTTCTTCCTACAAGAAAGAAATCTGAGGAAGGAGGCAAATAATTATGTTATTACCTAAACGCGTTAAACATCGTCGCGAACACCGTGGTAAAATGCGTGGTCGTGCTAAAGGCGGTCAGGAAGTTGCGTTCGGTGAATACGGTCTTCAAGCTACTGAAGCTTCTTGGATCACAAACCGTCAAATCGAATCAGCTCGTATCGCTATGACTCGTTACATGAAACGTGGCGGTAAAGTATGGATTAAAATCTTCCCTCATAAACCTTACACTGCTAAACCTCTAGAAGTACGTATGGGTTCTGGTAAAGGGGCTCCAGAAGGTTGGGTAGCAGTAGTTAAGCCTGGAAAAATCATGTTTGAAGTAGCTGGTGTTTCTGAAGAGGTTGCTCGTGAAGCTCTTCGTCTTGCAGCACACAAACTTCCTGTTAAATGCAAGTTTGTAAAACGAGAAGAAATTGGTGGTGAATCAAATGAAAACTAATGAAATTCGTGACCTAACCACTGCCGAAATTGAACAAAAAGTAAAAACTCTGAAAGAAGAGTTATTTAACCTTCGCTTCCAACTTGCGACTGGCCAACTTGAAAACACAGCCCGCATCCGTGAAGTCCGCAAAGGGATCGCTCGTATGAAAACTGTAATCCGTGAAAGAGAGATCGGGGTTAACAATCGATAAATGAGAGGAGGTTTGCTTAAATGAGTGACCGCAACCAACGTAAGGTTTACACTGGCCGTGTTGTTTCCGACAAAATGGATAAAACAGTAACGGTTATGGTAGAAACTTATAAAAAGCATTCTCTATACGGCAAGCGCGTAAAGTACTCTAAGAAGTTCAAAACTCATGATGAGAACAACGAAGCAAAAGTAGGCGATATCGTACGTATCATGGAGACTCGTCCACTATCTGCTACGAAACGTTTCCGTTTAGTAGAAGTTGTTGAAAAAGCAGTTATTATCTAATATATTTGCTCGGATAATTTGTAATTCCGAAGGGAGGTAACCTACATGATTCAACAAGAATCACGTTTAAAAGTTGCTGACAACTCTGGTGCTCGTGAAGTATTAACGATTAAAGTTCTTGGTGGTTCTGGACGCAAGACTGCTAACATCGGTGATGTAATCGTATGTACAGTAAAACAAGCAACACCAGGTGGCGTTGTTAAAAAAGGTGACGTAGTAAAGGCGGTTGTCGTTCGTACGAAGTCTGGTGTGCGCCGTCAAGACGGTACTTACATCAAGTTCGACGAGAACGCATGTGTAATCATCCGTGACGATAAAGGACCACGTGGAACTCGTATCTTCGGACCTGTTGCTCGTGAATTACGTGACAGCAACTTTATGAAAATTGTATCTTTAGCTCCAGAAGTTCTTTAATAGATTAGCATTGGCCAATCAAGGAGGTGCGATGAAATGCATGTGAAAAAAGGCGATAAAGTAGTGGTCATTACTGGGAAAGACAAAGGCAAAACAGGAACTGTTCTTGCTGCGTTCCCTAAGAACGACCGAGTGCTTGTTGAAGGAATCAACGTTGTGAAAAAACACGCTAAGCCTTCACAGATGAACCCGCAAGGCGGAATCATCAGCCAGGAAGCATCTATCCACGTATCAAACGTTATGCTTCTAGATCCGAAATCTAACGAGGCAACTCGTGTAGGTTACAAAACGGAAAACGGTAAAAAAGTACGTGTAGCAAAAAAATCAGGTGAAGTTCTAGATAAATAGTACGATTAAGAAGGGAGGTATTCTGAATGAACCGCCTAAAAGAAAAATTTCAAAGTGAAATCAGCCCAGCTCTAGTGAGCAAATTCAATTACAAATCAGTAATGGAAGTACCTAAAGTTGAAAAGATCGTTGTCAACATGGGTATCGGTGATGCAGTTCAAAACTCAAAGGCTCTTGATGTAGCAGTTGACGAATTGACTCAAATCACTGGTCAAAAACCAGTTGTAACAAAAGCTAAAAAATCTATCGCAGGCTTCCGTCTTCGTGAAGGTATGCCTATCGGTGCAAAAGTTACTCTACGCGGAGAGCGTATGTACCAATTCTTAGATAAATTGATCTCTGTATCACTTCCACGTGTACGTGACTTCCGCGGTGTTTCTAAAAAAGCATTCGACGGTCGCGGTAACTACACTCTTGGTGTGAAAGAGCAATTGATTTTCCCTGAGATTGATTATGATAAAGTGTCTAAAGTACGCGGTATGGATATCGTTATCGTTACTACTGCTAACACAGACGAAGAAGCTCGTGAGCTATTGACTCAAATCGGAATGCCATTCCAAAAGTAATCGCTATATAAGGGAGGCGAAAATGTGGCTAAAAAATCAATGATTGCGAAACAAAAACGCACGCCAAAGCATAATGTTCAAGCGTACACTCGTTGCGAACGTTGCGGACGTCCTCATTCAGTAATCCGTAAATTCAAGCTTTGCCGTATTTGTTTCCGTGAACTTGCATACAAGGGTCAGATTCCTGGCGTTAAGAAAGCTAGTTGGTAATACCCTATATTGGGAAGGAGGTAAATTATTATGACAATGACAGATCCAATTGCAGATTTGCTTACTCGCATCCGTAATGCGAACATGGTTCGTCACGAAAGACTGGAAGTTCCTGCTTCTAACATCAAGAAAGAAATCGCCGAAATCCTCAAGCGTGAAGGTTTCGTACGTGACGTAGAATATGTTGAAGATAACAAACAAGGTGTTATCCGCATTTTCTTAAAATATGGAGCAAACAACGAGCGCGTAATCACTGGATTAAAGCGTATCTCTAAACCAGGTTTACGTGTATATGCAAAATCTACAGAAGTACCTAAAGTATTAAACGGATTAGGTATCGCACTTGTTTCCACTTCTCAAGGTGTTTTAACTGATAAAGAAGCTCGTGCACAACAAGTGGGCGGAGAAGTATTAGCTTACGTTTGGTAATAGTTTTTAAATGAATGGAGGTGCAACAGGATGTCACGTGTAGGAAAACAGCCTATCGAAATGCCATCTGACGTTACTCTTACAGTAGGTGAAGACAACCTAGTAACTGTAAAAGGACCAAAAGGTGAACTTTCTCGTACATTCAGTTCTGATATTAAAGTTGAATTAGAAGGTAACACAGTAACAGTTACGCGTCCTTCTGATGCAAAAGAACACCGCGCGTTACACGGTACAACTCGTGCCTTGATCGCGAACATGGTTGAAGGTGTATCTAAAGGATTCGAAAGAAATCTTGAGCTTGTCGGTGTAGGTTACCGTGCTCAGAAACAAGGTACTAAGCTTGTGCTTAACGTTGGGTACTCTCACCCGGTTGAAATCGAGCCTGAAGCAGGTATCGAAATCGAAGTACCAGCAAATACAAAGATCTCTATCAAAGGGATCGACAAAGAACGTGTTGGTGCATTAGCAGCTAACATTCGTGCAGTACGCTCTCCTGAGCCTTACAAAGGAAAAGGTATTCGCTACGAAGGTGAATATGTTCGTCGTAAAGAAGGTAAAACAGGTAAATAATGCCGCGTAGGCAAAAGAAAGGAGTGACCGTAGGTGATTACTAAGCCAGATAAGAACAAAACACGTAAGAAAAGACATGCCCGTGTACGTTCAAAAATTACTGGAACTGAAACTCGTCCTCGTCTGAACGTTTTCCGTTCTAACAAAAACATCTATGCTCAAATTATCGATGATATGAACGGTGTTACTCTTGCAAGTGCATCTTCTAAAGATAAAGATTTCGGATTAGAATCCACAGCGACTGTTGATGCAGCTGCTAAAGTTGGAGAACTAGTTGCGAAGCGTGCGGCAGATAAAGGTGTAAAATCTGTAGTATTTGACCGTGGTGGATATCTATATCATGGCCGTATCAAAGCTCTAGCTGAATCAGCTCGTGAAAACGGCTTAGAATTTTAATAAAAAGGAGGGACAATCCAGATGCGTAATATTGATCCAAGCAAACTAGAATTTGAAGAACGCGTAGTTACAGTCAATCGTGTTGCGAAAGTTGTTAAAGGTGGACGTCGTTTCCGTTTCGCTGCTCTTGTAGTAGTAGGCGACAAAAACGGTCACGTTGGTTTCGGAACGGGTAAAGCTCAAGAAGTACCTGAGGCAATCCGCAAAGCAATTGAAGATGCGAAAAAGAATCTTGTTGAAGTTCCTATGGTAGGAGGTACAACTCCTCACGTAGTAACTGGACGATTTGGTGCTGGTCAAATTCTTATCAAGCCTGCTTCTGCGGGTACAGGAATTATTGCTGGTGGACCTGTTCGTGCGGTACTAGAATTAGCAGGGGTACAAGATATCCTTTCTAAATCACTAGGATCCAACACTCCGATCAACATGGTTCGTGCAACAATCGAAGGTTTAAAACAATTAAAGCGTGCTGAAGACGTAGCTAAGTTACGTGGTAAATCAGTAGAAGAACTACTAGGATAAGGGAGGGATAACGATGGCTAACAAACTAGAAATTACCCTCACTCGCAGTGTAATCGGACGTCCACAAGACCAACGTAAGACTGTTGAAGCCTTAGGACTTCGTAAAATGCATCAAACAGTTGAGCAACAAGACAACGCTGCTATCCGCGGAATGATTAACAAGGTTGCTCACCTTGTAACGGTAACAGAAAAATAATCGATTTCTTTCGATAACAAGGAGGTGCCGACATGAAATTACATGAGTTACAACCTGCAGAAGGTTCACGTAAAGTCCGCAATCGCGTAGGACGTGGAATTGGTTCTGGTAATGGTAAAACTGCCGGTAAAGGTCATAAAGGACAAAACGCTCGTTCAGGCGGAGGAACTCGCCCAGGATTCGAGGGTGGTCAAACTCCTTTATTCCAACGTTTACCTAAACGCGGTTTCACCAACATCAACCGTAAAGAATATGCAATCGTCAATCTTGACGCATTGAATCGCTTCGAAGATGGTACAGAAGTTACTCCTACTCTACTAGTTGAAACTGGTCTAGTAAGTAACGAAAAAGCAGGAATCAAGATTCTTGGTAAAGGTTCAATCGAGAAAAAGCTTACAGTAAAAGCACACAAATTCTCAACCACTGCTAAAGAAGCTATCGAAGCTGCTGGCGGTACATCTGAGGTGATCTAATGTTCCAAACTATCTCCAATTTTATGCGCGTGGGTGATATAAGAAATAAAATTATCTTCACCCTTTTAATGTTAGTCGTCTTCCGTCTTGGTACCTTCATTCCGGTGCCAAACGTAGACGCAAATGTACTGAAGATGCAAGACCAGGCAGGAATTCTCGGATTCCTGAATACTTTTGGCGGTGGTGCGCTGCAGAACTTCTCCATCTTCGCGATGGGAATCATGCCTTACATCACGGCTTCGATCATTGTTCAGCTGCTTCAAATGGACGTTGTCCCTAAGTTCACTGAATGGTCGAAGCAAGGTGAAGTAGGCCGCCGTAAATTAGCTCAGTTCACTCGTTATTTCACAATCATTCTCGGTTTCATCCAAGCTCTGGGTATGTCCTACGGCTTTAACCGAATTTATGGTGGAATGCTTATCCAAAGCCCTGGAGTAAGCACGTACCTGTTAATCGCTTTGGTATTGACAGCCGGTACGGCTTTTCTTATGTGGCTGGGTGAACAAATCACGGCTAAGGGTGTTGGAAATGGTATCTCGATCCTGATCTTTGCAGGTATCGTAGCTGCGATCCCTAACACTGTAAACCAAATTTATGCTCAACAAATCGAAGGTGCAGGCGAGCAGCTTTTCCTTCGCATTGTGGTTCTTGCACTTATACTTTTGGCAGTTATTGCAATCGTGGTTGGTACAGTGTTCATTCAACAAGCACTTCGTAAAATCCCGATTCAATATGCAAAACGTTTAGTGGGGCGCAGTCCGGTTGGCGGACAATCAACGCATCTTCCTTTGAAAGTCAATGCTGCAGGTGTTATTCCGGTAATCTTCGCGATTTCCTTTATCATTACACCTCAGACCATCTCGACATTCTTTGGAGATAATGATGTGACAAGTACGATCCAGTACATCTTTGATTACACGAAGCCGGTCGGTATGATCATCTATGTTGCATTGATCGTCGCGTTTACTTACTTCTATGCTTTCATTCAAGTAAATCCGGAACAAATGGCGGAGAACTTGAAGAAGCAGGGTGGATATATCCCTGGTATCCGACCGGGTAAAACCACTCAGGAGTATCTCACTCGCGTTCTGTACCGCCTAACATTTGTAGGGGCTATATTCTTATCTGTGATCTCAATTCTCCCAATGCTTTTCATTAACTTCGCCGGTCTGCCGCCTGCGGCACAAATTGGCGGAACAAGCCTGCTCATCGTAGTCGGTGTGGCACTTGAGACAATGAAGCAATTGGAAGCACAGCTAGTGAAACGTCACTACAAAGGATTCATTAAATAAGAGGGTTTTCGGGAACGTCCAGTTCCTGAAGCCATTTTATAGACATTGAGGGGGAGTTCGAGTGAATATTGTTCTTATGGGCTTACCAGGCGCAGGAAAAGGCACTCAAGCTGAGAAAATCGTTGAAAAATATGGTATCCCTCATATTTCGACTGGTGACATGTTCCGTGCTGCTATCAAAGATGGCACTGAGCTTGGCTTGAAGGCTAAATCATTCATGGATAACGGCGATCTTGTCCCTGATGAAGTGACAATCGGAATCGTCCGTGAACGATTAAGCAAAGAGGACTGTGAAAAGGGCTTCTTGCTTGACGGGTTCCCGAGAACGGTAGCCCAGGCAGAAGCACTTGAAAACATTCTCGCTGATCTTGGTAAAAAAATGAATTATGTCATTAATATAGATGTAGATAAGGACATCCTGATGGAGCGCTTGACAGGTCGCAGAATCTGTAAAGAGTGCGGCGCTACTTATCATCTTGTCTTTAATCCGCCAAAAGAAGAGGGCGTTTGCGACCGCTGTGGAGGAGAACTGTATCAGCGTGCTGATGATAACGAAGAAACAGTTCAAAACCGCCTGGATGTAAACATCAAACAAACCCAGCCGCTTTTGGCATACTACGAAGATAAAGGCTATCTCAAAAACATTGACGGTCAACAAGACATCGATAAAGTGTTTGCTGACATTGATGTACTACTTGGAGGCCTTTCAGTATGATCATTTGTAAAACTCCGAGAGAGATTGAGATCATGCGTCACGCTGGTAAAATCGTGGCACTGACTCATGCGGAATTGCAAAAGCATATTCTTCCTGGAATATCGACGAAAGAATTGGATGCAATTGCTGAAAAATTCATTCGTAAACATGATGCAATTCCATCTTTTAAAGGGTATAATGGGTTTCGTGGCAGCATCTGTGCTTCGGTCAACAACGAGCTGGTACATGGAATTCCGGGAGATCGGGTGCTGAAAGATGGCGATATAATCAGTATCGATATCGGTGCGAAATATAACGGCTATCACGGTGACTCCGCCTGGACCTATCCAGTTGGGAAGATTGATGATGAAACCCGCAAGCTTCTGGATGTAACAGAGGAATCTTTATATCTGGGGCTTAAGGAAGCTAAACCAGGCGAACGTCTGTCGAATATCTCTCATAGTATTCAAACTTTTGTTGAGGCAAATGGCTTTTCTATCGTTCGAGAGTATGTGGGACACGGAGTTGGTCAAGACTTACATGAGGACCCTCAGATTCCTCATTATGGACCGCCTAACAAAGGTCCTCGCTTGAAGCCTGGCATGGTACTGGCGATTGAACCAATGGTTAATGCAGGAAGTCGATATGTTAGAACGTTATCGGATAACTGGACAGTCGTGACAGTTGATGATAAAATGTGTGCGCACTTTGAACACACCATTGCAATTACTGAAGACGGCTATGAGATATTGACGAAAGCCTAAGTGAAGGTGATTGGATTGATCGAGTCAGATTCGACGGTTCCGAGTATAGGCCAGATCGTCCTGCCGCTCAAGGGCAGGGAAGCTGGAACGTATTCGGTCGTTGTTCAGCAATTGGATGAACGTTTTGTACTCATAGCAGACGGAGATAGAAGGAAATTCGACCGCGCCAAGCGAAAGAATATCGGACATCTTCAACTGTTTGACTATGTTTCTCCAGAAGTTCAAAACAGTATTATCGAAACAGGAAAAGTAACGAACGGTAAACTGCGCTATGCTGTTACAAAGTTTGTGAATGAAGTATTAATTGATGAGAAGAAGGGAGACATGTTCGATGGCTAAGGATGATGTAATTGAAGTGGAAGGTACGGTCGCCGAGACTTTGCCTAACGCGATGTTTAAGGTAGAATTAGAAAATGGTCATACAGTTCTGGCCCATGTTTCAGGAAAGATTCGTATGCATTTCATCCGTATCTTACCTGGTGACAAGGTGACAGTTGAATTATCACCGTATGACTTAACTCGTGGTAGAATCACTTATCGTTATAAATAATTCATTGCACTCCGTACTATTAAGGAGGTTAGAATAAGATGAAAGTTAGACCATCTGTTAAGCCGATCTGCGAAAAGTGTAAAGTCATCCGCAGAAAAGGTAAAGTCATGGTTATCTGTGAAAACCCTAAACACAAACAAAAACAAGGCTAAACTTAAAGGAGGTGCGCTATCACTATGGCACGTATTGCTGGTGTAGACATTCCACGTGACAAACGTGTTGTCATTTCATTAACATACATCTACGGTATTGGTAAAAATACTGCACAACAAATTCTTTCAGAAGCTGGTGTCTCTGCAGATACTCGCGTTCGTGATCTAACTGAAGACGAACTAGGAAAGATTCGTGATATCGTTGATAAATTAAAGGTTGAAGGTGATCTTCGTCGTGAGATCTCTCTAAACATCAAACGTCTTATGGAAATCGGTTCATACCGCGGTCTTCGTCACCGTCGTGGACTACCTGTTCGTGGACAACATACGAAGAACAACGCTCGTACACGTAAAGGTCCTCGTAAGACTGTAGCAAACAAGAAAAAATAATAGGTAAAGGAGGTTACTTCTTAACATGGCACGTAAAACTAACACTCGTAAACGTCGTGTGAAAAAGAATATCGAAGCTGGTATTGCACACATTCGTTCTACATTTAATAACACAATCGTAACTATCACTGATGTTCACGGAAACGCTGTTGCATGGTCAAGTGCAGGTTCACTAGGATTCAGAGGTTCTCGTAAATCTACTCCTTTCGCAGCACAAATGGCTGCTGAAACTGCTGCAAAAGCTTCCCAGGAACACGGTTTGAAAACTCTTGAAGTAACAGTTAAAGGACCTGGAGCTGGACGTGAAGCTGCCATCCGTGCTCTTCAAGCTGCCGGTCTTGAGGTTACTGCAATCAGAGACGTTACTCCAGTTCCTCATAACGGATGCCGTCCGCCAAAACGTCGCCGCGTTTAATTTTTCTGTATAAATTTTGTATCGTTGTCTATAATGGGATATGATACAAAATACGTTCGTTCAGAAAAATGTAACCAGTTGTTGGTGCACAATAGGGAACGTAAACATGGGGAATTTCGGACTTCATTTATTTAGCCCGGAGTTTCGACGTTTTGAAGGAGGGTAAATATTAATGATCGAAATTGAAAAACCAAAAATTGAAACGGTTGAGATCAGCGATGATGCCACATATGGAAAGTTCGTCGTAGAACCACTTGAGCGTGGATATGGTACAACTTTGGGTAACTCCTTACGTCGTATCCTATTATCGTCACTCCCAGGTGCCGCTGTCACATCTATTCAAATAGATGGAGTACTGCATGAGTTTTCAACAATTGAAGGCGTCGTAGAGGATGTCACATCCATCATTTTGAATATCAAAAAGCTAGCGTTAAAGATTTACTCTGATGAAGAGAAGACGCTTGAAATTGATGTGCAGGGTGAAGGAGTCGTTACAGCTGCTGATATTACTCATGATAGTGATGTGGAAGTGCTAAATCCTGATTTACACATCGCCACATTATCTAAAAGTGGTCACTTCCGTGTGCGTTTAAGCGCATCACGCGGACGTGGATACAGACCTGCTGACCAAAACAAACGTGAGGATCTTCCTATCGGTGTGATCCCAATCGATTCTATTTACACTCCAGTTTCACGCGTTAACTATCAAGTAGAAAACACTCGTGTTGGTCAAATGACTAACTATGACAAACTTTCTCTTGATGTTTGGACTGATGGAAGTATTGGACCTAAAGAAGCCATTTCTCTTGGTGCCAAGATTCTGACAGAACACTTGAATATTTTCGTCGGCCTTACAGATGAAGCGCAGAATGCTGAAATCATGGTAGAAAAAGAAGAAGATCAAAAAGAAAAAGTTCTAGAGATGACGATCGAAGAATTAGATCTTTCTGTTCGTTCTTACAACTGCCTGAAGCGTGCTGGAATCAACACTGTTCAAGAGCTTGCCAACAAGACTGAAGAAGATATGATGAAAGTACGTAACCTAGGACGTAAATCTCTTGAAGAAGTTAAAGTTAAACTTGAAGACCTTGGATTAGGGTTGCGTAAAGACGATTGATAATCATTTTAGATAGATAGTTTCAACAAAGGAGGGAACCCTTAATGGCTTACAGAAAGTTAGGACGTACAAGTGCTCAACGTAAAGCAATGCTACGTGATTTAGCTACTGACCTAATCATCAATGAGCGTATTGAAACAACTGAAACTCGTGCGAAAGAGCTTCGTTCAGTTGTCGAAAAAATGATCACATTAGGTAAACGTGGTGATGTTCACGCACGTCGTCAAGCTGCTGCATTCATTCGTAAAGAAGTTGCAAACGCTGAAAACAACCAAGATGCTCTTCAAAAGTTATTCTCTGACATCGCTCCTCGTTACAACGAGCGTCAAGGCGGATATACTCGCATTATGAAGGTTGGTCCTCGCCGTGGTGACGGTGCTCCAATGGCAATCATCGAATTAGTTTAATAATTCGTGACTACTACATTAAGGGCGGGACAGTTAATCCTTAACTGCTTCTTTGCCCTTTTTGTATAAGTGCATGATTGATGATGAAAAGCAGAGCGTTACGATGAGCAGCACTGCTGACTCGTCTAGCTCGTGCGCCCCTTCCGACTTCTATATCGATAGAAGCTGTTCAGTGGATGAACAAGAAAAGGTTTCTTTTCTTTGGTCGGGGTGCAGGCTTTTTTTTATTTATATGGATTTTTGCTATTATTTATTTAGTGGATTATATACCAGTTCTTAATACCGCTATTGATTTCCGTGGAAGGCTTCGCTTTCCGAGGGCGGCCGGTGAGCCTCCTCGGCTTCGCCTCCGTGGTCTCATCTGTCTCGCTTTTCCCGCAGGAGTCTTCGCCTTCCACTCCAATCAATAGCTGGAAACAGTTTAATAAAGATAGTATGTTCGAAAATAAAATAAACCTGTTCTTACAAAATGATAAAAAGCAGAGCAGAGTGAATTTATAGTTGAGAATTGATGAGCATAGAGGAGGTATGTATTGTGCGAGAGATGATTAACGTTAAGGATGTGTATTTCCGTTATCCCGATCAGGAAGCTTATGCTCTTGAGGGAATCAGCCTTCATGTGGAGCAGGGGGAGTGGCTTGCAATCGTCGGCCATAATGGGTCGGGTAAGTCCACACTTGCAAAGATGCTGAACGGCCTTCATTTTCCTGAAAAGGGTGATGTATCGGTTGACGGGATTGCTCTCGGAGAAGAGACGATCTGGGATATCCGAGCCAAAATGGGTATGGTCTTTCAGAATCCAGATAATCAATTCGTCGGTGCTACAGTGGAAGATGATGTGGCTTTTGGGTTAGAAAACCATGGAGTACCTTATGAAGCAATGGTACAACGCGTGAGTGACGCCCTTAAGCGTGTCCATATGGAAGATTTTCTTGATCAAGAGCCGCACCATTTATCCGGCGGACAAAAGCAGAGGGTGGCGATTGCAGGTGTGGTGGCGCTGCAGCCTGACATCATCATTTTGGATGAATCCACCTCGATGCTTGACCCGAAAGGAAAGAAGGAAGTGCTTGAGACGGTCAGGGATCTGAAGGAAAAAGAGAATCTGACTGTCATCTCCATTACCCACGACTTGGAAGAAGCAGCGAAGGCAGACAGGATCATCGTACTGAATAGGGGCAAGGTTTTTAAGGAAGGCACGCCTCAGGAGATTTTCCTGCTTGAGGATGAACTGAAGAAGCTGGGGCTTGATTCACCCTTTACGATCAAGCTTTCAGGGGCACTCAAGAACGCGGGGATATCATTATCTGACACATATTTTACAGAAGAAGAGCTGGTGAACGAGTTATGCAAATCTCATTTCAACAAGTAGAATATCGTTATTCATATAAGACCCCGTTTGAAAAGCTTGCTCTTGAAGATATTAATCTTTCCATTCCTTCCGGGCAGTTTCTGGCTGTCATCGGCCATACCGGTTCAGGAAAGTCGACCTTGCTTCAGCATCTGAACGCATTGCTAAAGCCGACTTCTGGTGTAGTGAATGTAGGGGATTATGCCATCAGCCCCGATAAAAAGACGAAAAGCCTGAAGCCGATCCGGCAGAAGGTCGGGATTGTCTTTCAATTCCCGGAGCATCAATTATTTGAAGAAACTGTATTGAAGGATATTTGCTACGGACCTATGAATTTCGGTGTTTCCGAAGAAGTGGCGAAAGAACGGGCGAAGGAACTGATCGTGAAAGTAGGGCTCACAGAAGAGGTCCTGGAGAAGTCGCCTTTCGATCTTTCAGGCGGCCAGATGAGAAGGGTGGCCATTGCCGGCGTTCTTGCCATGAACCCGGATGTCATCGTTCTGGACGAGCCGACAGCAGGACTCGATCCGAGGGGGCAGCGCGAGATCATGGATATGTTCCATGACCTTCATAAGGAGAAGGGGCTAACCACGATCCTGGTCACGCACAGCATGGAAGATGCGGCTCATTATGCGAATGAGATCGTCATCATGCAGAAGGGACGTTTAAAGAAGAAAGGCACCCCTCAGGATATATTCTCAAATCCTGAGGAACTGTTTGAGATGGGTCTTGATGTTCCCGATGTAGTCAGGTTCCAGTTTAAGCTGGAAGAGCGCATCGGCAGAAAACTCGGGGTCACCTGTTTGACGATTGAAGAGCTTGCAGATGCCATTCGTCCCCTTCAGGAAGGAGGCGGCCGGCCATGATGGAAAAAATGATTTTCGGACGGTATGTACCGGCAAACTCCATTCTTCACAGCATGGATCCAAGAGCGAAGCTTCTCTTTATTTTCGGATTTATTTGTGTTGTATTCTTAGCCGATAATGCAGCCACCTATGCCATATTGGGGGCATTCACGCTTACTGCACTTATTTTTTCTAATCTTTCCATCCGATTTATTATCGGAGGATTGAAACCGATCCTGTGGCTGATTCTGTTTACGTTTTTCCTTCATGTGTTCTTTACAAAAGAAGGGGCGGTCGTCCTCGATCTTGGTTTCCTGAAGGTTCATGAGGAAGGCTTGCGCCAGGGGATATTCATTTCACTGAGATTCTTTTACCTGATCCTGATTACGTCCCTGCTGACGCTGACAACGTCGCCGATCACGATCACAGATGGGCTTGAAACATTATTGAATCCATTGCGGAAGGTAAAGTTCCCCGTTCACGAGCTTGCCCTGATGATGTCAATCTCATTGCGTTTCATCCCGACACTGATGGAAGAAACGGATAAAATCATGAAGGCTCAGATCGCAAGGGGAGCAGAGTTTTCCTCTGGGCCGGTCAAAGACCGTATTAAAGCGATCATCCCACTCTTGATCCCATTATTCGTTAGTGCGTTCAAGCGTGCCGAAGACCTGGCAACAGCAATGGAAGCAAGGGGATACCAGGGCGGTGAAGGAAGGACGAAATACAGACTTCTCTCCTGGCATAAAAAAGATACGGGTGCTCTGGTTGTACTGGGCATCCTGACAGCCTTATTATTGGTCTTCAGAGGGTAGGGGAGTGAATCTATGAAGCGTGTAAAATGTACAATTTCATACGACGGCACCCATTTCAGCGGCTATCAGATACAGCCGAATCGGCGGACGGTGCAAGGGCTCCTGGAAGACACCCTCAGTGCTGTCCATAAAGGGGAACGGGTCCGTGTCACTGCTTCGGGCAGGACGGATGCAGGGGTCCATGCAAATGGACAGGTGTTCCACTTTGATACCCCTCTGACCATACCTGAAGAAAAGTGGCCGGTGGTCCTGAACACGCGCCTCCCTGACGAAATGGTCATCAAAGAGGCTCAATATGTACCTGAGGACTTTCATGCCAGATTTTCCGTCAAGAGGAAGGAATACCGGTACAGGGTATACACGGCTCAGTCGCGGAGCCCCTTCCTCCGCCATTATGCCCTCCACCACCCATATACTCTTTCAGTGGATGACATGAAAAAGGCGGCAGAACATTTAATAGGGGAGCATGACTTCACAAGCTTCTGCTCTGCAAAAACGGAAGTGGAAGACAAGGTCAGGAACCTCCAGCGCATCACCATCACCGAACAAGAAGGAGAAATCATTTTTTCCTTTACGGGGAATGGGTTCCTTTATAATATGGTCAGAATCCTGGTTGGAACCCTGCTGGAGGCAGGTTCCGGGAGTCTCCGCAGTGAGGACATGAAGGATATACTTGAAGCCAAAGACAGGAACCAGGCAGGGAAGACCGCTCCGCCACATGGATTGTATTTGTGGAAGGTGGAGTATGGGGAGTAAGAGGAGTGTCTGGAGGGTTTGTTAATACCATAATTAGTGGACTATTGTGATGAGGTTATTTCTGAGCAGTCTGAATACACGCAGACTCCTGCGGGATTCGTGGCCAATGTGAGACCCCGCAGGGAGGAACGACCGAGGAGGCTCACGGGTCACCCGCGGAAAGCGAAGGGTATTCAGACTGCGGACTAAGTTTAGAGAATAGTAACTGGAAATAAACTTTTTTTCTAAAACAACTAATCCTGGTGTAACATCCCCTTGACAATCATCTGGGAACAAGATATTATAGCATATGGTATGTTATTAACCCCACGATAAGCCCCGGAATCTTATTGTGATTAGAAAATAAATACTACGGATTCATTTAATAGGAGGTAAACTCATGCGTACTACGTATATGGCAAAAGCCAACGAAATCGATCGTAAATGGTACGTTGTAGATGCTGAAGGCAAGACTCTTGGTCGTCTGGCTAGTGAAGTAGCTTCAGTTCTACGCGGTAAACACAAACCAACTTTCACACCACATGTTGACACTGGTGATCACGTAATTATTCTTAACGCTTCAAAAATCGAATTGACTGGTAAAAAGCTTACTGATAAGATCTACTACCGTCACAGTAACCACCCTGGTGGTTTGAAGCAGCGTACTGCATTAGAAATGCGTACAAACTACTCAGAGAAAATGCTAGAGCTTACGATCAAAGGTATGCTTCCTAAAGGTTCTCTAGGTCGTCAAATGATCAAGAAGCTACATGTATACTCTGGATCTGAGCATCCACACCAAGCACAACAACCAGAAGTTTACGAACTTCGTGGATAATTAAAAAGAGGAGGTTATTATCTTGGCTCAAGTTCAATATTACGGAACTGGTCGTCGTAAGAGCTCAGTAGCTCGCGTACGTTTAGTACCAGGTAACGGTAACATTGTTATCAATGATCGTGAAGTAGAAGTATATATCCCATTCGCAGCACTAAGAGAAGTAATCAAGCAGCCACTAGTTGCAACTGAAACTCTTGGTAACTATGACGTTTTAGTAAACGTACACGGTGGAGGTTACGCTGGTCAAGCTGGTGCGATCCGTCACGGTATCGCTCGTGCTTTACTACAAGCTGATCCTGAGTACCGCGGTTCTCTAAAACGCGCTGGATTGTTAACTCGTGACGCTCGTATGAAAGAACGTAAAAAATACGGTCTTAAAGGCGCTCGTCGTGCACCACAATTCTCAAAGCGTTAATTTGCTTACAAGAGACTCTCAACCTTTTGGTTGGGGGTCTTTTTTATTGTGTGGTTTGGGTGTCGAGAATGCGGAGGTTGTATGGCAGACGTTTGTCGAAAAATCGGCAGTTCGCACTTAATAGGTGAATTTCGCACTTATATCAGATTTTCCGCTCTTATATTGGGAATTTCGCACTTATATCGGCAGACCCCGCACATATCTATGTACAGGATTTTGAAACATCTCATCGTTTTTCCTTAATTTCCCAAGTGGCGGAATTATCCTGAAAATCGAAAGATAAGTGGAGGAAATTAAAAGATTAATGGTCAAAATTAAAAGATTTTCGGGCTAAATTCGAAGATTATACAGCAAAATTAAAAGATTACTTCAAGTTCGTTTTGAACCGCCGTGCCATTCCTGGGTTTTGAAAGCCAGATGAACGTCAAAGCCGGTATTTGGTGGTCCATTCCACATTATAGTTCGCCTTATCGTCAGGTTTTCGTCCTTATTGTCCTGAAATTTGGATTACCGCGAACGTTAATCTGCTTTCATCAGCAACACTCACCACAAGGACGGATTTCTCACACTATAAGATCGAATTAACTTTTAAAAAAACCGCCGGACCTGTCCCCATGGCTCCTCCCCCAACAAAAAACTCACAAAAAGGATCATTTATAACTAGATTCTCCACCATATATAGTTCATTATTCCTTTAAAGTAAAAGAGTCTCTCCCGAATTAACTGCCAATAAAGGCTGGAACATCAAGATTTTCTATTAAAACACTCTTTTAGATTTAAGAATAAAGGTAAGCGTTTCCAAATTTAAACTTGTGACCATCTTCACAAATCAGCCCACTTATAAATTAAAATTCTGATTTGACAGATTATTCCGACTCCGTTATGATGATAAAAATTCGAACAACACAACTGAATAAATCCTTATCAAGAGCCGGGGGAGGAATCTGGTCCCGTGATCCCGCAGCAACCGTTACTTGTAACAAGGTGCTAATTCCAGCAAGCAGATGCTTGAAAGATGAGTGGATGGTATAGAATTGAACCTCTTCCTCATCGGGAGAGGTTTTTTCGTTGCAGCAGATAGTTGGTGAGTCGCTGTTTCTAAACCAAGTATAACGATAAGAATACTAACACTAAAAGTCACAACCCTACCTACTCCCATCTCATCACCCAGCATCATATCAATCCAATCCCAAGCCACGGCCAATCAATTTTTAAGAAAAAGGAGACCTGTCCCATGAAAAAACAAATTCATCTAAACGGCTTTATTCAAAATTCGCCTTCACCGCATTCAACAGGCTTATGGAAGCATGAAAAAGATCAAGGTACTTCTCATAACAGCCTGGCTTACTGGATCGAAACCGCAGAGACGCTCGAACGCGGGAAATTTGATGCGATGTTCATCGCGGATGTGCTTGGTACATACAGCGTATATGAAAACAGTCATGATGCAGCGGTCAGGGGTGCAGTGCAGCTGCCTGCACATGATCCGGTCATTCCAATTTCAGCGATGGCCGCCGTAACTGAACACCTGGGATTCGCCCCGACCATTTCGACTACCTATGCAAAGCCTTATTCACTGGCACGGCAGTTATCGACGCTCGATCATCTGACAGGCGGAAGAATTGCGTGGAATGTGGTTACCTCGTATCTGGAGAGTGAAGCCGTGAACCTTGGGCTTTCGGGCAGGCTTCCGAAGGAACTGAGATATGACAGAGCCGATGAATTTCTCCAGGTCGCTTATAAATTGTGGGAGCACAGCTGGGAGGACGAAGCGGTTGTTTATGATAAAGAAAATGATACCTTTGCGGAACCTGAAAAAGTTCACCCCATCAACCACGAAGGAGAATTCTTCAGTGTGCCGGGTCCTCATCTGGTGGAGCCGTCGCCGCAGCGCACCCCGGTATTATTCCAGGCGGGATCTTCCCCTAAAGGCAGGGATTTTGCAGCAAAGCATGCCGAAGCGGTATTTACAAAAAATCACTCACTGGACGGGCTGAAGCTTTATACATCGGATATCCGGAGACGGGCAGAGGAACAGGGAAGAAACCCGGCCGAGCTCCTGATCTTCCCGATGATCCTGCCTATCATAGGTTCATCAGAGGAAGAAGCATATGCCAAATATGAAGAACTTACAAACCATGTCAGCTACGAAGGAACGGCATCTCTTTTATCAGGTCATACGGGTATTGATTTCTCGCAATTCGACCCCGATCAATATATCGAAGACATTGAAACGGATGCAATGCAGGGGAATCTCGATATGTACGGAAAAGATCCGAACAAAAGGTGGACGCTCCGGGAAGCGATCAAGAATCACGGCCTGGGTAACGGGACGGTCAAGTTCATCGGCACCCCTGAGCAGATTGCGGATGAAATCGAAAGATGGGCTGTAGAAGGGGACGCGGACGGCTTCAATATCGCCCAGACGTATTCACCGGGCACCTTTACCGAGTTTGTCGACCATGTTGTCCCGGAACTCCAGAAGAGGGGGATTTACCGGACTGATTATGAAGGCTCCACCCTGAGGGAAAACATGTTTGGCAGAGGCCGGAGACACTTGCCTGCTGATCATCCTGCCAAGAAGCTTGTACCGGTTCATTCATAAAACACTGAAAAAAGAAGGGAGAAGAAAATGAGTCAAATTGCATTATATACATGGATAGGATTTGCCATATTTCTTGCAGCGATGTTCGCGCTGGGCTTTATCAGTATGAAAAAGACGAAAAGTGTCAGAGATTTTGCCATAGGCGGGGGGAACCTTGGCCCTTATGTCCTGGGGCTTTCCTTTGCCGCCACGTACTTAAGTGCCGCCACCTTCCTCGGTTACCCTGGCTGGTCGCATGATTGGGGACTATCGAATCTTTGGCTGTTCCTGGCAATGATCGGCGGGGGGCCGATCGGCGTATTGATGGTAGCCAAGAAAGTCCGGAAGCTCAATAATGAACAAAAGTCGCTGTCGCTTCCCGACTGGCTGGGGGATTTTTATAACAGCGATCTTCTCCGGGTGGGTACAGGGTTGATTCTTTTGTTCAACATTTTTTATATAGCCGCCCAGTTTGTTGCAGGGGCCCGCATCTTTGAATATCTTCTCGGCATGTCCTATCAGGGCGGATTGATTTTTATAGCCGTGATTGTTGTGCTTTACGTCTTTGGCGGAGGGGCATTCGCCGATATTTATACGGATGCCGTCCAGGCGGTGATGATGGCCGCGGCCGGTGTGTTTATTTTCATTTCAGGGCTCGTCCTCTTCTGGAAGGGGAGCATCCAGGCGACCTTCAGCGGCATCAGCGGGAAATTGGCTGGACAGGATGTGAATCTGATCCAGGCTTTCAACCCCGATTCTGCTCATTTCTCTTCCCTGAGTTTAGTGACAGGGGCGATCGTGATTCAGTGGGCATTTGCCTCAGCCCCCCATCTGTTTAACAAAGTGCTCGGGCTGAAGAGTGAAAAAGATTTAGGAAAAATGATTTTGACTTATGTGATTACCGCCGCGTTATCAGTTTTGGTGTTATTCGGAGGGATTTACAGCAGGGCAGCCCTGGGAGATAACGTCGCTGCTCCTGATCTGGCACTGATGGAATATGCAGTCTATGCATTTCCGGCAGTCATCGTTGCCCTTTTGGGAGTAGTGGTCCTTGCTGCGGCGATGTCGACAACGGATGGATTGTTTGTTTCGATTTCGACTGTTTTTGCCAATGATATCTTTTTGAAAGTATTGGTGAAAAGAGGAATCGTGAAAGTGAGCGACGTGAAAGCAGAAAAGATCGCGCTGCAGATCAGCCGTCTTTCAGTGCCCATCATTGGGGTCCTGGCATACTTGATTGTGCTGAAGCCGCCCGCGTATATGGGAGATATCATGTGGATCGGCATTTCAGGAATCGCAGCCGGAACGATGGGGCCGATTTTACACGCAGTATACGGCCGTAGAAAAGCATCTGCAAGGGCAGCGGAACTTTCCATGTTGCTCGGACTGCTTTCTTACCTCATCCTATACTTTGGGGGAATCGTACCAAGCACCATGGCAGCGGGAGCAGTTTCAACCTTCATCGGCATCGCCGTGATCACAGTGCTCGCCCCTATCTTGAAAGAAAAACAACCGCAAACCAGCCAAAGGCTCGAAAAAGTCTACAATATTAAGTAAAGGAAAGGATGAAACAACATGTTCGTTAACGAAATGCTCTCAATCTGGCTCTACGGCTTCATCACCTTCCTCACCATCATCGGATTGTCGTTGTGGAAGTGGTATTTTACGAAATGATGATCAACGAACCTGTTCTGGTTTTAGTTATAGTCCTCTAACTCCGCTTTTGATTTCCGTGGAAGACTTCGCTTTCCGCGGGCGGTTGCTGAGCCTCGGTCATGGGGGTAACTGTCCAGCTCCAGGGCTTAGAGGCACAAGTCATAAGCCAAATCGACCAAGAAGGCAAAGAACGCCTTCGTGGCCGATTCGTCTTATGCCACACGCCTCTGAGCAAAGCCCTTCCGCTTTTCGATTAGGAGTCTTCGTCTTCCACTCCAATCAAACGCTGGAACGAGCTAAAAAATAAAGTATTTTGTATTACTAATAAAACCTTGAAATGATTTAAATGAAAGTTCGGGTTTTTATAAAATAAGACTTAATGAAGCGTGTTTTGTATTTGGATTCACTTTTCATTAGGTAATATTTTTGGGAATAGCCTTTGTTAAAGAATCAAACCTCAATAAAACCTAGAGTGGATTGGAGCGGAAGGCAATTGACTCCGGCGGGATGTAGAGGAAAAGTCGAGACCCCGCAGGCATATGTGCCGAGGAGGCTCGACTTCCTCCCCGCGGAAAGCAAGATAAGGGAACAGTTTTTAGAGAATAAGCCAACTGATTTCCCAATAAAATTGGTAACAGTTACTCGAATGAAGACTTCTCTTAAGAAGGAAAATACGTTCAAAGGGGTGGATCTACATTGAACGTTATTACAACCTTCAATACAAAGAGAAGAGAAAAGCAAATCAAGACAGAAAGAAAACTGCTAAAGGAAATTTCAATAAAAATGCTCCAGGAAAGTGTCCGGAAGCATTTTGGATATATAAAGATTCAAGGCGGCGTATTCATGCAGCAGGGTTTTGATGAGGCGTGCTTCGATGTCGCGATTGAAGCCTACCTCCTCGGGGGTAAAGTGAGTAAATTTGGATACAGCGGGGAAGACAGGGAGGCTGTGAAGAAGCGGTGCAGTGAAGAATTGAAACACTTCATCGATACACTTTATAACTTCTGGCTGTACTGGTCCGAGATGGGCATCTCCAATCAAGTGGATGAATCCATTTTCTACAGCTGCGAGCATTTTGTGGAGACATGGTGGTCGGAGGGGTATGAAAAGGGAATTAAACGCCGTAAGCTTCGGCTCCACTGATTTTTTTTCAGTTCTAAAATGGTTTCTTGTCCCATATTTTTAGTAAAGAGAAAAGCGTGGTTACTGAAAATAGGGGGAGAGACATGAAACAGAAACTGAAACTTGCAGGGATCATTGCCGCCCTCGGAATCCTATTATTTATCGTTCAATATAAAATCATGGATAAAGATACGTGGGACTCATGGAACCTTCCCTTGTCAGGAAAGATCATCTATATTGATCCGGGGCATGGCGGTCCAGATGGAGGTGCGGGGGATGAAAAGGCCCTTGAGAAAGATATCGCCCTGAATGTGTCATTGATGATCAGGGACTATCTTCAGGAGCAGGGGGCGCTTGTGCTGATGACACGTGAAGAGGACAAGGATCTTGCCCCGGAGGATATGAAGGGGTACAGCAGGAGAAAGGTAGAGGACCTTCACAAACGTCTCAAGCTGGTCAATGAGTCTGAAGCAGATATGTTCTTAAGCATCCATTTGAATTCCATTCCTTCTCCAAGGTGGAGCGGAGCACAGACATTCTATAATCCAAAGTATGAAGAAAACAAAGCCCTTTCAAAAGCCATCCAGAAAGAACTCACCCGCAACCTTGAAAACACAACCCGTGAAGCGAAAGGTCTTCAAAGTGTGTATATCCTGAAACATGCGAAAAAACCGGGCGCTTTGGTGGAAATCGGCTTCCTTTCAAACGCGGAGGAGCGGTCTAACCTCCTTAAGGAAGATTACCAGGAAAAAGTGGCTGCCTCCATATACCAGGGAGTCCTGAACTATCTTACCGAAAAAGAATGACAACAAAAGCTTCTCCTCACCATAGGAGCGGCTTTTTTATTTTTTGTGAAAAACCCGAAACCACGTTAAGAAAGTTAAAGGCAGGGGTATAGAGTATTAGAAACTTCGAAGTAGTCTACACTTGAAGTAAACAAGTTATCAGGATAGGAAGGGTTCAAATATGAAAGCAGCGACTATCGAAACTCTTGAACAGCATTATCAGGATCTATATTCGAAATGGATCCGGGATCTTGATGAGACAACAGACAAGTTGAATATCTCTTATTACCAGAACACCCACGTGAAGAATGAATTATTCGAATCAATCTATAAAAGTCTTCAACAGGAGAATGAAGACTTCATCAGGGAATTCAACGATTTGTATAAAAAAATTGTAGAGAATAATGAAGCCCTTGAATTTATTTCTGCCGGATACCAGTCTTTTCGGCGGGCTGCATTGGAAATTCTTTTAAAAGATGAGTTGACTAAAGAAGAGGTATTGGGTTTTTATATGGAAATCGATCACTGGTTTGATCCCGTCTTCAATAAGATGATCAGTATGTGTACGGATACCTGGGAAGAAACGTTTAACATGCAGAGACAGACACTTGTTGAATTGTCTGCACCCGTCATTCAATTATATGATCATATCTCGGTGATGCCTTTAGTAGGGAATATTGATGAAGAACGGATCAGCAGGATCAAAGAAAATCTGCTCGAAGGGGTGACGAAATATCATTCTTCCATTGTCTTCATGGACATAACAGGCGTACCGGTATTGGATACATTTGCAGCCCAGGGAATCATTGAATCCACAAAGGCGGCAGGGCTGCTCGGTGCTGAATGCATCCTCGTCGGCGTACGTCCGGAAATTGCCCAGACCCTCATCAACCTGGGAATCGATCTGAAAGAGCTCAGGACATTCAGTTCCCTCAACAACGGTCTGATTTTTGCACAAAATCAAATGAATCATTAGCAGCAAATAAAAGAACTGTCATGACGGCGGTTCTTTTTTTGCCTAAACGCGCTCAAAGGATAACAATATCTGGGTGCCGGCGGGTGTGTAAAGCCTTCAGCACCAAATTCCGCTCACCTTCAATAGTATATGCAGAAAGTATTCCAGCCCTTTTTACAGTTATTTCTGACAACGATATGTTATACTGATAATGGGTGTAAACGAATACATAAAAAAGGGTGGTTATTCATGTTAACAGAACAACAGACTCGCGATCTTTTATCACAATTAGAGGATCCTTTTTTACATAAAACGTTAAAAGAAACGAACGGTATTGTGGAAGTGAGTGTAAAAGAAGAAAAAGCACATGTCAGTGTGAAAATTGCGCTCGCCAAGACCGGTACAGGCGAACAGATGCAATTCCAGCAAAAGGTCGTTGAATTATTAAAGGAAAACGGGGCGGGAACAGTTGGGATCCGTTTTACGGAACTCCCGCAGGAAGAGCTTGAAAAACACCGCGGTACAGGCGGGGAAGGCACCGATTTATTGTCTCCTGCCAGCAAAACAACATTCATTGCCATTGCCAGCGGTAAAGGCGGTGTAGGTAAATCGACGGTTTCAGTGAATCTTGCCGTGGCACTTGCCCGCCAAGGAAAGAAAGTTGGATTGATCGATGCTGATATTTACGGATTCAGCGTCCCAGATATGATGGGGATCGTAAAGCGTCCGGTCGTCCGAGGTGAAAGAATTATCCCGGTAGAACGTTTTGGCGTAAAAGTCATCTCAATGGGCTTCTTCGTCGAGGACAATGCTCCAGTTATATGGAGGGGGCCGATGCTCGGGAAAATGCTGAACAACTTCTTCTCGGAAGTAGAGTGGGGAGATCTTGATTATCTTCTTCTCGACCTGCCGCCGGGTACGGGGGATGTGGCACTGGATGTTCACACGATGCTTCCGCACTGTAAGGAAATCATCGTTACAACCCCTCATCCGACCGCTGCCTTTGTAGCGGCCCGTGCAGGAGCGATGGCGCTGCAGACGGATCACGATATCCTCGGTGTCATTGAAAATATGTCTTACTTTGAAAGCAAGCTGACCGGTGAGAAGGAATTCGTGTTCGGACAAGGCGGAGGAGAGAAGCTGACGGAAGAACTCCGGACCGACCTGCTTGGCAAATTACCGCTGCAGCAGCCTGATTGGAATGAAGAGGATTTCGCTCCTTCCATTTATGCTGAAGACCACAGGCTCGGACAGATTTATGGGGAGATCGCCCATAAAGTCATAGATAAATTATCCTGAGAAAATGAAAAGGACAAATAGCGGGGGAGCACCCTCTGCTATTTGTCCTTTTTTGTGTTGGAGTTGAGAACTGGCAAAGCACCAGCCCCTTAAGATGTTCCATGCCGGCAGCTGGTGTCAAATAATGACTTCACCTGGCCGGCCTAAGACGCTTGCCGTCTGAACAATGCTTCTTCGCCTTTCATAGAGGGGCCCGGGTTTATCAGCCGCCGCTGCCCGAAGAACCGCCTGCACCGCCACCGCCGCCTTGACCGCCTCCGGTTTGGCCGCTTTGACTGGCACCGCCGCCGTCTTCTCCTTGTTTGCCACCTCCGGCTTCCTCCGCTGCTTTCAGGAGAATATCCTGCATTTTAGCTTTGAACAATGGGCTTTCAAATGTTTCAAGTATCACTTTTTGAAGATGTTCGCGGAACTCTTTGCTCTTTAAGGCCTCTGTCAATTCTTTCTGGAATTCAGGGTCCTTCATCAAATCCATCATCATCCCCTGGTATTCAGGGTCTTTCATTAAATCCTTGAGCAGCTTTTCGTTGCCGTCCTTCATGCTTTTGGCCATGGTTTCGGCAAACTTTGGATCTTCAAAGGATTTCTTCCAAAATTCTGTGCCTTTTTCTGACGTAAGGGTTTTTGATATGGTATCTTTTACTACTTTCTGATCCATAATAAGCTCTGACTTCATCTTATCGTCTGACATTACTTCCTGGATGGCTTTTTTTCCATCATCGGTCTTTAATATATCGACAACCATTTTCTTGGTTTCTTCATAATCCATTTTACTGCTGCCTGTGTCTCCGCCTCCGCCGCAAGCGGCCAAGAGGAGCATTGGCAGGAGAAATAGAAAGGAATATTTTTTCATGGGTAGGCTCCTTCCATACAAATTCCCTTACCTTTAATATGAGAAGTTGCGAAAAAAATATACACATCCGGCACTGGAACCTAGATTTTTTAGGGAAGCGTTGGTACAATCAACAGAGTGTATATTATATAGTTGGGGGAAAAATGAAGTGACCATCCGAAATTGGATTCGTTTTTTTGTACATACATTGGTTCTCGGCGGTGCCGTGACAGCGGTTGCATCTCTGTTCATCAGGTGGGATCAATACAGCCCGTTCATTCAAGACGGGGATGTAATCGGCATATTATCCAGCCTTTTATGGTTTTTATTCGTTGGATTTACATTCAGTGTCATCAGTCAAATGGGATACTTTGCATATCTGACCATTCACCAATTTGGAATGGGAATGTTCAGGGGTTTTTGGAATTCCGTTCAGCTCGTTTTGATTGCTTTTGTGTTATTTGACCTTATTTACTTCCGGTTCCGGGCTTTTGCAGAAGAAGGTTCTTCTTACACTCCGTATATCCTATTGGGAATAGGCATCCTGCTTGTGGGGATGATTGTTGCCTATGCGAAGAATCAACAATCGGAATCGAAGACCAACACTTTTATATCAGCATTATTCTTCATGGTCGTCGTCACCACGCTGGAATGGCTTCCGGTGCTCCTGGTGAACTCCATTAAGTGGTTGTATCTAATGTTGATCGCATTATTGGTATGTAATGCCTATCAGCTGCTGAAGCTTCCTAAATACATCGAGCAATCCCAAATCGAAAGACAGAATAAACAACAGAAGAATTAAAAAAGACCCCGGAAGAGTGCAATATGCCTTTCCGGGGTTTTCTTATTGAATTAAAGATGATTTCGCATCTCCGTTTGAGATCATATCCGATACCGACACAAAACTCCCTTTTCCTCTAAGAGTCTTTACGATGGCCGGCAGTGCATTTTTGGTCTGCTTTGCAGAATCGGATGCATGGAGGAGGATGATATCCCCTTTCTTCGCATCCTTCACATTGTTGATGATTTCTTCTGTTCCTGGATTGGTCCAATCTTTGGAGTCGACGCTCCAATGAACGACTGTTAACCCCAGACTATCCGCGACCTTCAATGTTTCCTTGTTAAAGTGACCGGTGGGGACACGGAGAAGCTTTACATCTTTTACATTCAATTTTTCAAACACATCATCAGCTTTCGTAATATCTTGCCGGATCTTCTGGGGCTCCATATCCGTATAATCAGAGTATGCATACCCCAAATTCCCGATTTCATATCCGGCTTTGACGATCTCCTCAACCAGGTCGGGATGACGCTCAGCCCATGATCCGGAAAGGAAAAAGGTCGCCGACTGCACCTTTAGCTTTTTTAATTCATCCAAAATCGGTTTTGCCTTCTCATCTCCCCACCCAACATTGAAAGTCAGGGCAACTCCTTTTTCTCCCTTATAGATCGCCTTTGGACCATCTTTAGTTCCGAATACAGGGACAGAAGAGAGCGTACCGCTATAGACAAAAAGGGCGGTAAAGAAAGAGATGATGATGACGAGACTGATCTGCTTCATTCTTTTCGCATTGACGGTATAGAAAACATTCATTTCATAATCCCTCCGTGACGTATATCTCTATTAAAGATATGCATGTCCCCGGAAAAAATATCTAACTTCAGTGAAAAAATTGATTATAATATCCCGCTTATGGAAAAAACTACAAATAACAACATAAAGGGGTGACTTACTTGCTGGGGTTAATGATTGACGACAGAGAAAGACAAGAACTAGAATATCTGTTGAAAAGAGAAATGGATGAAATCCTATTCGACATGAAAGATGCCCGGATTGATCATATCGTAAAAAGGGCCATGGACGAACGATATAAAATATTGTTTTCTCTATTCCGCAGATTTGCAAGTCATAAAGAATGCCTCAAATATATGAAGAACAGCAGTGCTAAAAAAGAAAAATACTGAAACGACCAGCGGCTATTTAATGGACGGGCCTCCCGGAGGGGAGGAACCATTCTCATTGAGCAGCCGCTTTTAAATGTCATGAACTTAATCATTTGTAAAAAAATCTTTAAAAACGTATTGACCCCGTAAAAAAAACTTGGTATATTATTAAACGTCGCTGTTGCGCTATCGAATATCTCGAAAACGCCCTGAAAAATATTTTTAAAAAACAGTTGACATCACATTGAAAAATGTGATAAATTAATAAAGTCGCTTCAAACGAAGCACGCAACAAATTGAACCTTGAAAACTGAACAAAACAAGACAATACGTCAACGTTAATTTTAGATTTACCGCAACGATTTAATCGTTGCAAAAAAGAGCTATTCAAACTTTTATCGGAGAGTTTGATCCTGGCTCAGGACGAACGCTGGCGGCGTGCCTAATACA
>NZ_JBJOSA010000021.1:0-57838 GCF_045897515.1 Rossellomorea oryzaecorticis | reverse complement strand
AAACTCCTTTTTTCAAATGCATTGAGATATAATCGAATCCGTCTTCTTATTAACGCAAACCTGCATTTATTATCAAAACTGAGACTTTATCAAGAATCCGAATAAATCAACACACACGATTTCACGCCAATGCCAATCAAATGCTCCAATACAAATACCCATACACCATCCCACTCACTCTTACACCCAAACACCGTCCCCAAATCAATTCTACAAACTTTTTTAACAAGACATACACAGACTGGGCGCTCCCTACATAAGATAAAAGTACACTTGATAATTCTGTTAGTTTAAAAGTTTAAAATATTGTATACAATTGGAGCACTTGGGGCACAATAGATTGTATGGAGGTGGGGAACCTTATGATGAATGCAGAGCGTAAGGCGGTTGAAGAGCAGTGTATTGTGTGTCAAAGTGAAAAGTCGGTCGGAATTCATCTGTACACATCATTTATCTGTACGGAATGTGAACGGGAAATGGTCCAGACGGATACAAATGATCCGGTGTACAAATTGTTCGTCCAGCGATTGAAAAAAGTGAATACCCCTCAAATTTATTCATAACCAGGTGATAGACAGCTTGGTTATGATTTTTTTAGTTTAAGAACATAAAATATGGTACGATGAAGATTGATATTTGCGGTGAGAAAGAGGGGTAAACATGAAGGTTGATCAAGCGAGGATGCCTCTTATTGAAGCGATTGAAAGGCATGTTGAGAAAAATCCCATCTCATTTCATGTACCTGGTCATAAAAATGGTTTATTAATAGATGAGAAGGACAAGCAGTTTTTTTATAAAAGGGATTTGACAGAACTTAGCGGATTGGATGATCTACATGATCCGCAGGAAGCGATAAGGGATGCTGAGGCGCTGCTCAGTGATCTGTATGGAAGCAAGAAGAGCTGCTTTCTGGTAAACGGCAGTACGGCAGGGAATATTGCTGCGATACTCGCATCGTGTTCTCAGGGAGAGACTGTTTTGGTACAAAGGAATTGCCATAAGTCCGTGATGAATGGAATAAAGCTTGCGAGGGCGGTACCAGTCCTAATAGAAACAGAGTGGGATGAAGAAGGGAAGATGCCGACCGGGGTCAGTCTTGAGTCGGTCAGGGAGACGATGAAGGCTTTCCCTGATGCCAAGGCATGTGTGCTCACGTATCCTACCTATTATGGAATGACTTTTGATTTGAAATCATTAATCGATGAATTTCACCAACACGGAGTGATCTGTATCATTGACGAAGCACACGGTCCGCATTTTCAGCTGGGAGATCCGTTACCTGCGTCGGCGCTTGATCTGGGAGGGGACATTGTCATTCACTCGGCCCATAAAATGCTCCCTGCGATGACGATGGGATCTTTTTTACATATAGGAAGTGAACGGGTGAATGAAGGAAAGGTAAAGGAATACTTATCGATCCTGCAGTCAAGCAGTCCCTCTTACCCGATCATGGCTTCACTTGATTATGCCAGATCCTACTTAGCGACGGTGACAGCAGCGGATATAAGAAAGAATATAGACGTAATCAATGAATTTGTGCAAGCTTTAAGCGGTATTCATGAGGGATTATCGGTGAAGCGTACAGATGACCCATTGAAGCTGCTGCTTTCCATGAAGGGGATGTCGGGGTATGAGCTTCAACGCTTGTTGGAGGGAGAAGGTATCTTCTGTGAACTCGCGGATTCTTATTATGTTCTGCTGATCCTGCCTTTAATGAAGGAAGGCTTCTCGTTTCCTTATAAGGAAGCAGCCGGGCACATCCATGCTGTATTGAGTAAGGAAGGGGTTCCGGGACAAGCAGGAGACGCCCCTAAGGCAGTAAGAAAAAAACGGCGTTCTTACACGGAACTTGCATTAACCCACGAAGAAATGGATGATAGGGAAGAGGAGTGGGTATCGTTAGCCGGGGCTGAGGGAGAAATCTCGGCGCGGATGATCACTCCGTATCCGCCGGGCATCCCATTGCTGATCCCGGGTGAAAGAATATCAGAAGAAACGATGGCAAGACTGAAACAATATATGGAGAATAAAGCAAACATACAGGGAGATCACCGTTTGGATGAAAGCCGTGTATGCGTGTATCGATAGATGGAGGGTAAAGGGAAATGAAACAAGGAAGATTTATTACAGTCGAAGGCCCTGATGGTGCGGGAAAGTCTACAATACTCAATGAACTTTACAACAAGCTCGTTGAAGAAGGCCGCGATGTTGTGAAAACACGGGAGCCGGGCGGCGTGTCCATTGCTGAACAGATCAGGGAAGTCATTTTGAATAAAGAAAACACAGCCATGGACATCCGCACGGAGGCATTGCTGTATGCAGCGGCAAGGCGCCAGCATCTGGTAGAGGTCGTCATCCCTGCACTTGAAAAAGGGTCCATCGTCATCTGTGACCGGTTTATTGACAGCTCACTGGCTTACCAGGGAAAAGGCCGGGACATAGGGATGACAGAAGTGATGAACATCAATCAATTTGCGATCGAGGATAAGATGCCGGATCTTACACTTTATTTCGATATAACCCCTGAAGAAGGCTTAAAAAGAATCGCCGGGCATGATGGCCGGGAAGTAAATCGGTTAGATCTCGAGTCCCTTGATTTCCACCAAAAGGTTTATGAGGGGTATCAATCTCTAATCGAACAATATCCAGACCGCATCAAGGTCGTGGACGCAAGCAAAAGCAAAGAGGAAGTACTCGCATCAGCATACGACATCGTAAAAAGATTTATAGGGTAACCGTTATAAAGGCAGCTTCGATATGACAGAATGAGTCTATAAAGAGGTTGTCTTTTTATTATACGGCGCTAACTATGTGGTAATTATTGTTATTAGGGGATATCCAGAGCTGTCCTGTAGCTGGACAGTGCTTTCCTTAGATCATTACGACCGGGGAAGTGAACGGGCCACGCGCGGAAAGCGAAGTCTTCCACGGAAATCAACAGCTATAGAGAGTATTTATTAGAGTATTTCTGATAAGTAGGATGTCAGCCCAACCCATTTATTGATATAATAGAAGGAAGTATATGTCTTTGAAACGGAGGAAAGCCGCATATGAAAGTCATTATGGCTGTTGTTCAAGATAAAGATAGCAATCGTTTATCCAATGCGTTGATGGACCACAATTTTCGTTCGACAAAACTTGCAAGCACCGGGGGCTTCCTGAAATCAGGGAATACCACATTCATCATCGGGACGGAAGATATCCGCGTCGACAAAGCCCTGCAGGTGATCAAAGATAATTGCAAATCGCGCGATCAGCTTGTTGCGCCCGTTTCCCCTATGGGAGGGAACGCAGATTCGTATGTTCCTTATCCGGTTGAGGTCGAGGTCGGCGGCGCCACAGTGTTTGTCCTGCCAGTCGATCAGTTCCACCAGTTTTAATAAAAGGCTGTTTTCTAAAAGGTTGTTGCTTTTCGTAAATAGGTTGTAACCTAAATGCAGCTTGTTGTCGTGCTCTTTTCGAACTCAAGTTCGATCTAGGGAAGGACTGATAACCCGAAAATACCCAAGTTCTGTTATTTTCTTGTCTGTATAGCAACAAAGTATGCGAAAAGAGCCTAGTCAAAAGGGGTTTAACGTATGAAGATCAATCAGGATACCCGTGTATCTTTAGATAAACTTCACAAGGAAAGCAAGTCAGCAGGGACAAGCCAGGCGAAGTTCGGCCAGCTCGTTCAAAAGCATGATCAGAAAATGCAGATGGAACAGCTCAGTAAGCTTCTGGCCACGATTGAAGATGCCGGCAGCCGCCTGGCAAAGTCCCGTAATTTCAAGGATCTTGCAAAATATAAAACGCTGGTGAAGAAATTTGTGAGAGAAGCAGTCGATTTCGGCATGGATCTGAAACAATCGCATACATGGAATCAGTACGGTGAAGGAAGAAAGCTCAATATCGTGGAAACGATCGACAGTGAGCTTGTCGAACTGACCGAAGCTGTCATGGATAAAGAGAAAAAGTCGATCGATGTATTGGGGAAAATCGGAGAAATAAAGGGATTGCTGATCAATCTCTATATGTAAGTGAGTGGTTCAGATGAAGTTTGAAGAAATACAATCGTTTCAGCCTGTGGTTCTACAGATGCTTCAAAACAGCATCATGAAGGACCGGGTTGCGCATGCCTATTTATTCGAAGGAGAAAAAGGGACACGTAAAAGGGAAGTGGGCTTCCTGTTTGCGAAAGCCCTGCTCTGTGAAAACCGAACGGACGGCAAAGCATGCGAAGAGTGCAATAATTGCAGGCGCGTCAACCATGGAAATCATCCGGACCTCCATCTGGTTGAGCCGGACGGTCTTTCGATAAAAAAAGAGCAGATTAAATCTCTTCAAGAAGAGTTCTCCAAAACCGGGGTCGAATCGAAAAAGAAGATTTATATCATTGTTCACAGTGATAAGATGACGGCCAATGCCGCTAACAGCCTCCTGAAATTCCTTGAGGAGCCCCTTGCGGATGCGACGGCAATCCTGATTACGGAGAATATTCATAGAATGCTGCCTACCATTCTTTCGAGGTGCCAGACGATTTCTTTCAAACCGCTTCCAAAAGAATATTTAACAAAACAGCTGCTGGACGAGGGAATGCCGCCTCATATGGCGCCGCTCGCCGCTAACTTGACAAACCGATATGAGGAAGCTGTAGAAATATGTCAAAATGAGTGGTTTGCACAAGCAAGAATAATAGTGTTAAAATTATATGAAGTCCTCCAGAAAAGTCCCTTCCAGGCAATGGTGAAGATTCAAGAGGATTTTGTACAGCACTTCAAAGAAAAAGATCAAGTTGATCGAGCATTGGATCTTTTACTTCTAATATATAAAGACTTACTTCAAATCCAGTTAGGAAAAGAAGAACAGCTCGTCTACCCGGACCAAAAGGAAAAATGGAAATCAGACGCACTTCAAGTATCGACAAACCGTCTTTCTACTAGTATGACGGCGATCCTTGAAGCAAAACGCAAGTTAAACGCCAATATGAATTCTCAGCTGCTGGTAGAACAGCTTATGCTAAAACTGCAGGGGTGATGGTCCTTTGTACGATGTTGTAGGAGTACGCTTTAAAAAAGCGGGAAAAATCTATTATTTCGATCCGGGCGAACTCGATATCCATAAAAATAATTATGTGATCGTTGAAACTGTCCGCGGGGTCGAATTTGGAAAAGTAGTCGTAGAAAGAAAGCAAGTCGGTGAAAATGATGTAGTGCTTCCTTTGAAAAAGGTGATCCGGATCGCTGATCAGAAGGATCGGCTGACGGTGGAAGAAAATAAAACTTCCGCTCAGGAAGCCTACGATGTATGTTGTGATAAAATCAATCAGCATCAATTAGATATGAAATTAGTAGATGTAGAATATACATTTGATCGTAATAAAGTCATATTTTATTTTACAGCTGATGGGCGTGTTGATTTCCGGGAGCTGGTGAAAGACCTGGCTTCTATTTTCCGTACGCGGATTGAACTTCGTCAGATTGGCGTTCGTGACGAAGCGAAAATGCTAGGGGGTATCGGTCCTTGTGGCCGTATGCTTTGTTGTTCGACCTTTTTGGGAGATTTTGAACCGGTATCCATCAAGATGGCGAAAGATCAAAATCTATCTCTTAATCCTACCAAGATCTCAGGGCTTTGCGGCCGCTTGATGTGTTGTCTTAAATACGAAAATGACGAATATGAAGCAGCCAAAGCGGAATTGCCTGATATTGGTGAAGTGATTAAAACACCTCACGGGAAAGGTAAAGTGGTAGGTCTTAATATTCTTGAGCGTGTTCTTCAAGTAGATATAAAAGATGCGGAACGCGTATTGGAATTCACTTTAGATGAAATAATGAACGAAGGTGCCGTATCATTCCAAGCCACAGAGTAACGGGGTGTAGTGTCGTGGATAAAAAAGAGTTCTTTGATTCAGTCAGCAATATGGAACAACAGATTGGTGATTTATACAATCAACTTGGCGAGCTTAAGCAGTGTCTTGCCGAAATGCTTGAGGAGAATAATGCGCTCAAGCTTGAAAACGAACATTTGCGCCGAAGACTGGAACAGACTGAGAACTCACCGAAAAAGGTTCAAACAACAGGCGATGCGGGTACGACGAGCGAGTCGGACTTAGAAGATAAACAACTGGATATCGGGGAAGGCTACGATAACCTTGCCCGGCTTTACCAGGAAGGCTTCCATATATGCAATATCCACTTTGGAAGTCCGCGCAAAGACGAGGATTGCTTGTTCTGCCTGTCTTTCTTGAACAAGAAATAAAGCAGGACCTGTAATGCCTAGAATAAGATAAATGATGAAAAGGGCTGATCCATTCAGAAGGGATTGGTCCTTTTTGTTGAACAAGCGGAGGAAACACATGGTTGTATTAAAAGACGATGAAAGATTGGATTATCTGCTGGCAGAAAATATGAGGATCATTCAAAGTCCGTCGGTATTTTCCTTTTCCCTGGATGCGGTATTGCTTGCGCGCTTCAGCTATCTTCCCTTGAAAAGAGGGAAAGTGGTGGATCTATGTTCCGGAAATGGGATCATACCGCTGCTTTTAAGCGCACGGACGAGCGTTGAAATCACCGGGGTGGAAATCCAGGAGCGTCTGCTTGATATGGCTGAGAGAAGCATTCGGTATAATGGCGTTGAGGATCAGGTAACGATGAAGCTTGGCGATGTAAAAGAAATAAACAAACTGCTTCATCATTCCCATTATGATGTGGTGACGTGCAATCCGCCTTATTTCGAAACCGTTCCGACATCCATGCAAAACTTGAATGAACATTATACCATCGCGCGCCATGAAGTCCTCTGCACCCTTGAGGACACCATCCAGGCTGCAAGCTACCTGCTGAAGCAAGGCGGAAAAGCTTCTTTCGTACACAGGCCGGGAAGGCTGATGGATATCCTGTCCCTGATGAGGAAGCACCGTCTTGAACCGAAGCGGATGAGGCTCGTCTATCCGAGGGAGGGAAAAGAAGCCAATACGCTTTTGATCGAAGGAATCAAAGACGGAAAACCTGATTTAAAGATACTCCCGCCTCTATTTGTCTACAATGAAAACAATGAATATTCTCAGGAAGTTTATGAAATGCTTTATGGAAAAGAATAATCCCAGGAGGTGAAACCCATCATGAACCAGCAAAAAAGCTACCAGGAAACCGGCAAAGGCCGCCTCTATCTTGTCCCCACCCCAATCGGGAATCTTGAAGATATGACATTCAGGGCAATTCGCATCATGAAGGAAGCGGATGTCATTGCAGCAGAGGATACAAGAAATACAAAGAAGCTGAGCAACTACTTTGAAATCGATACCCCGATCATCAGTTATCATGAGCATAATAAAGAATCGAGTGGTCCAAAGCTCATTGAGAGAATGGAGCAGGGTGAAACGGTCGCGCTGGTCAGCGACGCAGGGATGCCCTCCATTTCCGACCCGGGTTATGAACTGGTACAGGCAGCGATAGAAAACAATCTGGCCGTCATCCCTCTGCCGGGTGCAAATGCTGCTTTGACGGCATTGATTGCTTCGGGACTTGCCCCCCAGCCGTTTTATTTTTACGGATTCCTTCATAGGGGAAAGAAAGAAAAACGTGCAGAACTCGAACGGCTCCGGTCATTGAAGGATACATTTATCCTGTATGAATCCCCTCACAGATTGAAAGAAACGCTGAAGGAACTTCATCAGTCTCTCGGGAATCGGCAGATTGTCATTTGCCGTGAACTGACAAAGAAATTCGAAGAGTTCATCCGCGGTTCATTGGAAGACGTGCTGGAGTGGGCTGAAACCGGTGAAATAAGAGGTGAATTTTGTGTCATGGTCGAAGGGAATCCGCAGCCAGATGAAGAGGAGCAGGAAGAATGGTGGAATGATTATTCAATTGAAGGCCACGTTCAGTATTATATAGAAGAAAAAGAAATGTCTTCAAAATCGGCGATTAAAGAAGTCGCAAAGGAAAGAAACCTCCCTAAGAGGGAAGTATACCAGGCATTTCATGTGGAGAAATAGAAAAAGGGCTGAGTACATCATGACTCAGCCCTTGTATTTATATCAATGATTAATTTTTTTGGAAAGAATCCTGGATTTCTTTGATTAACTGTTCTGCACCTTCACGGCTCAAAATCAATTTGCCGTCAGCAAGCTTGATGTTATCATCAGATACTTCACCAGTGATTTGGCAAGTCATGCTTGGCTTGTATTTCTTTAAGATGATTCTTTCGTCGTCCACGTAGATCTCAAGCGCATCCTTCTCAGCGATGCCAAGTGTACGGCGAAGTTCGATAGGAATAACGACACGTCCTAATTCGTCAACTTTTCTTACAATACCTGTAGATTTCATATAATTTTCTCCTCCAAAGAATGATTTTATTTTATCTCTCTAGTTTGTTAAAGGTTCGTCAATATTCGACATTTTTCTGTATCTGGTAATATCATACCAACGATTTTATCTATCGTCAATAATTAAATTTGTAAATTTTTTAAAAAGGTTTCCAAAGAGAAAGTTGATATGACAAGCTTTACGATGTATTGTAAATAATTGTATTACCAATTTAATATTATTGTAATCAATTAAGATTTGTCGAAAAATCTTTACAGGTGCAATAATTCGACATTAATCGACATATTACATCTGTCTTTTCGACATTATTTGAAGGTTGGATAGTGCAGTTGCAGAATCCCTTTATTTTAGGTATATTTTGATGAGATAAGCGGTTAAGATAATAGGTAAGAATATAGAATAAAACCCACTTTATACCATTCGTATCTGATTAAAGGTTTATGTGGGCATTATAGAAAAAAAGAGGAGGAAGCGAAAGTGGAAGAGAAATTGAATACCTTCTATATTACAACACCAATCTACTATCCAAGCGGTAATTTACATATTGGTCATGCCTATACGACGGTGGCCGGAGATGCGATGGCCCGTTACAAAAGAATGCGCGGATATGATGTAAGATATTTAACGGGCACAGATGAGCACGGCCAGAAAATCCAGCGTAAAGCGGAAGAGCAGGGTGTCAGCCCGCAAAAATATGTAGATGATATTGTGAGCGGCATTAAAGATTTATGGGGGAAACTTGACATCTCCTATGATGACTTCATCCGGACGACCGAAAAGCGTCATAAAGATATTGTCGAAAAGATCTTCAAGCAGCTTTTAGACCAGGGAGATATTTACCTTGATCAATACGAAGGCTGGTACTGTACACCGTGTGAATCCTTCTTCACAGAAAGACAGCTTGAGAATGGGAATTGCCCAGACTGCGGCCGTCCTGTTGAAAAGGTGAAGGAAGAATCCTACTTCTTTAAGATGAGCAACTATGTAGACCGTCTGCTTGCTTATTATAATGAAAATCCTGAATTTATACAGCCTGAATCTCGTAAAAACGAGATGATCAATAACTTCATCAAACCCGGTCTCGAAGATTTGGCAGTATCACGGACGACTTTTGATTGGGGAGTGAAGGTCCCGGGTGATCCGAAGCATGTCATTTACGTATGGATCGATGCCCTATCCAATTACATCACGTCGCTTGGCTACGGCAGCGAAAATGACAAGAATTATCTGAAGTACTGGCCGGCTGATGTGCATCTGGTAGGGAAGGAAATCGTACGTTTCCATACCATCTATTGGCCGATCATGCTGATGGCATTGGACCTTCCGCTTCCGAAAAAGGTATTTGCACATGGCTGGCTTCTGATGAAGGATGGCAAAATGTCCAAGTCCAAAGGGAATGTAGTCGATCCTGTCACGCTGATCGACCGTTACGGTCTTGATTCACTTCGTTACTATTTATTAAGGGAAGTTCCATTCGGTTCTGACGGGGTATTCACTCCGGAAGGATTTGTCGAACGAATCAACTTCGATCTTGCGAATGACCTTGGTAACTTATTGAACAGAACCGTTGCCATGATCAACAAGTATTTTGACGGTGTTATCCCTGCTTACGAAGGCTCCGACGGGGAGTTCGATCAAAATCTGCTGAACATCAACAAAGATACTGTTAATAAATACGAAGAAGCAATGGAAAACATGGAGTTCTCGGTTGCTTTATCAAGCCTCTGGCAGCTGGTGAGCCGGACCAACAAGTATATCGATGAAACACAGCCTTGGGCCCTTGCCAAAGAAGAAGACAAGAAAGCTGAATTGGGCAGTGTCATGAGCCATCTGGCAGAATCATTGAGAAGAGTGGCCGTCCTGCTGCAGCCGTTCTTGACAAGGACTCCGAAGAAAATCTTTGAACAGCTGAATCTCCATGACGAAAAACTTCAAACATGGGAAAGTTTAGAGACATTTGGTGCCATCCCGTCAGGAACAGAAGTGGTGAAAAAAGGCGAGCCGATCTTCCCGCGTCTTGATCTGCAGGAAGAGGTTGACTTTATCAAAGAAAAAATGCAGGGAAGCAAGCCTGCTGAAGAAGAAAAAGAAGCTGCACCTGCTCCGGAAGAAAGTGATGAAATCACAATTGACGATTTCATGAAAGTAGAGCTCAGGGTAGCACAGGTCGTAAATGCCGAACCTGTCAAAAAAGCGGATAAACTCCTGAAAATCCAGCTTGATCTCGGATATGAAAAGAGACAAGTCGTCTCAGGAATCGCGAAACACTTTAAGCCGGAAGAGTTAGTCGGAAAGAAAGTCATCTGCGTCACAAACCTGAAACCGGTCAAACTGCGCGGTGAACTCTCCCAGGGAATGATCCTCGCAGGAGAAGAAAACGGAACACTATCACTCGCAACCGTGGACCAAACACTGCCAAACGGCACAAAAGTAAAATGAATTCAACAAAAGGATGTTCCACGTGGAACATCCTTTTGTTATATAAAGATAGTATGTGTGAAAAATCGTATTATATTAATAAGTATTATTGTTTGTATTTATTATATGAAAATAATAAGTCGAAAAGATGAAATCAAATTGTTTTAGAATATGCTTTTAAGCCTATACAATATACGGAGATAGATAATAATAAAAATGGGAAAATTGATAGTAACCGGATCCAGCTGTTGGTTGGAGTGGAAGACGAAGACTCCTGCGGGAAAAGCGAAGCTGGGGAGACCCCGCAGGCGCAGAGCGCCGAGGAGGCTCCCCGCTCGCCCGCGGAAAGCGAAGTCTTCCACGGAAACCAACAGCGGTATTTCAAGGTTTTCCAGGCATTAATAAATGGCGTGCGGTGAAGCACTAAAGTTAATATTTTCTCATTCACCCATAATTTGTAACCTAAATGTTACGTTACTGAGATGCTTGTTACTCGTTTTTATAATAAAATTACTTTGAATACAAGGAGTGTCACATATGTTATTTGATACACATGTTCATCTGAACGCTGAACAATTCAATGAAGATCTTGAGGAGGTCATCTCAAGAGCAAAAGAAGCAGGAGTCGGAAGGATGGTTGTCGTCGGCTTTGACCGCCCGACCATCGAAAGAGCCATGGAACTGGTGGGACAGTATGACTTTCTTTATGCCAGCATTGGCTGGCACCCTGTTGATGCAATTGATATGAAAGAGGAGGATCTTGCTTGGATCGAAGAACTTTCCTCTCATCCCAAAGTGGTCGCCCTCGGCGAAATGGGCCTTGATTATCACTGGGATAAGTCACCTAAAGATATTCAAAAAGAAGTATTCAGAAAACAAATTCACTTAGCGAAAAAAGTGAAACTGCCAATCATCATACATAACAGGGAAGCGACTCAGGATATAGTTGATATCCTTCGGGAAGAAGGAGCTGAAGAGGTAGGCGGAATCATGCACTGCTTCAGCGGAAGTCCTGAGATTGCCCAGGAATGCGTAGATATGAATTTCTATATTTCCCTCGGCGGACCGGTGACGTTCAAGAACGCGAAAAAGCCGAAGGAAGTAGCCCAGGAAATTCCACTGGAGCGGCTGCTCATCGAAACAGACTGTCCGTATCTTGCCCCTCATCCGAACAGAGGGAAACGGAATGAACCTGCGTATGTAAAGCTGGTGGCAGAACAGATTGCAGAATTGAAAGGCATCTCCTTGGAAGAAGTAGAAACGGTCACAACAGAAAATGCAAATAAATTATTCAACATAAACTGACATCGAATGCTGTCGAGAATTGAGGGAGCTTGTCCGAAAACTTAAAGAAAACAAAAAGTTCTACATGGCAATTGTCCATCATAGGATAACCATGTCGATAACTCTCTCTTTTCTTTTTCTCTTTTTTTCTGCATAATATGTCCTATGTTCCCTGGTTTTCAATATTTTGCTAGATTAAGAAAAAAGAAGTAAGGGTTGACACTCTCTGGAATACTCTATATAATCACTCCGAGAAAAGGAGGCGTTTTTCATGAACATTCAAAACATGAAAAGCCTGTTTTCCAAGTCTTTGAGTCGAAGGAAATGGATCGCTGCTGTCGCAACAATCGCAGCATCGGCAGCTGTTTTCGGAATCCTTTTTTATGAAGGTTCCAAAAACACTGTGGCATTGACCTTAGACGGCGAGCAAAAAGAGATTAGAACGCATGCAAACACCATTCAAGATATATTAAAAGATTTAGAGATTTCAACCCGCTCAGAAGACTATTTGTATCCCTCGGGAACAAGTAAGGTTACGAACAACATGAAAATCGTTTGGGAACCGGCAAAACAGGTAGAGGTATCGGTTGGTGATCAGAAGAAGAAGATCTGGACCAACGCAGATACGGTAAAAGAGTTACTATCGGAGAACAAGATCGAGATTGGGGAACATGATAAGGTCGAACCAGCCTTATCCAAAAAGATTTCAGGGGACATGAAGATTACCATCGAGGAAGCCTTTCCGCTTCAGCTTGTGGATGGAGGCAAAAAGAAAAAGGCATGGTCCACTTCGACTACGGTCGCTGACTTTTTAAAGCAACAGGGCATCACACTTAATAAAACCGATCGCGTTGAACCGGGTTTAGACAATGTCATCAAACCAGATGACGTCGTAAACGTCGTTCGAGTTGAAAAAGTCACCGATGTAGTGGAAGAACCAACTGACTTTACGGTCGTTTCTCGAAAAGACTCAGCCCTTTCCAAAGGCAAGGAAAAAATCGTGCAGGAAGGGAAAAAGGGTCTTGTTGAAAAGAAATACGAAATCGTCAAAGAGAATGGAAAAGAAGTTTCCAGGAAGTTAGTCAGTGAAAACGTGGTAAAAGAAAGTCAGGATAAAATAGTAAACGTCGGAACAAAAGTGCTTGTCGCACAGGTTTCGCGTGGAAGCTCGCCTTCCGCCTCAGCCTCAGCAGAGAGCGGCGGCAGGGAATTCTATGTTAGCTCAACGGCTTACACAGCAAACTGTAACGGATGTTCAGGACATACGGCGACAGGCATCAACCTGAAAGCCAATCCTGGCGCTAAAGTCATTGCGGTCGATCCTTCAGTTATCCCGCTTGGTTCAAAGGTATATGTAGAAGGGTATGGCTATGCAGTCGCAGCCGATACAGGCGGCGCTATCAAAGGGAACAAAATCGATGTTTTCTTCTCATCGCAATCTGATGCGTACCGTTGGGGAAGAAAAACAATCAAAATAAAAATATTAGACTAAGGGCAGGAGTCTTTTTCTCCTGCTTTTTCTTTTTGGATTGATATGGGGACTGACCTTTCTGTATAAGCACTGAACGATTTCAGTTATAATAAAAATATTGGGTTCTACAGATTAGACGAACGTCACGGATAATAAGTTTCAACTTTTTTGGAGGTTTTATGAAAATAAAAGAAATCATCGTCGTGGAAGGAAAAGACGATACGACAGCGATACAGCGTGCTGTATCAGCCGATACGATTGAAACGAACGGCTCTGCGGTTTCTCCTGTTACGATTGAAAAGATCAGGCATGCACAGGAAAAAAGGGGAGTCATCATTTTCACCGACCCCGATTATCCGGGAGAGCGTATCCGGAAGATTGTGAGTGAGGCCGTCCCGGGCTGCAAACATGCTTTTGTCCATAAAAAAGATGCCCTCCCGAAATCAGGCAGGGGGATCGGTGTCGAGCATGCTGCCCCGGAAATCATAAGGGAAGCCCTCAAGGAAGCCCATATGATCGAAAAGGAAAATGAAGAAATTATCACAAAGGATGATCTTGTCACAGCCGGGCTGATTGGCAGTCCGCAGTCAAAGGACAGAAGGGTCGCACTTGGTGAGAAACTCAGAATCGGATACACTAATGGTAAACAGCTTCATAAGCGCTTGATGATGTTCAATATCCAAAAGGATGAGTTCAAGCGTGCGCTAATGGAAATTATTCAGGAGGAAACTAATGCATAAAGATATCGCCACACCGCTGCGTACAAAAGAAATCTTGGGGAAATACGGATTTTCTTTTAAAAAGAGCCTCGGTCAGAACTTCCTGATCGATCCCAATATCCTACGTAATATAACGGAATTTGCAGGCCTCTCTAAGGATACTGCAGCCATCGAAATCGGACCGGGTATAGGCGCCCTGACCGAACATCTGGCCCGTACCTCGGGAAAAGTAGTCGCATTTGAAATCGATCAGCGTCTGATCCCGATACTCGGAGATACACTTTCACCGTATGATAATGTGAAAATCATCAATGAAGATGTGCTTGAGGCGGATGTAAAAGCGATCATAGATGAAGAATTCGCCGGCTACGAGGATATAATGGTGGTTGCCAATCTTCCGTATTACGTGACAACCCCCATCATCTTGAAGCTTCTGATGGAGCGTCTGCCAATCAGGGGCATCTGTGTCATGCTGCAAAAGGAAGTAGGAGCCCGGATCTCTGCAAAGCCCGGCACAAAGGAATACGGTTCGTTATCCATCGCCATTCAATACTATACGGAAGCGGAAATGGTCATGACTGTGCCAAAAACGGTATTTATGCCGCAGCCGAATGTGGACTCTGCCGTCATCCGCTTGACGAAGAGAGAAAAGCCTCCGGTGGACGTGATTGATGAAGACTTCTTCTTTACGGTGACACGCTCTTCCTTCGCCCAGCGGAGAAAAACGATCTTGAACAACCTGACCAGCCAGCTGCCGAGCGGGAAAGAAAAGAAAGAGTATATTTTAGAGGCGTTATCGAATTCGGGAGTGGAACCGACACGAAGAGGTGAGACGCTTTCAATCAAGGAATTCGGTGCGTTGAGTGATGCGCTGTACCCTCATTTCAATTAAAACATTGAAAGGAAAGCTGCCTTTTGGAATCAATTGATGATTTCAAAAGGCAGTTTTTTTATATAAGGATATCCCAAGATATTTACATACACCCACAACCCATGGCCTGCATAGGTTATCAAAGGGAGTCATTACGAATGAAACAGGAGAGCGTGAGAGGGCGATTGGTGTGTTGGGACATCTGGTGGCATCAGCCCTTTATTTGCTTTTTCCTTTCCCGCTTAATGAATGCAAGGCCATGGGAGTGACGGATGTGAAAATCGAAATCAATGATGTCGTGGGTCGACTTTCTTATAAGTGTGATATCTTGTTTAGAGTCATCGATATCCGTCTGTTGGACGGACAGAGAACGGCCATACTTTACGGGGAAGATTATCGATTAATAGCGGATGCTCCTTTTCATGATTTGAAGAAGATGGACCCTAGAGAGCAGGACCGGCTCATTCAAGAGTTCCGTTCGAAGGAAGAGCAATCTTTTGATTTGTTCCGGCAGGATATTGAGCTCCTTAAGCAAAAGCAAGAGTATACCATGACGAATGCTTATAGAGATGAGTTTAACTATTTCCAGGTTCCCGGTAAAGTTCTTCATCTTGATGGAGATCCCAGCTATTTACGAAAATGTCTAGATCTATATGAAAGAATCGGTGTACCGGTAAAGGGGGTACATTGCAGCGAGACAGAGATGCCGAATGAAATCGGCCCACTCATCGATAAATACAGACCGAATATTGTGGTGGTCACGGGTCATGATGCTTATTCAAAAGCAAAGGGGGCAAAGTCGGATATTAATGCTTACCGGCACTCTAAATATTTCGTCCAGGCGGTGAGGGAAGTGCGAAGGAAGTATCCCCACTTGGATCAGCTCGTCATTTTTGCAGGAGCCTGCCAATCGCATTTTGAATCACTGATCCACGCAGGCGCGAATTTTGCCAGTTCACCTTCAAGAGTCAACATCCATGCCCTGGACCCGGTTTATATCGTAGCCAAGATCTGTTACACCGGTTTTAAGGATTCGGTGAACGTTTGGGATGTCATCCGGAATACACTGACCGGGGATAAGGGGCTCGGCGGTGTGGAAACGAAAGGTATGCTGCGTACCGGTATGCCCTATAAAATCGATGAAGAGGAATAAATACCTTTCGACATAAACTGTAGACCCTGCGATTATCATCATGATTGCGGGGGTTATTTTTTGTCAGGAAATATAGGCATTTAACCCTGTTATTGTTGAAAATATCCTGGATAAAAATAGTTTACATAATTTATCAATTACCAGGGAAAGGTAAAAGTGTAGAAAAAACGTATTTTTTGTTGAATAAAATATATTGACAGGTATTTAAATTTCTTGTTAAAATAATAAATTTATTTGACTTAAATTACATAATGTGTTATAATTTTTTTCAGTGAGGTGGAAGCGAAATGCCAAAAACATTAGCCGACATTAAAAGATCCCTTGATTCAAATCTCGGGAAACGTTTAATGCTTAAAGCAAACGGTGGACGTCGTAAAACAATTGAACGTTCAGGCGTTCTAGCCGAAACGTATCCTTCTGTATTTGTGGTCCAGCTTGACCAGGAAGAGAATGCGTTCGAACGAGTTTCTTACAGCTATGCAGATGTTCTCACTGAGACAGTCCAATTAACATTTTATGATGAAGCAACAGGAAATATCATCTTCAGCCAGCAGTAAACAAACGTTTGCTGCTTTTTTATTTGTCCTTTTTTCTTATCTTTTGATGGACTATATGATGTGATGAAATGAATCAGCAGCGTTTTCTTGATCTGAACCGGCCCCAGCTGTTGATTGGAGTGGGAGACGAAGACTCCTGCGGGAGAAGTGACCAATGTGAGACCTGTCCAGCTACAGGGCTTAGAGGCAAATGTCATAAATCAACTCGTCCAAGAAGGCAAAGAACGCCTTCGTGGCCTATTCGCCTTATGCCAAAGCCTCTAAGCAAAGCCCTTCCGCTTTTCTTCTCGCACCTGAAGCCGAGGAGGCTCACGGGTCACCCGCGGAAAGCGGAGTCTCCCACGGAAATCGGGCAGCGGTATTAACTGCCGAACCTAAAGAATCTTTCTGAAATTGGTTCCCGTCCCCTAGTAAAGAATCGTCCATCCAGGCACATATTAAACATATGGTACATCTTAAGGGGGAATAACCATGAGCAGAAGAAGAGGAATCATGTCTGAACAATTAAAAGAAGAACTTGCACAGGAACTCGGTTTCTATGACGTTGTTCAGAAAGAAGGCTGGGGCGGCATCACATCACGGGACGCCGGGAACATGGTCAAACGTGCAGTCGAACGAGCCAGCAGCCAGCTGTCATCCATGAACAGCCTGTAATTCTTTTCTTTTAGGAGTATCTTGACTTTTATACGTACCAAAAGAGGATCATCTCAGGTTCAACACCATGAGATGATCCTTTTTCTATCAGGCTGTCTTTTCTATTGTTAGGTAACGTGGTAAAATATCGTATTTGTATGAGTATTGCAAGATGATGACACTTCCTGAAGAAGTGTATGATACAATAAGTGAAAAGAGTATGGTAAGAAGGTGATGAAATGAGGTTATCAGTCAAGGCGCCGGCAAAAATTAACCTGTCACTCGATGTATTACATAAACGCCCCGATGGATACCACGAGGTTGAGATGATCATGACGACCATCGATTTAGCAGATCGAATCGAACTCACGGATCTTTCTGAAGATACGATTAAGATTCTTTCTCATAATCGATTTGTCCCGGATGATGGAAGAAATCTCGCCTATCAGGCTGCGCAGCTGTTAAAGGACCGGCTCAACATCAGAAAGGGAGTGGCAATTTCCATTGATAAGGTAATCCCGGTGGCTGCGGGACTGGCCGGGGGAAGCAGTGATGCGGCTGCCACGTTAAAAGGATTGAACCAATTATGGGATCTGGGGCTCAGTTTGGACGAGCTTGCCGATCTTGGAGCGGAAATAGGATCGGATGTCTCTTTCTGTGTGTACGGCGGGACTGCACTTGCAACCGGCCGCGGTGAAAAGATTGAACATCTTCCCGCACCTCCCAATTGCTGGGTCATTCTGGCGAAACCGACTATAGGGGTTTCAACAGCGGATGTTTATAAGAATTTAAATGTCCAGAATATCAAGCACCCTGACACAGCAGCGATGATCTCCGCTTTGAACCGCGGTTCGTACAGTGACATATGCTCAAACCTTGGGAATGTACTGGAGTCGGTGACCCTCGATTTGTATCCTGAAGTCGCACAGATAAAGGATCAAATGGAGCGCTTCGGAGCCGATGCAGTGTTGATGAGCGGGAGCGGGCCGACAGTTTACGGACTTGTGCAATATGAGTCAAGGCTTCACCGGATCTATAATGGGCTGAGGGGATTCTGTGACCAAGTTTTCGCAGTCCGCATGCTTGGTGAATAAGTGTTTGCTTAAATCCGTATATTAATGGTATATTTACTATATAATATTCGGATTTGGAGGTAGTTTTGGTGAAGTTCAAGCGTAGTGAACGATTGATTGACATGACTCATTATTTAGCAGAGCGCCCTCACCAACTTGTACCTTTGACATTTTTCTCTGAGCGTTATGGTTCTGCCAAGTCCTCCATCAGTGAAGACTTGACGATCGTTAAAGAAACCTTTGAAGGACGCGGGATAGGAATTGTTCAGACGGTACCGGGAGCGGCAGGGGGAGTGAAATACATCCCCAAGGTAAATGCCAGTGAGGCAAAAGAAGTGATAGAGGAACTGTGCCAGCATATGGAAAGCTCGGACAGGCTCCTTCCAGGCGGTTATTTATATATGACGGATCTCTTAGGGAATCCACTCTTGATGAAAAAAGTCGGGAAGCTCCTTGCTTCGGCATTCGCTGAAAAAGAAATCGATGTCATCATGACGGTCGCCACAAAAGGGATCCCAATTGCCAATGCAATAGCAGCATACCTGAATGTCCCGGTCGTCATCGTCAGAAGGGACAGCCGTGTGACGGAAGGCTCGACGGTGAGCATCAATTATGTTTCCGGATCTTCCAAGAGAATTCAATCGATGGTGCTTTCAAAGAGAAGCCTGAAAGAAGGCTCGAACGTACTGGTGGTCGATGACTTCATGAAAGCCGGAGGAACGGTGAACGGGATGAAAAATCTTCTAGAAGAATTTTCAGCAACGTTATCCGGCATCGGTGTGCTGGTGGAATCGGAAAATGCTGAAGAGCGTTTAGTGGACGATTACGTATCACTATTGAAATTATCTGATGTGAACGAAAAAAATAAACAGATTTCCTTGAAAGAAGGAAATTACTTTCAATCAAACCTGACATTCTTATCATAAAGGGAGGCAGCTACAATGCGTGTTGTTTCAACAAATCAAGCACCTGCAGCAATCGGTCCGTATTCTCAAGGGATCGTGGTCAATAATCTATTCTACAGTTCAGGACAGATTCCGTTGACGGCAGAAGGAAGCATGATCGAAGGAGATATCGCCGTTCAGACACACCAGGTCTTTAATAACCTGCAAGCCGTTTTAAAAGAAGCAGGCGCTTCTCTCGAAACTGTTGTGAAAGCTACTGTATTCATCAAGGATATGAATGATTTCGGTGTCATCAATGAAGTATACGGAGAGTATTTCAATACTCATAAACCGGCACGTTCCTGTGTGGAAGTTGCCCGCCTGCCAAAAGATGCAGGGGTTGAAATCGAAGTAATCGCACTCGTGAAGTAATCTTCACGGGTGTTTTTTTATGCAGAAAAAGCTCCAAGCGGCTGTGTTAACGGTTTTAGGACAAAAGATGTATGCAAAGATTAAGTGAAAAATAAAATTTTTCAAAAAATTTTACATTTAAAGAAGGAATATCTAATCGAATCGTTGAATTAGTACAGTAGATTTCATCTAGGGAAAAAGGTGGTGAACAGAATGGAAGTAACTGACGTAAGATTACGCAGGGTAAACACCGATGGCCGCATGAGAGCAATTGCATCGATTACATTGGATAATGAATTTGTTGTCCATGACATTCGTGTAATTGACGGGAACAATGGCTTATTCGTAGCAATGCCGAGTAAGCGTACTCCTGATGGGGAATTTCGTGATATCGCTCACCCAATCAATTCCGGTACCCGCGGCAAAATACAAGATGCCGTGTTAGCAGAGTACCACCGTCTAGGTGAGCTTGAAGAAGTGGAGTTAGAAGAAGCTGGCGCTTCCTAAAAGAGTCTATTGCAACAAGAGCCTACTTCACAGTAGCGCTCTTTTTTTTCTTTTCTTCCTATTACCCCGATAACCCCCTCTCGAAACCTATATTAGAAAAAATTCAACATTTTTTTAAAATTACTGTGTTCAACTTTAAACGGTCTTAAAAATAGGTTGCCTGTAATAAATGAATAATTATTTGTTATTGAATGTTGCCACCGGTTGATTGCAGTGCAGGACGAAGACTCCTCATTTCCTTACCGGGGATAAATGTCTAGCTGCAGGGCTAAGAGGCACCTGTCATAAGCCAAACCGTCCAAGAAGGCAAAGAACGCCTTCGTGACCGCTTCGTCTTATGCCACACGCCTCTGACCAAAGCCCTTCCGCTTTTCTGATGGAAAACAAAGTCTTACACGGAAATCAAAAGCGGCTTATAGAAGTGTATCTTCTTTTTTATAAGCAAAATTAGCGCTGCATTACTATTCTCCTTTATCCATCTTACAAAGTCACAGTCCGGAATATTATTAACAAATCTATTACTTGACAAATATATGTATATTTTTCTCTATCCTTGAAATGAAAGAGCTTTTAGGATATATTCGTTATGGATAAAAAGGTTATTGGAGGACCAAAAATGACAAAACGATATGCCGTTATATTAGCTGCCGGACAGGGAACAAGGATGAAATCGAAGCTATACAAAGTTCTTCACCCTGTATGCGGTAAGCCTATGGTGGAACATGTGGTCGACCAAATTACAACATTGAATATAGAGAAGACCGTTACAATCATCGGCCATGGTGCTGAACTTGTGAAATCTCACCTTGAAGGCAAAAGCGATTTTGCCCTACAGGAAGAACAACTGGGTACAGCTCATGCGGTCATGCAATCAGAAGATGTTCTCGGCAATTTAGAGGGTACAACGCTGGTTGTGTGCGGAGATACTCCCCTGATCAAGGGAGAGACAATGGAAGCGCTTGTGAAGCATCATGAAGAACAAGGTGCAAAAGCAACCATTCTGACCGGTCACACAGAATCTCCTGATGGATACGGAAGAATCATCCGCAATGATTCAGGTTTGGTGGAGCGCATCGTAGAACATAAAGATGCGTCAGAAGACGAAAGAAAAGTAAAAGAAATCAATACAGGTACGTACTGCTTTGATAATAAAGCACTATTCAATACGCTGAAAAAGGTATCAAATGACAATGTCCAAGGTGAGTACTACCTGCCGGATGTCATTGAAATCCTTCAGACAGAGGGCGAAATCGTGAGCGCTTATCAAACAAGCGACTTTGATGAAACACTTGGCGTAAATGATCGCGTGGCCTTATCGCAAGCAGAGACGACAATGAAGAAACGCATCAATGAACAACATATGAGAAACGGTGTGACGATCCAAGATCCTGCCAACACATATATTGATGCAGGCGTAACCATCGGCAGAGACACTGTCATCTTGCCGGGGACCGTGATTAAAGGTAACTCTTCAATAGGCGAGGATTCCATAATCGGGCCGAATACGGAAGTAAAGGATTCCACAATCGGCAATCGCACCGTTGTGAAGCAATCTGCAGCACATGACAGTTCCATCGGTTCCGATGTTCAGGTCGGTCCTTTCGCTCATATCCGTCCCGATTCAAGCATCGGGGATGAAGTGAAAATCGGTAACTTCGTTGAAATCAAAAAAGCATCCTTTGGTAAAGGAAGCAAAGCTTCTCACTTAAGCTACATCGGTGATGCCGAGGTAGGAAGTGACGTCAATATCGGATGCGGATCGATTACAGTCAACTATGACGGTAAGAACAAGCATCTTACAACGATTGAAGACGGAGTGTTCGTTGGCTGCAACTCCAACCTGGTTGCCCCTGTGAAGGTTGGTAAGGGTGCCTATATCGCAGCAGGTTCGACGATCACCGAAGATGTTCCCGGAGAGTCGCTGTCAATTGCAAGGGCTCGTCAGGTCAATAAAGAAAACTACGTACAAAATCTTAATCATAAGAAATAAACTGGAGGTCCACCATGCCAAACTCTTATATTAATTCTAAGTTGAAAATATTCTCACTTAATTCAAACCACGAACTTGCGAAAGAAATCGCAGATGAAGTCGGCCTTGAGTTAGGAAAATCGTCTGTTAAACGCTTCAGTGACGGAGAAATCCAAATCAATATCGAAGAAAGTATCCGCGGATGTGATGTCTTCGTTATTCAGTCGACATCTCAGCCTGTCAATGAGAACCTGATGGAACTGTTGATCATGGTTGATGCACTAAAACGTGCATCTGCCAAAACGATCACAATCGTTATGCCTTATTATGGGTATGCACGCCAGGACCGTAAAGCAAGAGCGCGTGAACCAATCACAGCCAAGCTTGTAGCAAATCTATTGGAAACGGCAGGAGCTACACGTGTGATCACACTTGATCTGCATGCTCCACAAATTCAAGGATTCTTCGATATCTTGATTGATCACCTAATGGGAGTGCCGATCTTGGCTGAATACTTCCAGGAAAAAGGATTCAAAAACGAAGACATCGTCATTGTATCTCCAGACCATGGCGGTGTTACGAGAGCCCGTAAACTTGCGGAGCGCCTGAAGGCACCGATCGCGATCATCGATAAACGACGTCCTAAGCCTAATGTGGCGGAAGTCATGAATATCGTTGGTAATATCGACGGCAAAGTGGCAATCTTGATCGATGATATCATCGACACTGCAGGCACGATCACCCTGGCTGCAAACGCACTTGTGGAAAACGGTGCAAAAGAAGTGTTCGCTTGCTGTACGCACCCTGTCCTTTCAGGTCCTGCAATCGAGCGCATCGAGAATTCCAACATCAAAGAGCTGGTCGTATTGAACACGATTCAGCTGCCTGAAGAGAAGATGATCGGCAAAATCAAGCAGCTTTCCGTGGCGAAACTGATCAGCGAAGCCATCATCCGCGTCTACGAACAAAAATCCGTAAGTACGCTATTCGATTAAGAATTAATATCAGTGTTTGTGCTATGACAAGAACCCGTTTTCTCAATTTGAGAAGGCGGGTTCTTTTACTATGCTTCAGTTCTGATCACCGCGTTGGATTTCCGTGCAAGACTTCGCTTTCCGCAAGGGATGAACTGTCCAGCTGCAGGGCTTAGAGGCACATGTCATAAGCCAAACCGGCCAAGAAGGCAAAGAACGCCTTCGTGGCAGATTCGTCTTACGCCACCCGCCTCTGAGCAAAGCCCTTCTGCTTTTCGGTTAGGAGTCTTCGTCTTGCACTCCAATCCAACGCTGGTAACGTTTAATTTATATAAAATACCCTTTACAAATTAAAAATCGGATTATGAAATCCCCTTTAAATAAGAAAAAGGATTGTAATTGTTTATCAGTCCTGAGTTGTTTGGAGCGGAAGGTGCTCGACTCCTGCGGGATTTGCGGGACAGGTGAGACTTGTCCAGCTCCGCGGCTTAGAGGCACATGTCATAAGTCAAACCGGCCAAGAAGGCAAAGAACGCCTTCGTGGCCAATTCGCCTTATGCCACCCGCCTCTGAGCAAAGCCCCTCCACCTTTCCAACCCACAGGAGCATAGCGACGAGGAGGCTCACCGCCCGCCCCGCGGAAAGCGAGCACCTGCAGCGGAAATCAACGGGCTTTGTTAACGGAGGGAAATCTACAATTCACATGTTTATTCCCCACACAAATAGGGTAATTACTATATATAGAACTCTACAATTAAAAGATCAGGGAAGGTGTTGGATTAAACATGGCAACAGAATTAAAAGCAAATACAAGAGATGATTTCAAACGCTCAACGTTAACGAAGCTGAGGCATGAAGGGAACATCCCGGGCGTTGTCTACGGCTATAAAGCTGAAAACACACCAATCGCAATCGACGCGATCACATTCATCAAGACAATCCGTGAAGTAGGAAGAAACGGAATCATTTCGTTAAACGTAAATGGCAACAAACAAAATGTCATTTTAAGTGATTATCAGCAGGATCATATTAAAGATCAGATCACTCACGTTGATTTCCTTGCGGTTAACATGTCTGAGGAAATTGACGCAGACGTCCGCATCGAGCTTACAGGTGAGTCTGCCGGCGTTAAAGACGGAGGGGTGCTGCAGCAGCCGCTTCATGAAGTATCCGTCACGGCCAAGCCGTCTGATATACCTGAATCAATCGAAGTTGATATTTCAGAGCTCCAAGTAGGGGACACCGTGACGATCGCAGATGTGCGTGACAAGTACAGCGTCACATTGAATGAAGAAGATGACCGCACCATCGCCTCCGTCCTGGCTCCTAGACAGGAAGAAGAAATTTCTACAGGTGAAGAGCAGGAAGCCGGCGTTCCTGAGAACGAAGAAGGCAGAGAAACTGAAGCAAGCGAGGAAAGCGAGTCTTCTGAAGAATAATTAATATTTTTAGCGTAACCTTTTGCAGGTTGCGCTTTTTACGTTTATCCTAGTAGTATTAGGTCAGAATGAGGTGGAAGCATGAAATTAATCGTCGGACTCGGCAACCCGGGCTCGCAATACGAAAAAACAAGGCATAATATCGGGTTTGTCATCGTTGATGCACTCGCAGAGCGGCTGGGTGTCTCTTTAAATCAATCAAAGTTCAAAGGGGTCTACGGTACCTATCATTATAACGGAGAGAAAATCGTCCTTTTAAAGCCGCTTACATATATGAATTTATCAGGTGAAAGCATCGTCCCGTTAATGGATTATTTTAATATAGATGAAGAAGACCTGCTTGTCATCTATGATGATCTGGATCTGCCAGTAGGAAAGATCAGGCTGCGTCAGAAAGGCAGTGCAGGCGGACATAACGGCATCAAGTCAACGATCGCCCACTTGGGCACCCAGAACTTCAACCGGATCCGCGTCGGCATCGACCGTCCAACAAACGGAATGAGTGTCCCGGACTATGTACTCGGCAGATTCAGTAAAGACGAGCAGGCAGAACTGGACAAAGTCATCAACGACTCTGTTGAGGCCTGTGAAACATGGTTTAATAAGCCGTTTCTGGAAGTCATGAATAAATTCAATTAAGCAGCTTCAATTGATTTCACCGGTCCCAGCGGAAATAAATAGCGGTGTTGAAATGGTAAAACTAAGCAGCAACTGAATAACTCCCTTCTATTCCGTTCATACTAATCGTATAAATGGAATTGGAGGGATATCAATTGGCTATCCACTATCATTGTCGTCATTGCGGGACAAATGTAGGTACGATTTCCAATATGTCGGTCCACTCAGAACAACTTGGCATCCACAAACTGACTGAGGAAGAACGTCTGAATATGGTTCAGTATCAGGACAACGGAGATATCCACGTCCGCACCATCTGTGAAGACTGCCAGGAAAGTCTTCAACGAAATCCGGATTATCATCAGCTGGATTATATCATTCAGTAAGTATATAAGCATGAAAAGGAACAGCGCTTTGGTGGCAGAACCAAAGCATTTTTCTGTTTTTACTATAGAGATCCATTTCGCACGAATATAGCATAGAGATAGAAAGATCCACGGGGAGGAGCGTATTCTTGAAAGGTATTTTAAAACAAATCCACCAAAGTGAAGAACTTCAATCCCTCATCACGGGAATTGATGAACAATTATCAGAACAGCTTGTTGCAGGGCTGTCAGGCTCATCGCGCACAGCCTATATCGCCGATGTTTATTTAGAGACTGGCAAATCCTCAATGGTCGTCACGCACAATCTTTTCCAGGCCCAGAAAATATATGACGATCTCATTCAATTCCTTTCAGAAGATGAGGTATTCCTATATTCCGCCAACGAATTGATTGCAGCAGAGCTCAGTGTGGCAAGTCCCGAACTGCGTTCTCAGCGGATCGAGGTGTTGAATAAGCTGTCAAAAAATCAAAAAGGTGTATACATTGTACCTGTCGCAGGGCTTAGAAAAATCCTTCCGGAGAAAAAACAGTGGGAAAAGAATCAAATCACCTTTACCCAGGGAGAAGATATCGATCTGGATGATATGCTGAATCAATTGGTTCAAATGGGATATCAGCGCACGGGGATGGTCAACACCCCGGGAGAATTCAGTCTCCGCGGCGGTATTGTCGATATTTACCCGCTGACCCTTCCGAACCCTGTCCGGATTGAACTTTTCGATACAGAAATCGATTCGATCCGTACGTTCTCAGTGGATGATCAGCGCTCAATCGACAAGCTTACAACCATCGAAATCGGCCCTTCTTCGGAAGTGTTGATGAATTATGAGGATATGGACAGCTTGATCAAGAAGATTGAATCCGGAATGGCAAAAAGTCTGAAAAAGATAAAAACGGACAGTGTAAAAGAAAAGTTGACCGAATACATCGGACACGAAATCGCGCAGCTAGAAAACGGTCAGATTCCCGAGCAAATCTTCAAGTATCTCTCGCTTGCCTACGAGACGCCTAGTAGTTTGCTAGACTATCTGCCTTCAGACAGCGTGATCTACTTCGACGAATACAGCAGGATCATGGAGACAAGCGAATCTCTGGAAAGAGAAGAAGCAGAGTGGTATACGTCCCTGCTGCAGGATGGACAGATCATCCACGATATTTCGGTGTCCCATAAGTTTCAATCCTTGACGGCGAATACGAAGCTGCCTAAGGTTTATTTTTCATTATTCCTCCGCCATATCCCGAATACAAGCCCTCAGAATATTTTCAATGTGTCCGCGAAACCGATGCAGAGTTTTCATGGGCAGATGAATGTCCTGAAAGCAGAGCTCGACCGCTGGAAGAAAGGGAAATATACGGTCGTCCTGCTGGGGCCGGATGAAGAACGTGTTAAGAAGCTTCAGCGAGTACTTGACGATTATAAAATCGAAATAGCCTTTGTCGAGGACAGTTCCAAATTATTAAAGGGCAAAGTCCAGATGATCAATGGAAGCCTGACGAACGGGTTCGAGCTTCCGATGCAGAAGCTTGCCGTCATCACCGAAGAAGAACTGTTTAATAAAAAAACCAAAAAGAAACCGAGAAGGCAGAAGCTTTCGAATGCTGAAAGAATCAAAAGCTACTCCGAACTGAAAGTCGGGGATTATGTGGTGCACGTCAACCACGGGATCGGAAAATACCTTGGGCTTGAAACACTTGAAATCAATGGAGTCCACAAGGATTATCTTCATGTTAAATACCAGGGCAGCGATAAACTGTATGTCCCGGTTGAGCAGATTGAGCTTGTCCAAAAGTATGTCGGTTCTGAAAGTAAAGAACCGAAGCTTTATAAACTCGGCGGCACTGAGTGGAAGAAAGTCAAATCCAAGGTACAGTCATCCGTCCAGGATATCGCAGACGACTTGATCAAGCTGTATGCTGAGCGTGAAGCCGCAAGGGGATATGCGTTCTCGCCGGATGGCGATATGCAGCGTGATTTCGAAACGGCCTTCCCATATGAAGAAACGGATGATCAATTAAGGTCGATCCACGAAATCAAGCACGATATGGAAAAAGAAAGGCCGATGGATCGATTGCTCTGCGGAGATGTCGGATACGGGAAGACGGAAGTGGCGATCCGTGCTGCCTTCAAAGCGATCGCTGACGGCAAGCAGGTAGCCTTCCTGGTACCGACCACCATACTCGCCCAGCAGCATTATGAAACGATCAAGGAGCGTTTTCAGGACTTCCCAATTGAAATCGGCCTGTTGAGCCGGTTCCGGTCGAGGAAGCAGCAGCAGGAGACCATCAAGGGATTGAAGGCAGGAACGGTCGATATCGTAGTCGGCACACACCGTCTATTATCAAAAGATATCCAATACCGTGATATCGGACTGCTCATCATCGATGAAGAGCAGAGATTCGGTGTCACCCATAAAGAAAAAATCAAACAGCTCAAAACGAATATCGACGTGCTGACGCTGACGGCCACCCCGATCCCCCGCACCCTTCATATGTCGATGCTCGGGGTGAGGGATCTATCTGTCATCGAAACACCGCCTGAAAACCGCTTCCCTGTGCAGACATATGTCATGGAGTACAACGGACCTCTCATCAAAGAGGCGATCGAGCGGGAGATGGCGCGGAACGGACAGGTGTATTTCCTCTATAACCGGGTCGAAGATATTGAACGGAAAGCGGATGAAATCTCGATGCTCGTGCCTGATGCCAGGATTGCGTACGCACACGGACAGATGAGTGAAAGTGAGCTCGAGTCGGTCATCTTAGGCTTCCTTACAGGGGAATATGATGTGCTCGTCACGACCACGATCATCGAGACAGGGGTCGACATCCCGAATGTCAATACACTCATCGTCTTCGATGCCGACCGCATGGGCTTGTCCCAGCTGTATCAGCTGCGTGGACGGGTAGGACGTTCGAACAGGGTGGCGTATGCGTACTTCACGTACCGGAAGGACAAGGTTTTGACCGAAGTGGCTGAAAAACGCCTCCAGGCCATCAAGGAGTTCACGGAACTCGGGTCCGGATTCAAAATCGCCATGCGTGACCTCACGATCCGTGGTGCAGGGAATCTGCTCGGGGCGCAGCAGCACGGATTCATCGACTCAGTCGGATTCGATCTGTATTCACAAATGCTGAAAGAAGCCATCGAGGAACGGAAGGGAGATCTTCCGAAACAGCCTGCCTCCATGTTTGAAGTCGATATTGAAGTGGATGCCTATATCCCGGATGACTACATCAAGGACGGACATCAGAAGATTGAGATGTATAAGCGATTCCGCTCGATCTCTTCACTGCCTGAAATAGAAGAGTTGCAGGAAGAGATGCTCGACCGCTTTGGTGAATATCCGGAAGAAGTGGAATACCTATTCCTCATTTCCGAGATGAAGGTCTTTGCCAAAAACACGGACCTGGAAAACATCAAGCAGGAGCAGAAAAATGTAAACATCTATATGTCTCCGGAAGGAACAAACCGGATCGACGGATCCAAAGTATTCGATATCTGCAACAAACACGGACGTGCAGTCGGACTCGGAATGGAAGGCTCCAAACTGAAAATATCCATCAACACCGCACGCCTTGAAACATCCAAATGGTTCCACATGGCCTACGACATCATCAAGAACCTGGATACTGCCCTAAAAGAAGAAAACCACGTTTCGTGATGACAGCCTACTAACTATTTTGATTTAGAAAACATATAGAGGGTAGAGGTAAATCTTTTTGTTTTAGAATAGGTTTTGTTAAAAATACTTGATATGTATAACTGATATCCAGCTGTTGATTGGAGTGGAAGACGAAGACTCCTGCGGGAAGAGTAGCTTATGTGAGACCCCGGAGGCTCACGGTCTACCCGCGGAAAGCGAAGTCTTCCACGGAAATCAACAGCGGTGTTTATGGATTTAAACAAATTTATTATTCTTTGTGCTTTGCGAAAAGTCTTGCTGACAGCCGTCACTTTCGATACAATCAGATGATTTTCGACATTTAACTCTAATATTCGTTATCACATTGTAACTGAACTGTAAATGCGTTCACTGGTTTATTTTACTATGATAAGGGTATTAGTATTAATGCAGCTGCCAACTTTGGAAAAAGTAACCTGCAATAGCATTTTAGTGAAATGACAGAAAAAATAACTGAATGTGTATAGAACTTCTAAGATGTAAGATACTAAACTCAACAATGGCAAAGTATTCAAACCAAATGGATGCCTTGCTAAATAAAAATCATCTGATGAAAGTGAGGCAACTATAGATGAAAGCAACTGGAATTGTTCGTCGTATTGATGATTTAGGACGCGTTGTTATTCCGAAAGAAATCCGCAGGACGTTAAGGATCCGCGAGGGAGATCCCCTTGAGATCTTCGTAGACCGCGACGGGGAAGTCATCTTGAAGAAATACTCTCCGATCAGCGAACTGAGTGATTTCGCGAAGGAATATGCAGAAGCATTATACGACAGCTTGGGAAGTGCCGTCCTGATCTGTGACCGCGATGCAGTTATCGCGATTGCCGGTGCATCGAAGAAAGAGTATTTGAACAAAAATGTCAGCGAATTGATTGAAAAGGTCATGGATGACCGTACATCATTCCTGCACACGCAGCAAGGACAAGCCGAGCTTGTCGATGGACATGAAGAAGACCTGAATTCTTATACGATCGCTCCGATTGTAGCAAACGGAGACCCGATCGGGGCCGTGACGATTTTCTCAAAGGATCGTACGGTTGGCGAAGTGGAACAAAAGGCAGTGGAAACGGCAGCTGGCTTCTTGGCAAGACAGATGGAATCATAATGCAGAGGGAGTGGCAGCCGCCACTCTCCTTTTTTTCTTCTTTCAATCATCCTCTGAAAGCGAAGTCTTGCACGGTATCTGTCAGCGACTTATGATAAAATAAACTTAATTTCTACATAACCGGTTCAATGGAAGTTTCACATGGAAAGGCAGGAAGCTCGTTGAGGAAGCAATACTCCTCCAAGCAATTTCTCAAAGGCGCCATGGTATTGACAGTGGCTGCGCTCGTGACCAAAATATTGAGCGCCGTCTACCGGGTCCCTTTTCAGAATATCGTTGGAGACACCGGATTTTATATATATCAGCAGGTTTATCCTTTCTATGGGATCGCGATCGCGTTATCCACTTACGGGTTTCCTGTTATCATTTCAAAGCTTGTCGCGGAGAAGCTTGAGGAGAATGATGAGGAAGGTGCGAAGGACGCTGCCCTGACATCTTTTCTTTTTTTGTGTATCACAGGCTTGGTTTGGTTCATGGCCGTCTTTTTCGGTGCAGGCATGATCGCGGGGTGGATGGGGGACCCGCATCTCAAGCCTCTCATCCAGGTCATTTCGCTGTCCTTCTTGCTCCTCCCCCCGCTGTCGGCCCTGAGGGGGTATTACCAGGGGAAAGAAGATATGCTCCCGACTGCCGTTTCGCAGGTGGCGGAACAGAGTTTCAGGGTGGTCACCATCCTGGTGTTCTCCGTCATTCTGGTCGGTCAGGGACAATCATTATACACGGTCGGAAAGGGTGCATTATTCGGGTCGATCACCGGCGGGATTGCGGCGGTCATCGTGCTGATTTTCTTCCAGGCATTGAAAAAGGAAAAGAAGCTGTCATCAGGGATCTTTACACTTTCGAAAGATTATCTTTCCATTTGGAAACGGCTGTTGAAAGACGGTACGGCAATCTGTGTGAGCGCCATGCTGCTGATTCTTCTTCAATTCATCGATTCATTGAACGTGTATGCGTTATTGACTTCTTCCGGGATGGAAGAAAGTGCGGCCAAGGCGTGGAAAGGGATCTATGACCGCGGACAGCCTTTTGTGCAGCTGGGGAATGTGGTTGCCACATCGATTTCCCTCACCATTGTCCCTCTTGTTACAAGTGCGTATATCGGTAAAAAAGAATCACTCGTAAGGGAATACAGTCAATTGTCACTGAAGATCAGCATCATCATCGGATTCGCCGCATCGCTTGGCCTGATCAATCTCATTGTCCCGACGAATACGATGCTGTTCGAAAATGCAGAAGGTTCCGGTGTCATTGCCGTTTTTTGCATCTCGATTTTTTTCAGCTGCCTGATCCTGACGTTTGCAGGGATTTTTCAGGGAATCGGAAAGATTTATTTTCCGGCGTATTGCATCATTGCAGGGGTTCTGCTTAAATATGCGGGCAACGCCGTCCTTGTCCCTTCGTTCGGCACGATGGGAGCGTCCCTATCAACCGTCATTTCCCTGGCAGTGATCACGGTGCTGATGGTGTTCCAGTTAAAAAAACTTTTTCCGATAAGGCTGATCGATCCCTCCTTTTATTTGACGCTTTTAGCGAGCGGTGCTGCAATGACGGCTGTTCTGCAGGGGCTTATGTATCTGTACGTCCTGACGTTGAACGCCGGGATGCCGGAGCGTCCGTTGTCGGTTGTCTTCTCTTTAGGGGGAGTGATGACCGGCGGAGCGGTGTTTATGATTGTGCTTCTGAGAGGGAATGTCCTTAGTGAGGATGAAATCGGTTTTCTGCCGTTCGGAAGCAAGTGGGTCCGGCTGTTGGGGAAAATCCAGCCAATTTCAAAAAGAAGATAGGAGAGTCTTATGAATACGATTACGGTTGTCGGCCTCGGAGCCGGGGATTTGGAGCAGCTGCCTCTGGGCGTCTATCGTCTTATTAAAGGCAGTGAAACGCTATTTTTACGTACAAAGGAACATCCTGTGGTCAATGATTTAACTGCAGAAGGAGTGGAGTTCCATTCTTTTGATGAAATATATGAAAAGCATGACCGGTTTGAAGAAGTGTATGAAGAAATTACACAGATTCTTGTCTCTCAGGCTGAAAAGGGACCGCTCGTTTATGCCGTGCCGGGTCATCCGCTTGTAGCTGAAAAAACGGTACAGCTTCTGCTCGAGCTTCAGCAGGAAGGCAAGATCGACGTAAAGGTCGGCGGGGGACAAAGCTTTATCGATGCCCTTTTTGCATCGGTGGGGGCCGACCCGATCGACGGTTTTCAATTATTGGATGGGACGAGTCTGAGTCTTCAGGACATCCATATGAACCAGCAGCTCATCATCGGTCAGGTGTATGACGGCTTCATCGCTTCCGAAGTAAAGCTTACCCTGATGGAACTGTATCCATACGATTATGAGGTCATGCTGGTAACCGCTGCTGGCAGTAAAGATGAACAAGTGGAGAGAATCCCTCTTGTAGAACTGGACCGCGCCGCGGGTCTCAGTAATCTGACAAGCCTTTATGTGCCGGCAGTCAAGGGGATGGAGGATTCCTTCAAGCAATATGGTACGCTGCGGGAGATCATCTCAACTCTTCGCGGGCCGGACGGGTGTCCCTGGGATAAGGAACAGACACACCAATCATTGAAAAAGTACCTGATTGAAGAAACCTATGAACTACTGGAAGCAATCGATGAAGATGATATCGATCATATTGTCGAAGAGCTTGGTGACGTCCTCCTCCAAGTGATGCTGCACGCACAGATCGGGGAGGATGAAGGAATGTTCACGATGGAGGAAGTGATCGAGACGATCGCTTCCAAGATGGTGCGCCGTCATCCTCATGTGTTCGGTACAGTGGAAGTGGAAGATGCAGAACAGGTCACAGCGAACTGGGATAAAATCAAGCAGCAGGAAAAAGGCGGAGTGGAAGGACAGGAACCGATGCTCAAAAACACGGCCAAGGGAATGCCTGCCCTCCTAAAAGCATATGAATATCAGAAAAAGGCTGCCAAGGTCGGTTTCGACTGGCCGGATGCAAAAGGAGCCTGGGATAAAGTATGGGAAGAGTTGAAGGAATTTGAGAGTGAAGTGGAGAAGAGTAGTGAAACGGCGATAAAGAAAGAATTCGGTGACATTCTTTTTGCTCTTGTCAATGTTGCACGCTTCTATAAGATTTTTCCTGAGGAAGCGCTCGCGATGACAAATTCGAAGTTTTACCGCCGTTTTTCTTATGTGGAAGAAAAAGTCCACAGCTCGGGGAAGACCTTTGATGATTTCACGCTGGAAGAACTCGATTCCTTCTGGAATGAAGCGAAAAACAAAAATATCGGGTAGGGGAGTTTTATAGATGGTATCAATGAGATTGGATAAATACTTAAAAGTGTCCAGATTGATCAAAAGAAGGACGCTTGCGAAAGAAATAGCAGATCAGGGGAGGATCCTGGTCAACGGCACCCAGGCGAAAGCAAGCTCTAATGTAAAAGTCGGGGATGAGCTCAGTGTGAGGTTTGGACAAAAAGTGATGAGGGTAAAGATTGAGAGGCTTCTTGATACGACCAAGAAAGAAGAGGCTAGCAGTCTATACTCCGTCCTTTCCGAAGAACGGATCAAAGAGGAATCGGAGTAAGCAGGCTTTCTTTTTGTTCTAAAATCCCCTTGTCCACATACATATAGTACAAAGCTTGTACTATGTGAATGTGAGGGATAAAAGATGAACCAATACTATGATGGAAACAAAGACAAGACTTCTTACCAGGAACATGATGTCATCATGAGAGGCAGGAAGCTTCTCGATATTACAGGCGTTAAACAGGTGGAAAGCTTTGATAATGAAGAATTCCTGCTTGAAACGGTCATGGGCATCCTGTCTGTCCGGGGGCAGAACCTGCAAATGAAAAACCTGGATGTCGATAAGGGGATCGTTTCGATTAAAGGAAAGGTGTTTGACCTGATTTATCTGGACGAGCACAATTCGGAGAAAGCTAAAGGACTCTTTAGCAAGCTGTTTCGATGACCCTGACGACCCAGTTTTACACCATGCTTTCAATGATCGGTATGGGAGCGTTATTTGGTGCGTCGCTGGATACGTACAACCGGTTTCTGAACAGGTCCCAGCGGAAGCGTTGGCTGGTATTCTTAAATGATCTGCTTTTTTGGATCTATCAGGCACTTGCCATTTTCTATATCCTGTTTTCCGTCAACTACGGGGAACTCCGTTTTTATATTTTCATCGCGCTTCTATGCGGGTTTGCCGGCTACCAGGCGCTGCTTAAACAAGCATATCTCCGCTTGCTGGAAAAACTGATCCTGTTTGTGATTTCACTTTATAATTTTTTCGTTTCCATGGTGAAAAAGCTGGTCTATTCGCCGATAAAATGGATAGTGGTACTGCTGATCACGCTCGTTCTTTCGCTGGCGAAAGGGCTATGGAAAACCGCAGCATTCCTGTTTAAAATCGTTTATTCCATCCTTAAATGGATGTTTAAGCTCGTATGGAGTCCAATTTGGTGGATTCTTAAAGGCATTTGGAATTTATTGCCGAATTATCTTACAAAAAGAGTCGAGAAGTTATATAATAAAATGGCAGGAATAATGACGTTCAATATCAAAAAAATATATAGAGTCATAGAAAAGGTGAAAAAGCGCTTCAAGAAATAGCGCCTTTTCCCTTTCTAGTCTTTAGTAAAAAAGGAGGTTTGGGAATGAGGAAAAACGTCACGTCAATGGAAAATGAATATGTTCGTCATCAGGAGCATATACATAAGTCGTCATCGAAGAGAAAAAAACGTTTGGTCCGCAGATTATCCCTATTTTTTGTATTAGTGCTGGCAATTAGTGGATTTATGGTCTCGACTCTCATTTCCAGAGCCCAAATGTTAGAAGAAAAACGCGCGGAAAAAACACAGCTTGAAAATAAAATGGAACAGCTTAAAGATCACCAAAACGCCTTGGAAGAAGAGATTGTCAAGCTCAATGACGACGACTATATCGCCAAGCTAGCACGCCGCGATTACTTCTTATCCGACGATGGTGAAATTATATTCAATATCCCGGAACCGGAGAAAAAGAAAGAATAAGAAGAGGTGTCTTATTGACACTCTTTTTTTTAATTGGCTATAATATATAGTAAGGTTTATCTTTTATAATTTTAAGGAGGAGCATTTCTTTTATGTCAATCGAAGTAGGCAGCAAGTTACAGGGTAAGGTAACAGGCATTACAAATTTTGGAGCGTTCGTGGAGCTATCGGAAGGTTCAACTGGTTTGGTACACATTAGTGAGGTTGCAGACAATTACGTTAAGGATATCAACGAGCACCTTAAAGTCGGTGACGAAGTAACGGTTAAAGTCATTAATGTAGAAAACGATGGAAAGATCGGATTATCCATCCGTAAAGCCAAAGATCAGCCACAACGCCCGCAGCGCCAACAGCGCCCTCAGCGTCCGCGTAACAACAAACCGAATGATACGCGTACGAAAGAAAATTTCGAACAAAAGATGGCGCGCTTCCTGAAAGACAGTGAAGACCGTCTGTCATCTTTAAAGAAAAACACTGAATCGCGACGCGGCGGAAGAGGAGCGAAACGAGGCTAACTTGCTGTCTATTAACTCATATAGCAGGTTGTAAGACAGGGAACAGGCACATTCATTTTGAGTGTGCCTGTTTTTTTGTGTGCAACTTTGTGTGAAGGGGAACGGTCATGGCGCGGTTATCGATTTTGATTTCGATAATACAGAAGCTTGATTGATCATAAAAAAAGTCACTTCAATAATAAGCAGGAAGGTATCGATCATATATTTTTTTCAAATAAGCTATTCGATAATAAAACTCACTTTTTCAATAATAAAAGTTAAGAATTCGATAATAAAACTTTGATTTTCGATAATAAAGTCATCGTCTGGTTTTGGTTTTGAAGGAAAGCCGGGGACATCTGCAGTATATAGGGCAGTATCACTCAGAAATATTCCAATATACTGCAGTAATACAGCTTTGAATGCAAAAAGCCGGCCAATATAAACAATTTTGATACTATAAAAAGGAGTTCTATTCCCCGCCACCGAATATATGTTTGTAAACAGACAAACGGGGTGGGGTTAATATGAATAGGGAAGAACTTCTCAATCATCATGACTATTTTATTTTGTGGATGAAGGAATTGAAGGATATAGAAGAGGCGAAATGGTTCGCACCGATGGAAGAAGGGAAATGGTCGATCGCTGCAAATGTTTCGCATATCATAAAATGGGATGCTTATCTTATTGAGAATATACTGCCGAACCTGTCGGAAGGGGCTGTCCTTTCTGCATTTCCGGATTTCGACCCGTTTAACAGGGAAGCTGCAGAATATGCCCACGGCGGGGTCACCCAGGAACGGCTTCTGGAGGAGGGCATTGAAACACGGAAGTCCATCCTTCATTTTATTGACGGCCTAGAGGAGTCGCAGCTGGGCCTTTCCTTTGAAGTGGATGACCATCACTATACACTGAGCGAGTTCTTTGACGATTTCATTTGGCATGACAAGCATCACCAGAAACAGATCGAAGAGACGCTTTGCAAAGAGAAGGCATAATAAAGAAGACTATCCGGAATCGGATAGTCTTCTTTATTGTTTACCTTCAGCGCCAAACTCAGTTTGGGGCGCTTCCGCTTTTCTAATATGACCCGTACGGGATTCGAACCCGTGTTACCGCCGTGAAAGGGCGGTGTCTTAACCGCTTGACCAACGGGCCTAAAAAAATATGGTAGCGGCGGAGGGGATCGAACCCCCGACCTCACGGGTATGAACCGTACGCTCTAGCCAGCTGAGCTACACCGCCATATGTGTTTTAAGCACAAAATCTATAATACATACAAACAAAAATCTTGTCAACAGAATTTATAAAAAGAATTTGTCAAAATTCCTTCAAGTCAGTCTGCGTCTTGCGTATAGGAGCAAATTGGAAAAAAACACTCCGGTAGAGAGTGAAATTATCAGAATATTATAACGTATTCGCTAGAATGCCGTCGAAACATTCTTAGGCTTCATTCCCTCATTTTGACAAACTTCTGAACTTGTCCCATTTATACTAGACAAAAAAGTAAATGGGGAGTGTTTGTTACATGGGTAAAGCCGATCAGTCAATCATAGAACCTGTTCAAAATGTAGACATTGAACACACCAGACTGGAATTTTCCAAAGGAATCAAGTCGGTTTATTCCAAATTGGAATGGCTGTTTGTACAAAAAGGGATCGCATTGTTCATCATCGGATTTTTATTGGGAAGGGCACTCATTCTGTCACATTTGACTCCATTTGCCCTGCCTTTCTTTGCGTCTGTTTACCTTGTCCGGAGGGAGAAATCCCCGATTGCTTTACTGGGGCTGCTCGCAGGGGCCGTCACATTATCTTTCTCTAGTATTACGTATACGTTTGCAAGTACGATACTATTCCTGTTAATTTTCCGGTTAACGCAGAAGTATCATAAAAATGAACTTAAATATGTAGCATTTTATGTGTTATTCACTGCACTGAGTGTGAAGCTTGCCTTCAATTACATCCAGCAGGATCAGGTCCTGACCATCTATAACGGGGTCATGGCCATGATTGAGGCAACTCTTGCCTTTCTATTAACCTATATTTTCATACAAAGTATACCGCTTGTGACCGTGCAGCGGAGAAGGCGTTCGCTCAAAACAGAAGAAGTGGTCAGCCTGATCATCCTGCTCGCGTCGATCATGACAGGTACGATCGGCTGGGCTGTATACAGTTTGTCCATCGAACACATCCTGTCCCGCTACCTGGTGCTGTTATTCTCTTTTGTGGCAGGGGCTACAATCGGATCGACTGTCGGGGTCGTGACCGGTCTGATTTTCAGTCTGGCAAGTGTTGCGAGCTTTTATCAAATGAGTTTGCTTGCTTTTTCTGGACTTCTGGGCGGATTGATGAAAGAAGGAAAGAAATTTGGAGCGGCAATCGGTTTACTGATCGCTACCCTGCTTATGGGAATGTACGGAGATAGTGATACTGTTTTGACAAAAACATTGTATGAATCCGGAGTGGCGATTCTCTTGCTGTTTTTAACACCACAGAGTCTGGCCCTTAAAATAGCCAAACATATCCCGGGTACATCTGAATATCAGCAGGAACAGCAGGGATATATGAGAAGAGTGAGAGATGTGACCGCAAACCGGGTCACTCAGTTTTCGTCTGTGTTTCAAGCGTTATCGAAGAGTTTTCAGCAAATCGAAGACCAATTTGAAGAGGAGGAAGATAAGGAGTTTGACTATTTTTTAAGCAATGTCACGGAAAAAACGTGTCAGACATGCTTTAAAAAGGATCAATGCTGGTCACGGAATTTCGATAAAACCTATAATCTGATGAAAGATGTGATGAATGAGTTCGACCAGGGGAAAATACCGCTCAATCCGCGCCTTCACCGGGAATTGGACAAGCATTGTACGAAAGAAAAGAAGCTGCAGGATACGATTTATCAGGAACTGACCTTTTACCAGGCCAATTTGAAACTGAAAAAACAAGTAAAGGAGAGCAGGAGATTAGTAGCCGATCAATTACTGGGTGTTTCAGAAGTCATGGGCAATTTCGCGAAAGAGATTCAAAGAGAAAGGGAAAATCATTTTATACAGGAGGAGCATATCCTCTCGAGTATCAATGAATTCGGGATTGATATAGAAAATATTGAAATTTACAATCTGGAACAGGGGAATGTTGATATAGATATTACGACCCCTTACTGCGGGGGACATGGACAGGGGGAGAAACTGATTGCTCCGATGCTTTCGGATATCGTCGGGGAAAATATTATCCTGTTTAAGGAGGATTGTGCCCAATTTCCGAACGGGTACTGTCAGATGACATTCAGGTCGGCAAAGAAATTCGTGGTCGATACAGGTGTATCGCATGCGGCCAAAGGAGGGGGACTTGTATCGGGTGACAGTTATTCGATGATTGAACTTGGTGCCGGGAAGTTTGCGGTTGCGATCAGTGATGGAATGGGGAACGGGGAACGTGCCCATTATGAGAGCAACGAAACGCTCAGGCTGCTTCAAAAGATACTTGAATCGGGAATCGAGGAGGAGGTGGCGATCAAGTCCATCAATTCCATCCTGTCACTCAGGACGAATGATGAAATTTTCTCGACACTGGACCTGGCGATGATCGACCTTCAAAATGCATCCTCTAAATTCCTGAAGATCGGTTCCACACCGAGCTTTATTAAGCGCGGGGATAAAGTGATGAAAATAGAAGCCAGCAACCTGCCGATGGGGATGCTGCAGCATGATTTCGATGTGGATGTCGTGTCCGAACAGCTGAAAGCGGGCGATCTGTTGATCATGATGAGCGACGGTGCCTTTGAAGGGCCGAAGCATGTAGAGAACTATGATGTGTGGATGAAACGCAAAGTGACGGAACTTCAAACGGATGACCCTCAAGAAGTGGCGGATATACTCATGGAGGAAGTGATACGTTCAAGTTCCGGTCTGATAGAGGATGATATGACGATCATGGTATCGAAGATCAAACATAATATCCCGAAATGGTCATCGATTCCAGTGCAGAAACCATATGAAAAGGATAAGAAAAGAATCTCCTAGGAAAGGCGGTCTTCTCTATAAATATAGTGAATTGAAGTATAAATCTCTCCTGATTCGGCGAAGATGATACCATCTTTTGAATTAGGAGGGGAGTCTGATGAAGACAGGTACACTTCGTCAAATTCTATTGTTAACGGATGGCTGTTCGAACCAGGGTGAAGACCCGATTGCCATGGCGGCACTCGCCAAGGAGCAGGGGATCACGGTCAATGTAATCGGTGTAATGGATAATGATGTGATTGATGATAACGGCATGCAGGAGATTGAAGGGATCGCCCTGTCAGGCGGCGGGGTCAGCCAGATTGTCTATGCCCAGCAGCTGTCCCAGACGGTCCAGATGGTCACGAGGAAAGCGATGACCCAGACGCTGCAGGGATTGGTGAATAATGAACTGAAACAGATCCTCGGGAAATCGGCTTCGATGGAAGAATTACCTCCCGACCAGCGCGGAGAAGTGATGGAAGTGGTGGATGAGCTTGGCGAGAATGTGGACATGGAAGTGTTGATTCTTGTCGATACGTCTGCGAGCATGAAGCATAAGCTTCCGACGGTCAAGGAAGCCTTGCTGGATCTGTCTTTAAGCCTGAATGCGAGAATGGGAGACAACAAATTTTCTGTGTTCGTATTTCCCGGGAAACGACAGGATGTCGAAAAATTGCTGGATTGGACACCTAAACTCGAAACACTTACGAGTATTTTCTCTAAGTTGTCCCCAGGCGGTATCACCCCGACGGGTCCGGCCATTTCTGAAGCTCTGACATACTTCAAGAAAAAACGTTCATTAAGGGGATTGCTCTCTCGTGGCGATGATGAACAATACTTCGAAGAAACCATTTAATTTCCCTGCGGGGACGGTGATCCGCGGAAAATGGTATAAACAGATTTATACGATTGTGAAAGAGTTGGGCTATGGCGCCAACGGAATGGTCTATCTTGTGCAGGGCGCCTCCGGCTACCTCGCATTGAAGATGAGTGACAGCAATGTCTCCATCACTTCGGAAGTCAACGTATTGAAGTCTTTTTCCAAGGTCCAGGGAACTCCCCTTGGACCTAAGCTTCATCAAGTCGATGACTGGGAGACCAGGGGCGTCATCATTCATTTTTATACGATGGAATATATACAGGGTATGAATCTATTAAGTTTTGTACAATCGAAAGGGCCTTCATGGACAGGTGTCCTGATTGCGCAGCTGCTTTCTGACCTTGAGCGGATTCATCAGGAAGGCTGGGTGTTCGGTGATCTCAAGCCGGAGAATCTGATTGTGACAGGGCCGCCTTACCGGATACGCTGTATCGATGTCGGCGGGACAACGATACAGGGAAGGGCAATAAAGGAATTCACCGAGTTCTTCGACCGGGGTTACTGGCTCGGGGGTTCCAGGAAAGCAGAACCTACCTATGATCTTTTCTCAGTGGGTATGATCTTAATTAATATAGCCTATCCCCAGCGTTTCAATAAGACCGGAACGGGGAATATGCAGCAATTAAGGAAGGCCATTGCATCGAAAGACCAATTAAGCAAGTTTCAGCCCACCATTGAAAAAGCGCTGGAGGGTAGTTTCCGCACAGCGGGTGAGATGAGAATTCATTTGTTGAACGGGCTCTCGCATGGAAGAAGCGCTCACTCTGCCGGTCCAGCGGTAAAAGCCGCTTCATCTTCTCCGAGGCAGCCGGCTTCCCAGCGGAGCAGGGTACAGAAGCAACAGAGGAAGAAATCGAGCCACTTCCTTGAAACAGTACTGGTGGTCATGATCGTCTCCCTTCTTTATGTCTTATACATATACGGAGAGCTGATGTAGATTGGTAGTAGCGGAGCGCTGAAATTGTTACAATGAGGAAAAAGAGCCCGGGAAGAGGAACGTAACATGTTTGAGCATACGGTGAAAGTTTTCATACAGCGTCATGGGTTGATCGAAGCAGGCGACCGGATCGTGACAGCCGTCTCCGGAGGACCGGATTCGCTGGCCCTTCTTCATTTTCTTCATGTGAATAGAAAAGAATGGGGAGCTGAAGTGATTGCTGCTCATCTCGATCATATGTTTCGGGGAGAGGAGTCATATCAGGAGCTCCTTTTTGTTAAGGACTTTTGTGAAAAGCGGGACATCCCTTTCTACAGTGAAAGAATTGATGTCGGGAAAGTCATGGAAGACGAATCGGGCAGTCTGCAGGAAAGCGCCCGCAATGTCCGGTATGGGTTCCTCCGGGAAGTCATGGAGGAAGCCATAGCGGACAAGCTGGCACTCGGCCATCACGGGGATGATCAGATGGAAACGATCTTGATGAGGATGACCAGGGGTTCTGCCGGAAAGGGAAGGGCAGGCATCCCGTATAAGCGCGAGTTCCACAGGGGAATGATTATCCGTCCATTCCTGACTGTGACCAAAAAGGAAATCTGGGACTACTGCCGGGAGCACGGACTCACACCCCGCATCGATCCCAGCAATGAAAAAGATCTCTACACAAGGAACCGCTTCAGGAGGGCGGTCATTCCTTTCCTGAAGGAAGAAAACCCCCAGGTCCATCATCAATTTCAACAATTTAGTGAAGAAATAACAGAAGATGAAGAGTTTTTAGAGGAATTAACACGGGTAAAGTTGAATAAAGTATGGAATAATACTGAGGTTTTCTCGGTATTGAATATCGAAGGCTTCCTTGCAATGGCTGAGCCTTTACAAAGAAGAGGGATTAATCTAATATTAAACTATCTTTACAAACTAAGACCATCTTCTTTATCGACTATACATATTTACGATGTATTGGGTATATTAAGAGGAAATTCACCTAATGCTAGCTTGGATTTACCTGGAGGTCTCACAGTAACAAGGGCATATGACACCTGTTATTTTCACTTTGGGAAATTAGAGTCTGGTCAAGCCCCTTATTGCTATGAGTTAAAGGAACATACACCTCTCACACTTCCAAGCGGTTCTCAATTTATTCTCAAGGATTCTTCAGAAGTCCGCGGTTCAAGCGGCGGTGACTGCATTTACCTCCATCGAGGGGATACAGCGCTCCCGTTATCCATCCGGACGAGGAAGACAGGGGATCGATTGAAAATCAAGGGTTTAAATGGGACAAAAAAGCTTAAATCCTTATTCATTGATGAAAAGGTCCCTCGCCATTTGCGCGACGCGTGGCCGGTTGTCACGGATGCCGAGGATAACATCCTCTGGGTTCCAGGCATAAAAAAGTCAATATACGATTTAGGAGAAGCCCGGGAAAATAGTTTAGTATTACAATTTACAAGCAATCATCTTCTAGGAGGCAGTTGAACATTGTTAAATCAGGATATTGAAAAAGTATTGATCTCAGAGGAAGAACTTCAGGCGAAAATCAAGGATTTAGGGGCGCAGCTGACAGAGGAGTATCAAGATAAATTCCCACTCGCCATAGGTGTGCTGAAAGGTGCAATGCCATTCATGGCTGACCTGTGCAAACGCATGGACACACATATGGAAATGGATTTCATGGACGTATCAAGTTACGGGAACTCCACTGTTTCTTCCGGTGAAGTCAAGATTGTGAAAGACCTGGATACAAAAGTTGAAGGCCGTGACATCCTGATCATCGAAGACATCATCGACAGCGGTTTGACGCTGAGCTACCTTGTGGAATTATTCCGCTACCGCAAAGCGAAATCGATCAGCATCGTCACACTTTTAGATAAGCCGTCCGGCCGCAAAGCGGACATCGTAGCAGACTATGTCGGCTTTATCGTTCCGGATGAATTCGTCGTTGGCTACGGTCTGGATTATGCGGAAAGATACCGTAATCTTCCTTACATCGGTGTCTTGAAACCTGAAGTGTATACAACAGGTGAATAAGCGTAATCTAAAGAGGAATCATTCTATTCGTTTTAACGGAAAACATCAAGGCCTATTTGTTGTAATGCCATGATTTACTATGATACTATTTTAGTTAGTTTGTTTACCCGTGGGAGGAGGTAAGGGATGAACCGGATCTTTCGTAACACCATATTCTATTTACTGGTCTTTTTAGTCATTATAGGTGTGGTGAGTTATTTCAGTAACAACAACGAACCAACCAAAAATATCGAATACAGCACGTTCATCAACCAGCTTGAAAAAGGGGAAGTCGAATCATTCTCCATTCAGCCTGGAAGAGGTGTATATGAGGTAAAAGGAGAACTGAAAGGTGCTAAAGAAGGAGAATCCTTCTTAACCTATGTCCTTACAACCGATGGCAAGTTAATGGACCAAATCAATGCTGCAGCTTCCGAGCAGGGTATTGATGTAAATGTATTGCAGGCCAAAGAAACAAGCGGATGGGTATCGTTCTTTACAACGATCATTCCATTTGTCATCATCTTCATACTGTTCTTCTTCTTACTGAACCAGGCTCAGGGCGGCGGAAGCCGAGTCATGAATTTCGGTAAGAGCAAGGCGAAGCTTTACAGTGAAGAGAAAAAGAAAGTCCGCTTTAAAGATGTAGCAGGAGCGGATGAAGAGAAACAGGAACTTGTAGAAGTCGTGGAATTTCTTAAGGATCCGCGTAAATTCTCTGAAATAGGTGCACGCATACCTAAAGGGGTGCTGTTGGTAGGACCTCCGGGTACCGGTAAAACATTGCTTGCCAGAGCAGCGGCAGGAGAAGCGGGAGTACCGTTCTTCTCCATCAGTGGTTCTGACTTCGTTGAAATGTTTGTCGGTGTCGGTGCATCACGTGTACGTGATCTATTTGAAAACGCAAAGAAAAATGCGCCTTGTATCATCTTCATCGATGAGATTGATGCAGTGGGACGCCAGCGTGGAGCGGGACTTGGCGGAGGCCACGATGAACGTGAGCAGACGCTTAACCAGCTTCTTGTTGAAATGGACGGTTTCGGAGCCAACGAAGGGATCATCATCGTTGCCGCAACGAACAGACCGGACATTCTTGACCCGGCATTACTTCGTCCAGGACGTTTTGACCGTCAGATTACGGTTGACCGCCCGGATGTCATCGGCCGTGAAGCGGTACTGCAGGTACATGCACGCAACAAGCCGCTTGATGATACAGTTGATTTGAAGGCGATCGCCATGAGGACCCCTGGTTTCTCCGGTGCCGACCTTGAAAATCTTCTGAACGAGGCAGCACTCGTGGCAGCCCGTGAGGACAAAAAGAAAATCGATATGCGTGACATCGACGAAGCAACGGACCGCGTCATTGCAGGGCCAGCTAAGAAGAGCCGCGTCATATCTGAAAAAGAACGTAAAATCGTTGCTTACCATGAAGCCGGCCATACGGTGATCGGGGTCATACTTGATGAAGCGGATATGGTACATAAAGTGACCATCGTTCCACGCGGTCAGGCTGGCGGATATGCCGTCATGCTTCCTAAAGAAGATCGCTACTTTATGACAAAGCCTGAGCTTCTTGATAAAATCACGGGCTTGCTTGGAGGACGTGTCGCAGAGGAAATCATCTTCGGCGAAGTATCCACCGGTGCCCACAATGACTTCCAGCGTGCAACGGGTATTGCACGCAAGATGGTGACCGAATACGGTATGAGCGACAAGCTCGGACCGCTTCAATTCGGTTCACAGCAAGGCGGTCAAGTGTTCCTGGGCCGTGACATCAATAGTGAACAAAACTATTCTGATGCCATCGCTCATGAAATCGACACGGAAATGCAGCGCCTGATCAAAGAAAGCTATGCACGTGCGAAGAAGATTCTCACCGAGAACCGCGACAAGCTTGAACTGATTGCCAAAACGCTGCTTGACGTCGAAACACTCGATGCAGCCCAAATCAAACACCTCGTCGATCACGGAAAACTGCCTGAACGCGTTTACGAATCTGACAAAACAGACAACGGCGACGTAAAGGTAAACATCCAAAAGAAAAACGAACAAAACGTGATCGAAGCAGAAACACCAGACACAACACCAAAAAACGACGATCCTGACAAAACAGATCGCGTGTAATAAGAGAAGACTGTACCTGTAACGGGTGCAGTCTTTTTTTATATTCATTTCACAATGGCGGGTTGCACAACACAAAACATTCATTAAAACCGGCTCCAGCGTTGATTGGAGTGCAAGACGGAGACTCTTGCGGGAAAAGTAGCTAATTAGAAAAGCGGAAGGGCTTTGTATAGAGGCGGCTGGCATAAGACGAATCGGCCACGAAGGCGTTCTTTGTCTTCTTGGCCGGTTTGGCTTATGACATGTGCCTCTAAGCCCTGCAGCTGGACAAGTGAGACCCCGCAGGAGCGAATGCGACGAGGAGGCTCACGGGCTACCCGCGGAAAGCGAAGTCTTGCACGGAAATCATAAGCGGTATTTAAGAACAATCTAAGTTTTAAATTTGCAGTGATCAACCGCTCAGTTTTTGTACTTACCTATTATTTATTAGATATGGTATGATGTTGGCAGTGTGTAAAACAATACGCTTAGTAGGTGAGAATATTGATTTTTGTAATGGACGTAGGGAACACAAACATCGTCTATGGCGTCTATGAAGGCGACCATTTAAAATATCACTGGAGATCTGAAACCAACAGGCACAAAACCGAAGATGAATTCGGTATGCTGGTCAAGAATCTCTTTCAGCATGTAGACTTGAAATTCGAAGAAATAGACGGCATCATCATTTCGTCCGTCGTTCCGCCAATCATGTTCAGTCTGGAGCGCATGTGCGAAAAGTATTTCAATGTCACGCCGCTTGTTGTCGGACCCGGGATCAAAACAGGTTTGAATATCAAATATGAAAATCCCCGTGAAGTCGGTGCAGACCGGATCGTGAACGCGGTTGCCGGCATCCATGAATACGGCGGGCCGCTGATCATCGTCGATTTCGGTACCGCGACTACTTACTGCTACATCAACGAGGAAAAACAATATATGGGCGGGGCGATCGCGCCCGGAATCGGCATTTCGACTGAAGCCCTTTATTCGAAGGCGGCAAAGTTACCGAGGATCGAAATCGCCCGTCCGGATAACATCATCGGAAAGAACACGGTAACCGCGATGCAGGCCGGCATCCTTTATGGATATGTAGGACAAGTTGAGGGAATCGTACAAAGGATGAAATCCCAAAGTAAAAAGGAACCGACCGTGATTGCAACCGGGGGACTGGCGACGTTGATATCCAAAGAATCGAACACAATCGATGTCGTCGATCCGTTCCTTACCCTTAAAGGATTAAAACTGATTTATAAACGAAACATGAATTAAGAAAAAGGAAAGGAGCTTGAATATGAGCGACTACTTAGTGAAAGCCCTGGCTTATAATGGGCAAGTGCGAGCGTATGCCGTCAAAAGTACAGATACTGTCGGCGAAGCGCAGAGAAGACATGACACCTGGCCGACAGCTTCAGCTGCTCTTGGCCGTTCCATCAGTGCCGGTGTCATGATGGGCGCGATGCTTAAGGGAGAAAATAAACTGACGATCAAGGTGGAAGGCGGAGGTCCGATCGGTGCCATCATCGTAGACAGCAACGCCAAGGGTGAAGTGAGGGGATATGTCTCCAACCCGCATGTCCATTTTGATTTGAATGAACATGGAAAGCTCGATGTCCGTCGTGCGGTGGGTACATCAGGAACTCTTTCGGTCGTGAAAGACATCGGAATGAGAGACCATTTCTCAGGACAGGTACCGATTGTTTCAGGAGAACTGGGCGAAGATTTCACCTACTACTTCGTGACTTCAGAACAGGTGCCTTCATCTGTCGGAGTCGGAGTATTGGTCAATCCCGACAATACAATCCTTGCTTCAGGCGGCTTCATCCTGCAATTGATGCCGGGTACGGACGATGAAACAATTACAAAAATCGAAGAAAGATTGTCAAAAATCCCGCCGATATCAAAGCTGATTGAAAAAGGCCTGACTCCTGAAGAAATATTGGAAGAAGTGCTTGGAGAAGGTGAAGTGAAGGTCCTTGAAACGATGCCGGTATCATTCCAGTGTAAGTGTTCAAAAGACCGTTTTGCCAATGCGATCATCAGCCTGGGTGAAAATGAGATTCAAGATATGATCGATGAAGAAGGACAAGCAGAAGCGAAATGCCACTTCTGTAATGAGACATATATGTTTTCCGGGAAAGAATTGGAAGAACTTAAAAACGAAGCGAAATAGTAAAAAAATCAGGGAGACACACAATCGATGAAACGTAAACCAAAACCTTTTCTGATTGCTGCGGCCGTACTGCTGGTGACGAATATCATCACTTTATTTTTATGGTTGAAACCTGATGCTTCCCCGGGTGTTGGCGGAATCAGTGCGGGCAGCGAGGTCGTTGCCACGGTAGGCGGTGATTCTGTCACCAGGGAAGACTGGCTTTATACGCTTGAACAAAAGTACGGCGAACAGGAGCTGAGACAGCTGGTCAATCAAAAAGTGATCGACAAAGCTGCGAAGAAGTATAATGTTTCCATTTCCGATAAAGAAGTCGATCAAGAATTTGATCTGATACGCTCTGCGTATGACTCTTTCGATGAAGAGTTCACTGCAGACGAGCAAACGGTCAAAGCCCAGATCAGGACCGACTTACTGCTGGAAGAGCTGCTGACCAAGGATGTAGAAATATCGGAAGAAGACATGAAAAACTTCTATACCCAAAATGAAGAAATGTACTCGATTCCTAAAATGTTCAACCTGAAACAAATCAAAGTAAAAGACAAATCCGAGGCCGGGCAGGTCATCAAGGAATTAGAGAGCGGCTCAAGCTTCGATGTCCTGGCAATGGAGCGTTCCACCGATGACGGGAGTGCCAATCTGGGCGGGGACATCGGCTATGTGCCTGCAGAGGGAGAGCTTTTATCCCCTGAAGCGGTGAAGGAGCTCGAATCCACCAAGAAAGGCAAATGGAGTCAGCCGGTGAAAACGGGATCAGATTATGTCATTTATCTTTTAAAAGATACCGTAAAAGAAAGACAATACAGTTATAAAGACGTAAAAGATCAGATCCGCCGCCAGCTTGCGATGGAACAAGTGGAAACACCGCTCACGCCTGAAGCATTCTGGGATGAAGCAGAAGTGGAATGGTTTTACGGCACGGAACAATGATGAAAGACTGGCTTAGCGGCCAGTCTTTTTCCATTTACATAAACATAAGGGGTTTAACGAATCATAGTAGGGATATATGGTGAATAGAGTAGGAAAAGAGAAATGCGTGCTCACGAGAGATAGACCCTGCGTCTTACTTTGTCCAGCTTCAGGGCATAGATGCCATAAGCTAAACCCAAGAACGCAAAAACGCCTTCACAGCAATTCATCTTATGCCAAACGCCTCTGAACAAAGCCCATACGCATTTATGGTTGTCCATCTACGCCGGGTATATCCTCGAGGTCATTTCAATTGACAATTTGATTGAAAATTGGTACGTTTTAGATAATAAATCCAACAAAATTACTTGGGATTGGGAGTGTGGAATGTATGGTAAGAGTGGCTAATTCAATTTCGGAATTAATCGGTCAGACTCCAATAGTGAAGCTTAATCGACTAGTCGATGACAACAGCGCGGATGTGTACTTAAAATTAGAATATATGAATCCAGGAAGCAGTGTGAAAGACAGGATCGCCCTGGCGATGATCGAAGAGGCTGAAAAAGCAGGGAAGATCAAGCCTGGGGATTCCATCGTGGAACCGACGAGCGGAAACACAGGGATCGGCCTTGCCATGGTTGCTGCGGCAAAAGGCTATAAATCAGTACTTGTCATGCCTGACACCATGAGTATGGAAAGACGAAACCTTCTGCGTGCATACGGAGCGGAGTTAGTATTGACGCCGGGATCCGAAGGGATGGGCGGCGCGATCCGCAAAGCCGAAGAACTATCCAATGAAAAAGGATACTTCATGCCGCAGCAGTTCAAAAATGAAGCAAACCCGAAAGTGCACAGAGAAACGACAGGGAAAGAAATCGTTGAGCAAATGGGCGGGCAGCTTGATGGTTTTGTTGCAGGGATCGGAACCGGCGGAACGATCACCGGAGCCGGCGAAGTATTGAAGGAGCATTATCCATCCATCAAATTGTATGCGGTGGAACCAACCGACTCCCCGATTCTGTCGGGCGGTAAGCCAGGTCCTCATAAAATCCAGGGGATCGGCGCGGGGTTTGTGCCTGACATCCTGAATACTTCTCTTTACGACGAAGTCATCCAGGTGAAGAATGATGAGGCTTTTGATTATGCAAGGAGAGCCGCCAGGGAAGAAGGGATCCTCGGAGGCATCTCATCCGGAGCCGCGATCTGCGCTGCACTGAAAGTCGCAAAAGAACTCGGCAAAGGAAAGAAAGTCCTCGCCGTCATCCCGAGTAACGGGGAACGCTACCTGAGCACTCCGCTTTATCAATTTGATGACGAATAAATAAATGAACCAAATCCTGAAGAAGGCAATTGCTTCGGGATTTTTCTTTTGTTGTATGAAATTTTACCCCCTGTGGTTGAAAGAATTTTGGGGAGTATCCAGCAGCTGGTTGAGCACACTGGGCGTGGAGGGGACTAGCAGGTTAATTCCTTATTTTTACATTTGGTGGAATTATCCCCGGAATTGAAAGATTAATTGCTGAATTTCAAAGATTAACGGTCAAAATTCGAAGATTATCAGCTGAAATTCGAAGATTATCGTCCCGAATTCGAAGATTACCCGCCCCGAATGAAGTGAAGCCTCCCCATCCGGAAGGTTTTCAACCCAAAGTCAAAGGTGGCGGTCCCGTATTCGAAGATTGACTGCCTTAAACTAAGATCGCCGACCCCATCCCGGGGATTTACACCCCGAATTCAAAGATCACCGCCCCAACTCCGAAGATTTTCCTCCCCAAACCCGATAATTAAAAGCCCAAACTCAAAGTTCAATGAATCAAACCACAAGATTCCTACAAAACTCCCCCTTTCCATACTTTCAACAGTGAAACCTTCCCAAACTTCATGTATCATGAAAGAAGATAAAACAGTAGGAGTGTGAAGTACGTGCAGCACTTATATTTTCATAAAACCCGAACAACAAAAGAACAATTCTTCTCAGCATATGAACAACTGAGCCGGGACCAATCACATCATGTATTGTTGGAAAGCGGCCGGGGAGGAAGATATAGTGTTGCCGGACTTCAACCGAAAGCAATCGCGCAAAGCTCAGGGGATGGCCTTATCATCCAGGATGATGAAAACACGGAAATCAGATATGGTGATCCATTGATCGAACTGGAAAAATGGCTGGATCCCCTAAAAACCGAGAGGCATCCCGACCTTCCTGATTTCCAGGGAGGGGTCATCGGTTTTCTGAGCTATGACTATGCAAGGAGAATCGAGAAACTGCCGGAACTGAGTCAAGATGATCTCGGGATTCCGGAAGTGTATTTCTTTTATTTAGATCAGTGGGCGGTATTTGACCACGAAGAAGAGGTAATGTGGACGATGATCCTCACGCAGGCTGAGAAGTCAGATGCCGAAACACTGCTGCAAACGTGGACGGAAGTGTGGAAAGGGAAGCTTGCAAATCGTGACCTTCAAGTCGATATGGAGCCGGATAAGGAGACCGCCGGCCGCGGAGTATCCATGGATGAAGAACAATTTTCAAATGCGGTAAAGAGAATACAAGATTATATCTCGCAGGGTGATGTTTTTCAGGTCAATCTATCGGTCAGGCAGTCAGAGAAACTCAATGCCGAGCCGTTCGCGGTTTATAAAAAACTACGTGAACTGAATCCTTCTCCATATATGAGCTACATCCAGACACCGGACTTCCAGATCGTGTCGGGATCACCGGAGCTTTTGGTCAAGAAAAAGGGGACGGAAGTGAGCACAAGACCGATTGCCGGCACGCGTTCCCGCGGGAAAGATGCCAATGAAGATGCAGCGCTTGCACAGGAACTCATCGGCAATGAAAAGGAACGGGCCGAACACGTCATGCTCGTTGATCTAGAGCGGAATGACTTGGGGAGGGTTTGTGCCTACGGGACGGTTGAAGTCAATGAGTTCATGGTCATCGAGAAGTATTCGCATGTCATGCACATCGTTTCTAATGTAAGAGGGAGACTGGATGAGCAGAAGACCAATGCCGATGTCATCCGTTCTGTTTTTCCGGGAGGCACGATCACCGGGGCACCAAAAGTAAGGACGATGGAAATCATCGAAGAATTGGAGCCGGTCAGAAGGGGCATTTATACAGGGTCGATCGGCTGGATCGGCGTGAACGGTGATGTGGAATTGAATATCGTCATCCGCACGATGCTGGTGAAGGACCAGCAAGCTTACATCCAGGCGGGTGCTGGCGTTGTCATCGACTCGAACCCGAAATATGAATACAAGGAATCGCTGAAGAAAGCCAGGGCGCTCTGGGTTGCCAAGGCCATGGCGGAAGGAAACGGGGGACAACCATGATACTCATGATCGATAATTATGACTCATTCACATATAATCTTGTCCAGTTTTTAGGAGAGCTTGGTGAAGAATTGGTCGTCAGACGGAATGACGAAATCACCATCCCTGATATCGAAGCGATGTCACCCGATTACCTGATGATATCTCCCGGGCCCTGCAGTCCGGACGAAGCAGGGATCAGCCTTGAGGTGATTTCTCATTTTGCAGGGAAAATACCGATCTTCGGTGTATGCCTGGGCCACCAGTCGATTGCCCAGGTCTTTGGAGGGGATGTCATCCGCGCCGAACGTCTGATGCACGGTAAAGTGTCTGACATGCATCATGACGGAAAGACCCTCTTCAAGGGACTCAAGAACCCGTTTGAAGCAACACGCTATCATTCGCTGATTGTAAAACGTGAAACCCTGCCGGATTGTTTTAATATCACAGCCGAGACCTCCAAGGGAGAAATCATGGCCATCCGCCATAAAGAGCTCCCGATCGAAGGGGTGCAATTCCATCCAGAGTCGATCATGACCCAGTATGGAAAGCAGCTTCTGAAGAACTTCCTTGAAACCTATAAGAAAGCAGAGCTGCCGGTTTAATGTATATCTATTCCAACGGCAAGATCATTCATCAGTCAGAAGCCGCCATCTCCCCTTTTGATCACGGTTACCTTTACGGTCTTGGTGTCTTTGAAACCTTCCGGACGTATGGCGGACATCCCTTTTTATTGGGGGATCACTTAGCCAGGTTGAATAAGGGTCTCCAAGTACTGAACATCGAAGTGGATCTAGATGAAGCGGAAATAAAGCAGGTTGTGGCCTCGCTTATAAGAAAAAATGGACTGGACGATGCCTACTGCCGGCTGAATGTATCGGGAGGTCCTGGTGAAATCGGATTACAGACTGCTCCTTACGGGGATCCAACGGTCATCCTTTTTCAAAAAAAATTGCCGCCATCCGTGCCATTGCGAGAAAAAGAGGGTGTCTTCCTCAAGCTGAGGCGGAGCACCCCTGAGATAAAGGAGAGATTGAAGTCCCATCATTATCTCAATAATCTTGCTGCTAAAAGGGAAATCGGTCCCGATCAGGATAAAGAAGGGATCTTTATTACGGGTGACGGCTATCTATGCGAAGGGATCACATCGAATCTCTTCTGGATAAAAGAAGGAGAACTTTTTACCCCTGCTGTTGAAACCGGACTTTTAAACGGAATCACCAGACAGTTTATTCTCGCCCTGGCGGAGAAATTGAACCTCCCTGTCCGGGAAGGGTTTTTCCAAGAGAGCGATCTGGAAGCGGCAAGCGAAGTATTCTTTACGAATTCCGTGCAGGAAATCGTACCGGTAAGGAAAATCGGGGATCAAACCTATGCAGGCCGTGACGGCCGCTGGGTCAGGTTGCTGCATGAACAGTATCAAGAATACGTATCTTACTTAAACTCCATTGAGGACATGAAAGAAGGGAACACCCATGACAAAAACGATTAAATGCGGAAACTATGAATTGGACTATTCCAGCAAAACCCTCATCATGGGGATCCTGAATGTGACGCCCGATTCCTTTTCTGACGGAGGGTCATATGACTCCGTTCAGAAAGCAGTGGCGCGTGCGCAGGAAATGGTGGAAGAAGGAGCGGACATAATAGACGTCGGCGGCGAATCGACTCGGCCGGGGCATACCCCTGTCACTGCAGAGGAAGAGATTTCAAGGGTGGTCCCGATCATAAAAGCGCTTGTCAAAGAAGTCGATGTCCCAATTTCAATCGATACGTATAAAGCGGAGACTGCCAAAGCGGCTGTCGAGGCAGGCGCTCATATTATCAATGACGTCTGGGGCGCGAAGAAGGACCCGCTGATGGCAGCGGCGGCAGCTGAAAAGGGCGTGCCGATCATCCTGATGCACAACCGAGAGGATAAAGAGTATGAAGTCTTCATGAGAGATGCCGTACAGGACCTCCAGGAAAGCATCTCCCTTGTAAAAAAAGCGGGTGTAATGGATGAACAGATCATCCTCGACCCGGGGATCGGTTTTGCCAAATCATTCGAACAGAACCTTGAAATGATGAGGAACGTCGACACCCTCGTATCCCTCGGTTATCCAGTCCTTTACGCCACCTCGCGAAAACGGGTCATCGGCCATGTGCTGGACCTGCCGGTGGAAGAAAGGATGGAAGGGACGGGTGCGACGGTATGCTGGGGCATTCAGAAGGGCTGCCAGCTCGTACGTGTCCATGATGTGAAGGAAATGGCTCGGATGGCGAAGATGACAGATGCTTTAATGGGAAAGGGGCAGTACGATGGATAAAATCATGTTGAACGAAATGGAATTCTACGGCTATCACGGGGTTTTTTCAGAAGAAAACAAGCTCGGCCAGCGGTTCCGGGTGAGCGTGGAGCTGCATCTCGATCTGAAAAAATCAGGACAAACCGACAATCTCGAGGATTCCGTCAATTATGCGGATGTGTATTCTATAGCCAAGTCTGTGGTGGAAGGGGAACCTCTTAATCTGGTGGAAGCGGTGGCCGAAAGGATATCTTCGGAATTATTGGAATCATTCTCTGCTGTTGAAAGCTGCACGATAACACTGATCAAGCCCGACCCGCCGATTCCCGGTCACTACCGGTCGGTGGCGGTGGAGATTACGAGGAGTCGATCATAATGAAGAGTATTGCATACCTTTCCCTGGGCTCGAATATGGGGGAGCGGGAGGCTTATCTGGAAAAAGCCATTAATATCCTGGATAGTCATGGTAAGATAGAGGTAAGAAGGAAATCGTCGATCTATGAAACGGATCCAGTAGGTTTTACCGATCAAGGCGAATTTTTGAATATGGTGATTGAAGTCCGTACGGATTTACGTCCGGAAATATTGCTGCAGCAATGCCTGCAGGTGGAACATGACCTTGGGCGAAAAAGGGAGTTCAAGTGGGGACCGAGGATCATAGACATTGATATCCTGCTCTATGATCACAAATCGATTGATTCTGAGGATCTCCTCGTCCCTCATCCAAGGATGCAGGAGAGAGCGTTTGTTCTCATACCGCTTTTAGAGCTTGAACCGTCCATCCCGCATCCTGCTGACGGCACCCCGTTCAATCGCTTTCTGGACGAAATACCTGACAAAGAAGGAGTTCGGTTATGGAAACAGATAAATGGGGAAGACGCGTTCGTGCATTCAGAAAGCTGAAAGGATTCACTCAGGAAGGTCTGGCAAAGGAACTGGGCATCTCCGTCTCTGTTCTCGGAGAAGTGGAGAGAGGGAGCCGCATTCCCAAAGAAGACTTCATGGTGAAGGTGGCAGATGTGCTCGGCATTACGCTCGAGGACCTGGACCCTCAGGGTGATTTGGAGCATAGTGAATAATCCATCAGTGATAAATCAATCGAAATCTGTTATTCTGAAAAAGGCTGGATTCCAATCATGATACCCCTCATGAACGGAGCAGCCTTTTTTAGATAGATTCTTTATTGCAGTATCCGTGTGCCCTGGTCGGCACACACGGGACAGTTTTCTCAAAGAACTGGAACTTTAGGGGTGTTACAATCCCTGATATTGTGTAAAATAGTATGGTATATATTCGTATCAGTCTAGTAAAGCAGGAAAGCAGATAGAATAGGAGTGAAACACAATGAGTCACGAAGAAATAAATGACCAGTTCCGCGTAAGGCGCGAAAAAATGGAATCCATCCGTGAAAAAGGAATGGATCCTTTCGGTAAACGTTTTGAACGCACACACAGCTCATCAGATATCAAATCACAATATGATGAGTTTTCTAAAGAAGAGTTGGAAGAAAAAGAGGTTTCGGTAACGATTGCCGGCCGTATCATGACGAAGCGCGGAAAAGGGAAAGCGGGATTTGCCCACCTTCAGGACCTCGAAGGACAAGTTCAAATCTATGTTCGTAAAGATGCAGTAGGCGAAGAAGCGTATGAATATTTCAACACTGCAGACCTTGGAGATATCGTCGGTATTACAGGGACAGTTTTCAAAACGAAGGTTGGAGAACTTTCAGTTAAAGCAAAGGAATTTACCTTGCTGACAAAAGCGCTGCGTCCTCTTCCCGAGAAGTTCCACGGTTTGAAAGACGTAGAGCAACGTTACCGCCAGCGCTACCTGGACCTGATCACAAGCCAGGAAAGCAAAGAGACATTCATCGCCCGGAGCCGCATCATCCAATCGATGAGAAGATACTTAGATAACAACGGCTACCTTGAAGTAGAAACACCGATGATGCACAGCATCGCGGGAGGAGCATCAGCACGTCCTTTTACAACGCATCACAATGCCCTCGATATGCCGCTGTATATGCGTATCGCAATCGAGCTGCACTTGAAGCGCCTGATCGTCGGCGGTCTTGAAAAAGTATACGAAATCGGCCGGGTATTCCGTAATGAAGGGGTGTCTACGCGACACAACCCTGAATTCACAATGATCGAGCTTTATGAAGCCTATGCAGATTACCGCGATATCATGGCATTGACTGAAAACCTTGTTGCGCATATCGCAAAAGAGGTATTCGGTTCTGCAACCGTTCAATACGGTGATTATGAAGTGAACCTGGAGCCTGAGTGGACCCGTCTTCATATGGTAGACGCCGTAAAAGAACATACTGGAGTAGACTTCTGGAAAGAAATGTCCGCTGAAGAAGCACGTGCACTGGCTAAAGAGCATGGCATTGAAATCAAGGACAATATGCAATACGGTCATGTCGTAAATGAATTCTTCGAGCAAAAAGTAGAAGACAAGCTTATTCAGCCTACATTCATCTACGGCCACCCGGTGGAGATTTCTCCGCTGGCGAAGAAAAACGATGAGGATCCTCGATTCACAGATCGTTTCGAATTGTTCATCGTGGGCCGTGAGCACGCAAACGCGTTTACAGAGCTTAACGATCCAATCGATCAAAGAGAACGCTTTGAAGCTCAGCTAAAAGAAAGAGAAGAAGGTAACGATGAAGCACACATGATGGATGACGACTTCATTGAAGCATTGGAATACGGTATGCCTCCGACTGGCGGCCTGGGAATCGGGATCGACAGGCTTGTTATGCTGTTAACGAACTCCCCGTCCATCCGTGACGTCCTGCTGTTCCCATTGATGCGCCATCGTGATTAAAGGATAATATATAGAAGAAAGCAGCGGCTGCAGGCCGCTGCTTTTTATTTAAGTGGACTATACTCGTAATAGGAAGCATGAACCTGTTTTATATGGCTCGAGACCTATTTTGAAAAAGAATTAAAAAAGATGTAAAAAACTATTGCGCCCAAGTTTATATGGTGGTATATTATTATCTGTTGCCGCAAAACACGGCAGACACACAAAAAACTTTTTAAAAAAAGTTATTGACACTTCGGTGTTGATGCTGTAATATTTAAAGGGTCGCTTCAAACGAAGTAAGCAACAAATTGAACCTTGAAAACTGAACAAAACAAGACAATACGTCAACGTTAATTCTAGATTTACCGCAACGAGTAATCGTTGCAAACAAGAGCTATTCAAACTTTTATCGGAGAGTTTGATCCTGGCTCAGGACGAACGCTGGCGGCGTG
>NZ_JBJOSA010000020.1:0-66774 GCF_045897515.1 Rossellomorea oryzaecorticis | reverse complement strand
AAATTAGGAAGGTTTTCTTTTTTTATTTGTATTTTACATTATTTAGGAGTCGTTTTTCAGTGGTCCCGGACAGGTACGTTGACCCGTTTTTCAGGTGTGCCCCCTTTTTAGGAAAACATTAACATAATCATTGACATTTCATTCCATACATTTATAATTTAAGTAATTAAGTAAACACTTAAATAATAAAAAAGGAGGGACGGATTTGTCGATCAACGAGTTGTTTAAGGCCCTTTCGGATGAGAATAGAAGAAAGATCCTGGACCTTCTGCGGAAGGGGGATTTGACAGCAGGTGAGATTGCGGAGCATTTTGACATCAGCAAACCGGGGATCTCGCAGCATTTATCGGTGTTAAAACATGCCGAATTGGTGTATGCGTTCAAGAAGGGGCAATTTGTGTATTATTCGTTGAATTCATCGGTTTTTCAGGATGTCTTGAAATGGGTAGTACAATTTAATTCCAGGGGGGAGAACGAATGAACAGTAAGTTCTTTATCAGTTTTTTGACGGTTTCAACATTTGCGGTAAGTATCTATCTTTACGTTAATGGCATTGGAACAATGGATTCTTCTTATGGACCGGGAGAGGTCATTCTTTTTGCGATCCCGTCCACAATGATGTTGGTTGCCATCCAGCTCTTCACTATGCCGGTTCTCTTAAAACAGGGCTATTTTTTCTCAAGATTCAAGAAGGGAATGGACTACATCTTTGTATCCCTCATTCTCATTTTATTGATCCTGCATATAGGGCTGCTTCTGCTGGCTTCCGGAACAGAATTCGACTTATTAAGGCTGCTTCCGGTTCTCGTGGGGACGGTCCTGATTACCACTGCCAACACCATTCCTAGATTCCAACTGAACTCCATAGACCAACCCGCATCACAAAAAAATTCAACACAACAAATCTGGAACATCACACTCAGACCGTTCGCATACCCGCTGTTCTGGGGGGGCATCATCATGTTTCTCTGTGTATTCCTTCAAGGTACCTTCATGCTGATCAGCTTCTTTGCGGTCTTAATCATAACGCTTGTAACGGCCTTATCCCGGGCATACAGAGCCTATCAGCTTCATTTATCCAAATTGTAAAGGGGAAGAAATATGTACGAGACAAGAACTTGTCCAGAGTGCCTGTCCCGGAGAAATGCAGCCGGCGAATTTAAGGGATATGGTGCCATGTTTCGAAAGCATTCCGTACTGAAAAACTCGCCAGTCGATGCTTGTTTCTGTTTGGACTGCGGGACAATTTTGCTTCTTAAGGTAAGGAACACCGAGAAATTCAGTTAGACCCATGTATCGGAGTAATTTTAAAGAATAACAAAAAACAGACGGATCGTGTTGACTCCGTCTGTTTTTAAAGGCCCGTCCCTCAGCACGGTATTGGCAATGCTCAAAATCAGAAAGTAAAAGTCTCCCCATCCTCAGGCACAATCACATGCGAAGAAATTCCTTTTTCTTCTGCAAATTTTCTAAGTTCTTTTCTTGATAGTGTCCAGTGGTTGACTGCTTCCATGTGTACCGCAATGATGGTGGCGTCTTGGGCAGCCTCTGCTGTTTCAAGAACATCCTGCTTCCCCATGACGAGGGATCCGCCTTCAAGGAATTGGTTGTCACCGGCGTTTACCACGACGATATCAGGCTGGTGGGTCTCGATTTCTTCGCGGACTCCGGCGTACCAGACCGTATCTCCTGCTACATAAAGGATTTTTTCATCTGTGTGTTTAAAGACGACACCGCATACCGGACCGGCAAATTTCAGGATTTCACCACGGCCGTGCTCGCCTTTTGTTTTGGTTAGTTGAATATCATCGAATGAAGAGTTCTCTCCCAGTACTTCTACATGTTGAAAACCGTCATTTTTCACTGCGCTTGCGTCTTCTTCACTTTGAACAAACATTTTAATATCTTTAGGAAGGATTTCTTTGGCTGCTTCGTCATAGTGATCCGGGTGCAGATGTGTCACGATGACAGCATCGATGTCCTTTACGATTTCCTCGTTTGAAACCGGCAGACCGATCAATGGGTTTTGTTGATCCTGCCTAACTGAATTCGGGAAAGGAGGGTAGCTGCCCTTTTCAGCAAGGAATGGATCGATCAGGAATTTCCTTCCGGCATAATGAACAATCAAGGTTGCATTTCTAATTAGTTGTAACTTCATCACTCATTCGCTCCTTATCTTTATAAAATCCTTAGTACAATGTATATTTTATATAAGAACACAAATGCAATACATAATGGAACGAAAGTGTTTTGCCCGTTTTACTTTATAATGAAAGGAGTTGGGCCGATGATTGATCAGACGGATTTGAAAATTATTGAAGAATTGTCCCAAAACAGCCGGATCACGATGAAAGAATTAGGAGGTAAAGTCCACTTGACCGCACCCGCTGCCTCAGCCAGGGTGGCAAAATTGGAGGACAGCGGCATCATTGAGGGCTATACCATCACTATCAATCAGAAGAAGATGGGGTATACGGTGCATGCCATTCTACAAATCTTCTTGAGAAGTGCAAATCATCAACCATATCTGTCTTTCGTCAAGGACAACACTGAATATGTCATAAACAATTATAAAGTCAGCGGAGAAAGCTGCTATCTCCTCGAGTGCAAATTTCAGAACAACGAAATTTTGGATGAATTCCTTACAAAACTAAGTGATATCGTCAGCTACAAGCTGTCGATCGTGATTAATAAGTGAGCCGCAAACAGGTCCCATGGTCCAAACAGCAGCGAAGACGGTCCGAAATAACATAACTTAATCTGGGAATTAACGCATTCTCTTGGGAGGTCGAGCAAATTGGAAAACGTGACGTCGATTAGATGTGAGAATATTACAGAAGAAATCATTCAGAAGTATAAAGAAAAAGGATTCAAGTTGATCTTTCAAGAATTTGTAATGGAGCATGACCTAAAAGAAATTCCTCAAATCGACGCTTCTGTACCTTTACGATTCCAAAGTTGGTCATCCACTTCGGAGGCGGACTTTTATGAAGTATATGATGCGTCTTTCAAGGACCGGCCGGGATTTCCGGGGTGGTCAATGGATAAATGGGTCGGGTGGATTGCGTCCAGTCCTACCTTCCTCAAAGCACAGTCCTACCTTGCCGCTGTCGACAACCAAGCTGCAGGATTTATTGCACTGGATACCGACCCTGAATTTCCTAACACAAAAGCGTACATCAGTCAAGTCGGAGTAATCCCGGAATGGCGGGGGAAAGGGATCGCTGCCTCACTCACCTGCAAATGCCTGGAAGAATGCCGTCAAGACGGTATGAATTCGGTCACCCTGCACGTCAATCAAAACAATCCTGGAGCCATACGCTTATATGAACGTCTGGGATTTGAAACCGTGCGTACCAGAGGGAGATTTGAAGCGGGTCATGGGGACAGTCCCAGTGGCGCACAGCTGAATAATTCCAATGATAAATGAGGGAAATGAATGAAAACAACCCAATTGCCGATAGTGAAACTAAGGGAATTAACCATGGGTGACGCAGAAGACCGTTATCAGTGGTGCCTGGATAAAGAAGTCACCAAACATCTTAACATGCCGGAGAAGCATCCTCCATTCAGCAGGGAAGAGACCAGGAAATGGATCAAAATGTGCATAAACAAAACGAATGGCTATGAACAAAAAGCCATCGTCACAGAAGAGGGCACACACATTGGCTGGATCGACTTGAAAAATATCGACAAGCTGAACAAACACGCAGAGCTCGGGATTGCGATCGGAGATAAAGACTATTGGGGCAGGGGCTATGGCCTTGCAGCCATGAAAGAAATGCTCCAATGGGGATTCAATGAACTGGGGTTGAATAAAATTTGGCTGCGTGTGGAAGTGGACAATGAGAAAGCGATAAAATCGTATTTGCGAATGGGGTATGTAGAAGAAGGAATTCTGCGGCAGGACCGGTTGAGGAATGGGGAATTCGTTGATCGGCTGAGGATGAGTATACTTCAATCAGAATTTTTAATGTAACGTCTGTAAATGAAGGGGGAAGAGAAATTGATAAGTACAGAAAGAGAGATAATTAACCTCATCCAAAATGATGAGAGGATGATGGGAATTCTGCATGCAGCGGGCAGCCTGCATCTGCCGGATTGGTGGATATGCGCCGGATTTGTCCGGTCAAAAATCTGGGATGAACTGCACGGATTTGAAGAGAGAACGGAGACCCCCGATGTTGACGTGATCTATTTTAACGAAAGCAACCTGGAAGAGGAAACGGAAAAAAGAATTGAGTCTGCACTCCACGACATGTTACCTGAAGTACCCTGGTCCGTTAAAAATGAGGCAAGAATGCATGTGGTAAATGATATTTCACCTTATGAGTCCACTGAAGACGCGATATCAAAGTTTCCTGAGTCAGCGACTGCTCTCGGTGTAAAATTGGACAGCAATCAAGATCTTATCCTGACTGCCCCATGGGGACTGGATGATGTACTCAATATGGAGGTAAGGCCGACTCCATTTTTTAACGAGACACAACAAAGAGCTGTCATTTATGAGGAAAGGATCCTCAAGAAAAATTGGAAAGCCATTTGGCCGGAAATCAAGGTTTATCACACAGATTGGAAGCCATGATAAAACTTCATCGTCAGCACAACAGCACCGCATTTCTTCCGTTGGCAGCACATGTAGAAAATACATTTGGAAAAGTGATTTGTACAGGGGCTTCCACTTTCATCATCCATCGTGATTCAGTCGTCTTCGAGAAGTACATCGGCAATCAGTCCGATGGTGAAGATGCCAGGGAGGTCAAGGCGGACACGCAGTTTCACGTCGCTTCAGTTAGGAAAACGTATATCGGCTTTGCCGTTTCGTATGCTTTACATTATGGATACATAAAGAGCATTGATGATAAGGTGACCCGCTATTTGCCTGACCTGGATGAGCCTGCATGGAAACCGGTCACGATCAGGCATCTGCTTACGCACACGCATGGATTGAAAACCGAAGAAGGGAAGACTTACCGCGACTTCGAGCCCGGCACAGACTGGTCGTACAAACAAATCGGAATCGAAGCCCTGACCCGGCTCGTGAAGGTGACAACAGGCAACTCTGTTGCAGAAATCCTCCATGAAGCAGTCTTCACCCCGCTCGGATTAAGCGAATCAGATTGGTACGCTGAAAAAAACGAGCGGCTCGTTGACGTAATCCTGCGCTATGAAGGGGACGAAGACTGGCGGACAAGCGAAAGCACGGAAGGCGACAAGATGAACATGTACGTCTCCACCAGGGAGCTGGCGTACTGGGGATACTTCCATTTGAAAAAAGGAAAAATAAACGGGAAGCAAATCGTCCCACGGGAAATCATCGATATGGCCGTTTCCCTTCAAAGTCCTGCCACTCTCCATAAAGACGCCCCTCAAAACGGCTTTCTATGGTTCGTTAAAGATCTGCCTGCCAACAAGACAGAGATAGGGCCGCTGGTCCCGAAAGGTTCCTATCAGCTTCTCGGTTTCACGAATGCAACCGTGCTCGTCATCCCAGAGAAAGATCTCGTTGCCGTCCGGATGTTTAATAGTTTCGGTTCACCCGAAGGATATGAATATTTAGAGGATGTCCGGTCGTTTGGGGATACGGTGATGGAATGTGTGGAGAAATAGTGAGTTTCCGTCATTGGAAAGCACAAAGGGGATGTAATCAGTATAAAAAATAGTTCAGCATAAACTTATATTTTTTCAGCATAAGATAAAAAATTCAGCACTAATGGTTAAAAGTCAGCATTAACCTATATATAAGGTTCCGATTGTACCCCACATTCGGAACTTTTTTTGTTTGATTTCCTATTGATGGAAATTACGGTTTGGTGGATAATGGGTATCAGGTAAAAAGTGGGATTCAGGACTGATCACCAAGTCTATTAAAGTTTAAGTGATTGAGGGGTTGAAAACTTACATGGAAGATAAGGACAGATATTATTTAGAAATGGCTTTAGGGGAGGCGGAACAGGCACTAAAGGAGAACACCTATCCAATAGGAGCGTGATCGTCGATGAAAACGACAACGTCATTGCGACCGTCAGAAATCGTGTATACCCTCAACAGGATGCCACTGCCCATGCAGAGATTGATGCGATCCGGAATGCCGGTGAAGCGATTCTGCAGGCAAAAGTACACCGTAAAAAATTGACGCTGTATACATCGGTTGAGCCCTGTCCCATGTGTACCGGTGCCATTTTGTTTGCGCATTTCAAGAAAGTCGTATGGGCGATGAATGACGAGATCGGTTTTGGAGGTTGGCGTAAGATAAGGGATTCATCCATATTTGATGATCGATTCGTTGGAGTGGAACTGATTGAGGAGCCATTGGAGGACTTGAAGGAGAGGCAGTCGGACTTAATGGAAGAATGGGCCTTGAATCCGAATGATATTGTGAGTTTACGCAAAGCTGTGAGTAGGACTATATTGGAAAACGATGCGGCAAATTGATTAGAAAAAAGAGGTGTAAAAGTGAAGAAACTACTGATCCCAATCATGTTATTATCCGTGTCCATCCTGCTCATTTCGTGCAGCGGCGATGTTAAAACAAACGGTGAACACGTCGATACAAATGACAGCAAATCAACAGAGGAAAAGGTTTTCGAATCCGACAACGGGGATGAATCTGTAAGCTCCGACTCGCTGGAAGAAGCTGAGCCTGCTGATTCCGACACTGAAATATCTTCAGAGAGCGCGGACACCCAATCAAAAAATCGGGAAGAAAGCACCCTGTCCCAGTACTCATCCAAAGAAATAGAATATGCCCGCGTCTGGCTGCAGTTAATTGGAAACAAAGAAGCATCGAAGATAAACGTCCGCCAGATATCAGCGGGAGAACCCGTCAACCCTTATGATGAAGACAGCGCCGTCTATCCGGAAAGCGTCATTGTGCTGACCGGAGATATCATGGCTGACGGAACAGTAACATACAGCGGCAATGGGGACGGCACTATTAACATATATGATATTCCTTTACATTGGCCGAGTGCCCAGCAGCTTGAATTATCGATGAAGGAGTATACGCAAAAGATCATATCAGATACTGAAAAAATGTATATAAACCCGGGAGACGATGAGGCAGTCAGGGAGCTGGTTGAGAAGTTGAACAGTTAAAGAATTTAGAAACGTTATGCAGGATCTAATGAAGTACACAGCTTTTAAAATTAGGTATAAAAAAGGATTTTCCATCGCGGAGATCCTTTTTAAATTATGGTGCAGTTCTGCCCTTTGGATAAAGAAAAAATATTAATCAGACTTGTCTCTTGCTCTGCAGCATTGTAATCCCCATGTAGTTTTCAATGTCCAGGGGGTATTGTGCTGAAATTATGTGCGTGATTTTTCATATGAGAGAGAAATTCTGATTATAAGAGCGAAAAAATCAGATTTAAGAGCGAAATTCTCAATATAAGTGCGAACTACCTATTTTTCGGAAAAATTGGACAAATCTCGCATGCAACATACATATATGGGTATAAGATCCATTTAAAACAACACGTAAAGTACACTTGACCCGCCCAATATATGTAAAGTAAACTATACGTAAAGTAACCTTTACAAAAGAGGCTGAATCGATGAAGAATAGAATAAAAGAACTTCGTGCTGACAGAAGGATGACCCAGGATCAACTGGCAGCGCACCTAAATGTTTCGAGGCAAACCATTATTTCGTTGGAAAGGGAACGGTATAACCCCTCAATCAATCTGGCCTTTAAGGTTGCGCGTGCTTTCGGGTGCAGCATCGAAGATATCTTTATTTATGAGGAGGACCACGAATGAAAAACAATAAATCGGTCTTTTTGATACTGGGGGTCATCATGTTGTTGAATGCTTGTCTTGTCAACGGAGCGTACATATCCTCCGGAAAATTTCCGGAAGGAATCATGACCGTGGCGCTTGCTATCATGAGCTTTTGTATGGCCTACTTATCCGAGCACTTTGCCGCAAAGGATGAACGGGCACAGAAAATCAGGGAACGGGGCGTATTTGTCAGTTACTTTTGGATGCTGGGCTTCATTATCATTCTAATGGCCATCGTTAATCCATATGTGGGCCCGCTGCAACTTTCTGGATATCATTCATTGCTCTTGATAGCATCGCTATATATATCGGTTGTGTTTTTAAACATGGTGTATTATGCGAAGAAATATTGAGGGTAGAAGGGGGGCGTGAATTTGTCTGATATCAAATGGCATATCATGATTGATTCTATAGCTGCCGTCATGATCATCATCAGTTTATTTTTGACTGATTATCTATTATGGACGAGAGTAGTGTTATTGATATTTGCAGCAGCGGATATCCTCATGATGGTTAATCGAAAAAAAATAAGGAAAAGTGTTTTCATTATTATTTCTGCAGTCTTTCTACTATCCCTTGTCATGACAGGTCTTCTTGAAAAATTCACAGTATACATGATCATATATGGCATCGTTGTGGTCATTGCGTCTTATCGAACATTGTTTGAAACAGATAAGGAAATGGGAAAAAAGCCCCGGGCAAATTCTTAGTGGATCCTGGGGCTTTCATCTTGCTGGCCATCCATCTTATCAATAAAGATGGTTCCATCCGTCTGGAGCTCTGCATAAAAGACGTTTGAACTGGACTGGATTCCCTGCTGGACTAACTTCTGGTCCACCCATTGTTTGTTGATATTGTATTGCTGAAGATGTTTTTCATTATAGCGGCCATCCTCAATTATGGGGATGGGAATTGGATATTGTTTAAGTGCAGGGGTAGTTTTCATCCGGTCTTCTTTAGTTAAAGGCTGTTTCGGTTCTTTTTTCAAAACCGAAAGTGTTCCGTCCGTTTCAAATATGGCGTAATCCACATCTTTAATCGAAAAGACATTTTTCTTGCGGAGAAGCTCATTCAAGGCATCGAGATCCAGCCTTAAATTTTTCAGCTCGTGATCAAGTACGTTTCCTTCCCGGATCACGACTTTAGGACTTCCTTCCACGGCTTTGCGAATCACTTTGGATTTTAGGTCAATGAACCCCGTCAACAACGTGAATAATGTCCAAGCCGCCAAGGCAAGCACCCCGTTTCGAATGCTTAGTGTGGAATCGACTGCTAGAGAGGCACCCAGCGTTCCCAATGCGATGGCCGAGACAAAATTGAAGAAAGTCATCTGGGAGATTTCTTTCCTGCCCATCACCCGCGTCAGGAGGAGCAGTGACAAAAATGAAAGAATCAGCCGGATGCCTAGTTCTGTAATGTTCATTATTTTCCTCCTTCTTTATAGAGATGTGGTTTAGTATGGACAATACTGAGCAATTCACTCAAATTATCATGAAGAAACCCCAATGGAGTGCAAAGTCGTTGAAGGAGTAAAAACATTTGGTGAGTAGTATTCGAGCTTATCCAGTCACGGATAAGCTCTTTTTTTGAAAATTATCCTTGAGAAAGTTGTTGGTTTTTGAAATAATTGGAAGAAATAGTAGTTATCAAAAAATCTTTAAAATAAAATCGATGAGCCCAATTTATGTTGAAGTTGAGAAAGAAGCGGATTTCACTGAAAAGCTCGGCTCACTATAGTGAATTGAACGATTCAGGAAAGGAAGTCAGCAAGAGGAATACAATAAAGGAGGTTTTTGATGTGCTGTGGTGGATATTAGGGATATCAGCCGTCTTTGCTGTGGTCAGTGCTATGATTAGAGGCAGGAACCGGAAAAGCTCTTTTGATGTGAGCAATGAGCATGAAAGACAGATTCAAGAAGAAGAGCGTGTAAAGGCGGGAAGCTGGTTTAATGGGGGCAATCAATAACACGGGACATGAAAAGCTTATCGGGAAGCAGGATAAGCTTTTTTAAATTGGGGGAGTGATGAAAAGGAGAAAGGCTGGGCGTCTATATTAGGAGGAATCTTTTTGGGTCGGTCCTTTCATTTTTTACGTTGGAATATGACGGGTGGAGACACATTTTGATTGATGACCAAGGGAAGATTGAAAGAGTGAATGAGCTTGATTTTAGTCTTATGATAAATACACTTTTCATGGTGGTTGTGAGCGGGGCGTTCATTTATTAAAAGTTTTCGAGAACCAGAAAAAGTATTTGTTGAAAGAAAAAAGCTGAAAATCCACGTTGAGATCTCCAGCTTTATATAGGGCTCACTGTTTCAAAGTAAATAATTCCTCAGACGCTGCACTCACATTCCTTTTTTCTTTCACTTTCGCTTTTTTCATTTTCGTGAGGGGTTGCTCCTGTTCAATCAAAACCTTCCTCAATTGTGAGCTGATGATATTCATACACAAAATGATAAGGGAGAAAAAAGCAAGCGGAGCAAGAACCAGCAGCGGGTTTGAGAAAATGAGCTGAATATTCATTCCGATGGTCGCCGCCCATTCGTTGGTTTCTGAAAAGTAGACCGGATTGCTCGGATCCAGATTAGAATAGGCGAATTCAGCAATCTTCAATCCTCCCAGAGCCATCAGCATGATCCCGAGCTGAATAAGCAGAGAAAGGGCCTGTGCAACCTGTTCAGAAAATAAAACAATGGAGTGTCTCAGGAATTGAGGAAGCATATGTCTCTTCATGATATTGAATCGGCCTGCCCCCAGTGTCCTTGATACTTGAATGAATTCCTCGTTTAAAAAAAGCTTCATTTTTTCTCCAAGATAGATCCCTAGTGAAGGCGTGGCGATGAAAGCAATAACGCAAAGTTGGATCAAGAAGTACTCATTCGACGGCAAAAAGCCGGGCTGAAAGGAACTTTCAAGCGGAATCAGTATGGCAAACACGACGATGGCAAGGGGAATATATTGAAAAGTTTCTCCCAAACCCCTGATTGCCTTGCCGATGAATGATGGGACAAACGTATAGATGACGGCGAACACGAAGCCGAATATGATTCTCATCGAAGAGATGAATAAAGCGGCAAAAATCGTATACTTCGCTCCTGCCAGTAATAAAAGGATGAAGTTTCTTCCCAGCCTGTCGCTTCCGAACGGCGGCATTTCTTCAGGCGTAAATGGCGGGGCGGCAATCAGCCTCCCCTGTTCATCCTTTAAATAATTTACAATGGCATCATATTCCGGGTACCAGAAAGGAATCAGGAAGCTGATCACAACCAAGGTCGCCGGGATCAGGACTGGTATGAATAACCTTTTCAGAAGCTGCCTAGACATGAGAAGCCCCACCTTTCAGCCATTTATTCAATACATATGAGCCAGTCTGAAAGACGATGAAAAAGGGCACAAAGATCATGAGCATCCCGAGGAAAAACGCGGCCCCGGAAGTTGTTGATGCCCTGAATAACACCATCATGAAACCGTTCATTTTAAACAAGATCTCGATTACAAATAAGTTTGAAAGCATCAAAAGAAAGATCGGTTTCAAGTGAAGGAAGAAATGGATCCACACATTCCGGAATAAATGGAACCACACCGTGTAGGACTTTCTGAAGCCCTTTGCATACGAGAACTCTACATAAGGCTTGCTTTCTTCTTCCTTAAGCTGAAATAAAAACTGCTTGATCAAGAAGACGACCGGCAAAACGGACAGACATATGATCGGCAGGAAATAGGTTCGCTCATCCTGCAGTGCATACAAATTGAAAAGTAGAATACCTGATTTTTTAAATAACCATATAATGAAAATCTGAAAAGACACCACGATGAATACCTCAGGCAAAGCATCCATCACGTTTAAAAATTTCAGCGAAAATTTGTACAAGCGCCTTGGGAGCAGCATAACAAAATAACTGCTCAAGACAGAAAAGATGATTGCCAGGAAAAAAGAACTGATCAAAATCGTGAAAGAATAACCATATGTACTAAAAAAAACTTCAGGCAGCGAATAATAGCGTTCGTTATCCCCTAAATAAATCGAGATGGAAGCAGGATCCATGATTTCGGTCAATGACTGATACAGCTGATTGAAATAGTAGCCCACAGTGAGTACAAGCTGAGTATCATATGCAAGCAGCGAACCGACTCCGCTTAGAAGAAACAATCCTAAAATGACAATAAAAAAATGAAAGGATGTATCCACAATCCTTTTCATACAATCTCCTCCAAAAATATTACAAAATAATACAATTTTTTCATGTATAATGCTACAATAACAAAACGGAGTTGTAAATATATTTAGAATAATGAGTATTAAAGCGGGTGTTAATAATGGTTCCGAAAAAAAGGCTTCTTCCAATGGTCTTTTGTATATTATTGCTGACACTCCTGACTGCCTGCCGCCTGGATTTTACGAAAGATAAAAGCAGTGTCAGAGAGATGGTCAAATCAACAGACGGAATAACTGTTCTTGAGGAAAAAAAAGAAGAGGCTGCTGAGTCTTCTTCTGAAAAAAAAGAGAAACCTACCTATACAATCGAGGGGTCCGTCACACTTGATTCCACTCATATCCTCTTAAAGGGGAAAACGGATCTTCCACCTGAAGCAATCATGTACACCAGGCTCCTGGCATATCCAAAGGATGCCTCGTTAAAAGATATAAAAGCCTATCGAGCCAAACCTTATATGAAAGTTATCTCGGAGGATTATATGTCGGTGAAGGCTGACGGTTCGTTCCAGTCAACCGAGCTGGAGCGTCCGGATTTCCCGCAACGATACCGCCTGGATGTCCTCTATTCACCGGTAAGGGCGGAAGAATCCATGCAGAAAAGGCTGGTGAAAGAAGGAGAGGGTATAGAAGATCTGAAAGGGATGGTTCGGATCGACCTTCCGACCAGAAACGAATTTCTGGACGATGTCGTGCAAGCTTACGTCAAACAGGTGAATATCATGCAATTTGATGAACAGGACGGGGACGGTGTGACACTTGAACTGGTAGAGGTAGAGAAAGTCGAATAACACGGCGGAAGCTTATAAAAATTGGAGCGTCAAAATGGGATTCATCATCACCTTTTTAGTGATTTGGTTATGCAGCTTTATCATTGCCCGGCTTTTGAGTCCTTTCGGAAAGACTTTTTGGAGAGATGACCTTACCATCACCTGTGCTCAATCATTGATCATCACATTTTTGTTTATTGCATTTTCAAATTAGATGGAGGTCAAAACGATGAACTATCTTTGGGGAGCTGTCAATTTGCTGATTCCGGTTTTACTGCTATTCCTGATTTTTTCTACATGGATAGGGTATATTGCTGAAAGCTTAAGAGACTTCTATCATTTCAAGTGGGCTGCCATTGGTCTGATTATTCTGGGGTATATGCTGAACTTTAAAAAGCGAGCGGCCGGGCTGATAATTGTTGCTGTTGGTTCAGCAGCTTGGTTCCTTATTTGAACCAGACCGGCTCACTCCTTGGAAAGGATTTCATTATCATGTGATCAGCCGCCTAAAGGGATATCTAAGAACGTTTCATATTTTCTCTTTTCAATATTCAGCTCATACACCCTTATATAATCCACTTTGAAATCTGGATAGGGCGTCAATTCCTCTCCTGCTGCACACTTCATTTCTTTTAATCCATCTTTCGAGAGACCGGTGGAAATATTCCCGCCGAATTGTTCTTTTCCTAAAGTCAAGTGAGGAATAAAGTCATCGAGCTCGAAATATCTCTTTATCAATTCATCTGATGGTGAAATCACGTTTACTATTTTTTGATGGAGAGTGTGTAAATCTATAGAGTACACACTTAAATAAAGAATGTTATCTCCAAAATACCTCGGTTTACCTAAGGACAAATGAAATGGGCTCACATTTTCGCAAATTTTTTTCACTTTGTCTATCCATTTTTTATCAGGAGTCAACCCTCCTTGTGCTTTCAGAGTAATATGTGGTTCCACCCCTGATTGGCTGATCCATTTACGCTGAAACCGCTCAATTCTATCTATATATTCTTCTGGTGGAACAATCCCTATAAAATAATCCACTCTCATTCTGCTTCACCCCTGTAAGTCTGTTTTGAATAGTTTACCAGAAATAAACATTCATGACATCTTGATAAAGTTTTTAAAACAAAAAAGTTGTCCGTTCCGTCTAACATATATGAAACTATAGCAAAGGAGGCGAGGTATCATGTTCTGGCTAACATTAAGTCTGATTGCCGTCATCGTACTTATCGTGAACTTAATCGCAAAATTCATATTAAGAAAAATCTTTCACATTCAAAAAGTGAAAAGAAAGATATTTTCCTATAATTATATAAATGAACAGCACCGAAAAATAGACAAGTGGATAAGACTGATTACCGTGATTACTCTCATCGCTTTAAGCTGGCTATTGATTGAGGATAAAGAGTACCTTTTGTTATACATAATCGGAATGTTAATCCTCTTCGTCCTTGATTATCTTGTCAGGGCTTTTATGAATGGAAGCACAGTGAATGCCCAAAACAGGCCATATTAACAGTGACCGAAATGGTGATCATGGTCTCAGCAGTCATGACCTTTTACAGAACCATATTTCTTGAGTTGTGATGCAGGTAGGGGGACAGATACCGTAGTTTATTTCCTGCCCAGTGATTTCTTGGCAAGCCTGAACATAAAATCATTCATCGTATAGATGGTTACGCAAGAAAAATTTAATTTTTAAGTGAAAGAGAGAAAAGAACCACATCAGGACAGGGTTCCAGAGCTGGGAAAATTCTGTAAACTGAGCTTAGAAGGGGCCGTAAAACCCGAAATATTAATATACGAATATTTATTGTGCCAATTTCAAGATAATTGCTCCGGAATCGAATTAATTGCGCCGAAATCCTGATAATTGCGCCACTTGTCTAAAAATCTCTGAGTTCCAGTTTATTACGCAGTTCAGGACCACATCCGCACTCTAATGCTACCAATAACCACGGTACCTGTCCCCCGGCTCATCAATGTTTTAATATAAGTAAAAAAACCGGCACGCCAAATGCGTACCGGTTTTTCTCATGGGAGTAAATTAAATCCCTGCCCAAACATCCTTGCCGAGCCGGCCATCTTGTTCAAGCTGATAGAGCCAATTCTTAGATTCTTCCTCAGAAGCACCGTGAACTTTTTTGTAGGCTTCCCGCAGGGTGTCTTCGACTTCAGGAGCCATCCTGCTGCCGTCACCGCATATATAGAGATGTGCGCCGCGGTCCAAGAGTTCTATCAGGTGGTTGGCGTCCTCATTCATCAGATGCTGTACATACGTTTTCGGCTGTCCTTCCATTCGGGAGAACGCAGTATGGAGTGTGACGATGCCATTCTGTTCATCCCGTTCGAGTTCATCGCGGTAGATGAAATCATGGTCACAATGACGGCATCCGAAATAGAGATGCGCCTCGCCAACCGGCATTCCTTGTTCCTTAAGAATGCGGCGCGCTTGCAGAAAGCCTCTGAACGGAGCCACGCCGGTACCCGGACCGACCATGATGATCGGTGTTTCAGGGTCAGCAGGAAGTTCGAAATTCGACTGCGGTGTGCGAATGAAGCATGCGATGTCTTCTTCTTTTTCCAACCTCGCCAGGTAATTGGAAGCCACACCTTCATATTCTCCCAATCCACTCCAAGCAGGGTCTCTTACGACACCGACCGTGATGCTCAGTTTACTGGCATCGAAAGAAGGAGAAGAAGAGATGGAATAATATCTCGGCTTAAGAGCGGGGAGGAGTTCCATGAACCGTTCAAACGGGAGCTCGCATGCTTCGTATTTTTCCATGAAATCCAGCATTGAGACGCGTTTTTTCAACACCTGCTCCTGATAGACGCCTTCTTCTAGCAGGGCTTCCAGTTCCTTCTTGTGAGGCGGGCACACGGTATAGGCCGCGAGTTCGCGGATCTGTGCGCGAGTGGCCGCTTCCTGTAATTCCACACAGTGTGTGAGAACGTCAGCTAGGGAAACCGGGCGGTCGAGCGGCAGATGGGCAGCGCTTCGTCCGCTTGCCGACAGTATGACCTGGTCGTTCCCTTTCAGACCAAACCTTTTCAAAATGCGGTTCACATTTTGCGCACTGTTTTTCGGAAGCACGCCGAGGTGATCCCCTTCTTTGTAAGAGAGCCCGGATGGAAGGGAGACCTCGATATGACGGGTGCTCCTGCCGCTTTCTGGTGACTGGAGCTCACGGTTCTCAAGGATGCTCGTATTCGCCGCCTCATATGTCTTGGCAAGCGGGGAACCGCCGATGCCGCTGACAAATTCCATGCTGAGACTGTTGCGTTCCTTGCCGCCTTTGTTCTCCACCTTGAGGCCGAACGTCTCGACGGCGTCCGCCCACATGGTGTCTTTCCACTGTTCCAGCTGTTCTTCGAAGTCGCCGCTCGCATCTCCTTCACCGCGGGCGGAGAATCGTACCGCGCCTTTTTCTGCAAGCTTCTCATCGATCAGCCTTGGGACATTCTGATAAGTGCTTGCCCAATTGTGATCCCCGCAGCCGAATACGGCGTAATGGACCCCTTCGAGTTCGCCGGGCTTCACTTCTTCAAGCCATTGAACGAATTGTCCGGCGTTGCTTGGCGGCTTTCCGTTGTAGGAGGAAGTGACGATCAAGACGGCCCCCTCTGCAGGAAGAGTGCCAACGCGGTCGTTAAGAGGGGAGACCTCCGTGCGTACACCGTGGAAGCTTGCTGTATCCGCCAGCTCCTTGGCGACACCTTCTGCGGTACCGGCGTCAGAGCCGTAAAGGACGAGAAGAGGACGGTCATTTAGTCCTGAGACGACAGGTGTTTCCTGGGACCCGCTATCTTTTTTCTCCTGTGCTTTATCACTTGGACCTGACGCAAAAAGTGCAGGCATCTGTGCGCGCTGTTTGACTTTTATTTTAAAATCACCCGGTTTCAGCGTTAAAGTCTGTTTGACATTGAGCTGGTAATCCTTGTCATCAATGAACTCGAAATGCTTCAGGAGCATGCCGAGGACGATGGTTGCTTCATGAAGGGCGAACTGCATCCCTATGCAGGCGCGCTGCCCGTTACCGAACGGCTTGTATGCATGATGAGGCACCTTCTCCGGATTTTCGAAGCGTTCAGGACGAAATTCATCTGCGTCATCACCCCAGGCATCCCGATCTCGGTGAAGCTCAGGGATCAGAACGGTGATTCGTTCTTCCTCTTTTTTGACCGGGTACTTGCCCGCAAGGAGGGTATCTTCTTTCGCATACAGGCTGAAAGCGGGAGCCGTCGGCCATAAACGGAGTGATTCATTCAGGATATTGCGGATATACTTCATGTTGATCACTTCTTTGTAGGTCGGGGCCTGCCCGTTAAATACATGGTCCACTTCGTCATAAGCTTTCCTTAATTTTTCCGGATTTTTCATCAGGAAGTAGAGGGCGAAAGACAGGAGCCCGCTCGTCGTTTCATGCCCTGCGATCAGGAAGGTGATGATCTGATAACGGATATTCTCATCATCTAGCTTCTCCCCGGTTTCCGGATCCTTCACATTCAGCATGCGGGACAGAAGGTCATTCTCTTCCTGCGACCCATTCGCCTTCCGTTCAGCAATGATGTTATCGACCATCGAGAACATTGTCTGAATATCATGCTTGAACTGGCGCTTCGTACGCACCATCAGTTTATCCTGGATGTCCAGTCTCTGAAGCTGGTGCATCGCTTCATCCATTGCACGCACCATGCTGATAATGAATGGATGCGGGCTCTCACGATAGAAACTGTTGAACCGGTAGTTGAATCCGCAAAGTCCGATTGTATCGAGTGTGAGCCGAGTCATATCTTCAGGCACATCGATTTCTTCATTCGGATTCAGCCTCGCCCATTTCTGGACCAGCTGGACGCCGATGTCGATCATCATATCGTGATAATCCTTCATCGCCCGCTGGCTGAAGGTCGGCATGAGGATGTTATGGGCCTTGCTCCAATTAGCCTCATCGGTACGGCTTGTAAAAAGCCCGTCCCCGCCGAACGCACGCACCTTTTCTAGGGCGCCTTCGATGCTTTTATCAAATCTTGACTGGTCACATACCTCTTTTACAAGTTCATGACCCGACACGAGGATTGTAGAAGAAGAGGGGGTCTGGAGACGGAAGATAGGTCCCTGTTCCTCTGCGAGCTTCATGAACGAGAGCGTCGGATTATCCTTGTCAATAAGGGGGAGATGTCCGAGCGGACCATATGTTTTTGGTTGTGGGATTTCTTCATATTTTTCCATTAAAAACATCCTTTCAGATCATAATAGATGGAACAAATAATCATTTGATGAAGTTTGCCCGGAGGCTGTGTTTGATCATTTCCTTCCATTGTGCTACGTCCTTTGTGACAGATGAGAAGGGACTCAGGATATGGGGGGCTGCCTGTTGATAGGAAACGGATGACAAAAGCATCACGATGAGCTCTTCCGGGTCCTGATCGGCAAGCACTCCCATTTCGATACCCTTTACGATAAATGGATAACTCTGTTCATGGAAAGGTTTGATCAGGAGTTCAAATAAATGATCGAACCTTTCGCCTTTTTGAATGCTTTCATTCATGACAAATAAACTGAACTCGCGATGCTCAAACGTCATTTCGACCAATTTGTCAAAAAGCTCGCCGAGGAGGTGCCTCATATCAGCGGAATCCTTTACTGCACCGAGATCGAAGTCATTAATTTCGAGTACTTCCCCGGACAGCTTCAGGATGACGGCTTTCCACAGGTCCATTTTCGAACCGAAGTGGTACTTGATCAGCGCCATATTCACATTGGCATCCGCCGCAATCTCACGCAGGCTCGTCTCCTCGAACCCTTTTGTGGAAAACAGATGCGTGGCAGAAATCAATAATTCCTGCCTGGCTATTTCCTTATTCAATCTGGGTCTCCCCGGCGCTCTCTTATGTTCATGTGATTGAGTCATAATCGAAGTTCCTTTCTTTAATTAATCAACTGATTAATTAATATGCGTATAGTATCGGATATCTGTAATGGAAAGTCAAACAATAACCGGAGCGGGTCAGGGGGACAGGTACGTTGACCCATTTTTTAGACGGGGGATTGGGGGTTTGGACAGGTACAATGGCCTGATTTTCATGGTCAGTTACCGTGGCCGGTATTCTTGACTGGTGAGTGTTTGGGATGTGGTTTTTTGGTTTGTTCAGTATAAAAAGAATAAGTCAGCATATACCCGGGAAATTGAGCATAAACTCATTTTTCAGCATATCTCTTCAGAATTCAGCATAAAACAAGACGTTCCAAGGATCAGAAAGGGTCATCATGGCACTGGAAGTGGTCCTAAGAGCTGCCACCTACAAACTTCAAGGCCGTTTCCCAGCATTTTCGTTCTACTTTTCAAAAATACATTCCTCTATCCAAATTTTCGTTCCACTTTTCCCGTTTATCGACCAACTTGTCGAAAGATCTCTGGACCATGACCGGGGAAAATGAACCGTGGGACGGGAGGAGATCGAACCTAGAGGAAAGGACTGGCCCGGGCTGTGGAAAGGGAACGCTGCCCGGAATACCGAGCAACTTTTCACGTTAATCTGTCCGACCAATAGCCACCAAAAAAGGACATGACCGATTCAGTCATGTCCTTTCATCTTCTTCCTGTTCCGTTCCTTAAGGATTCACAGTCGGGAACCCGAATCCGGAAGCATAGTCATCGCCTGCTGCTGCTCCGGAGCCGCCGAGGATATCGTTATTCTTCGCGCGGTCCTGGATTTCTGAGCGGAGCTGTGCTGCAGAGAAGTTAGGGTTTTCCGCCCAGATTTGCGCTGCAAGTCCCGAGACGTGAGGTGTTGCCATGGAAGTACCACTGATGGTGTTATACGTGCCATCGTACCAGGTTGATTCAATCGCACGTCCCGGTGCGGATACTTCCACATCACGCACACCGATCACGTAGTCGCCATCCGTATTGGGATTTCCGCGGGAAGAGAAATCAGCTACGCGGTAAGTCCCATTTTGCTGAACATCTTCAAGCGCTGCGACAGCAACCGCATTTTCCACTGCACCAGGATAACCGATCGTATTGGCTCCGTTGGACTATCACGAATCGTTGGGGACAAGCCACGCGATTGCGGAAGCATTAAATATGGATATTACAGACAGGTTCATCCATGACGAAAAATACGGTTATATAGGTATCATAATCCACTGCCATATCGATAACGATTATGGGAGGAAAAGGTTTGAAGAAGTTATTGAGTACGCCAGTCAAACAAACATGTCCTTGATTGGAGTTTCCCATGCTGCTTCTGAATATTTAGTGAAGAAAACATTGATGGCTCCTTGGTTTGAGGAGAATTTTGATCTGGAAACTATTAATTTGATTCCGCAAAAGGATTGGTGGCTGTAAACAACATTATTAATTAGGAAGTGATCAAATGCAAGGCTACAACGTCTTAATGATTTACGACAAAGAAATGACCAAGCTGTTAATGTGTGAGAGGCTGAAAGAACCGTACAAGGGACTGCGTAATTTAGTCGGCGGGAAAATTGAAGATGGAGAAACAGGGCTGGAGGCTGCTTATAGAGAATTATTAGAAGAAACTTCTATAACCGCCGAGGATGTTACTCTTCATCATTTAATGGATTTTACGTACTACCATCTAAAATGTTTTGTAGAAGTGTATGTCGGCAGACTGAACCGGAATGTATCGGTTTCAGGGGATGAAAATATACTCTATTGGTCTGGTTTGGATCAGAACTTCTATGATATGTCCTTGTATGCCGGAGAAGGGAATATTGGGCATATGATTGAGCAGGTGAATTTAGTTAAAGGAAGACTGTTTTCAGCAGCAACTTAAGACATTTAGTGTGAAAATCCAGGAGGGGGATCGTCTAAATCGAATAGGATTGCTTTATAAGCGTTGATTTGATTTCAAAGCCTTTATTAATGAGATTTATCAATTCAGTTTGAGCTATCAGATTTAATCCTGAAATTCATTCTTTTGATAAATTAATGACGGATTTCTATCCATAGCATGAAGAGGAGCGGGTAAATGCCTGATCTTATTGGTATAGACGGCAAAGCGTTAAAAGAAGAAACAGATAAAAAAGAGGTATTTCTAATTGAAAACGGCAATGAAACAAGGGCAGGTTTTACTACAGAAACAATAAAATTTGGTTTAAGGGATGGAAAGGAGGTCATTGAAAGAGAGCAGGCTTTAACTTCCGACATATTAGGGAATCGAAAAAGTATCACGATTGTTGAAAAGGCTTCTTTCAAACCCGTTTCTTTTACTGATTACATAGATGATGTCCAAAGTGTAAAAGCAAGTTATGGGGATAACACGGTGAGTATTGAAAAAGAGGGAAAGCAATATAACAAAACGCTTCCAGGCTGTTATGATACTTTTTCCGTGGAGATGATCTTAAGGGCCTTGCCGTTAAGAAGCAGGTATACATTGGATTTTAATGGATTCAATGCCGTATCAGAATCTGAGGTTACTGTCAGGATTAGCGTAGCAGAAGAGGAACGTAGTAAAAAAAGTCCAGGCGAATTCGTCGATGCTTGGAAAGTGAAGACATACTTCGGGGAAACCTTGCAATATTACTGGATCGACACAGTGAGTAAAGAATTGCTCAAGCAGTCATCCCTGGTGGGAGAGGGATTGACTTTAGAATTTAGAAGGTAAACAAATGGGAGGAGGTTAGACAAAATGGGAAAGTATCCAAACCTAAAGATATTCACTCGCTAGTGGCAGAGGCTGCTGGAAAGTGAGTAGAGAGCGGTCTTTGCTGTTTCTTATACATTTTATGAGAAAGCAGGGACGTTTATGGGATATTAAAAGGCAAGAGATGTACTGCCGAAAGAAATGGTGCAGATCATCCAGGAATATATTGACGGGGATTATGTTTACATCCCGAGGAAAAGAGGAAGTCAGCTTTCCTGGGGAGAGAAAAATGGGACAAGGCAAGCTTTTAAAGAGAGAGATCAAATGATTTATAGGCGTTACATTAATGGTGCTTCAAAAGCGAAACTGGCTGAAGTGTACCACCTATCTCTCAAGAGCATCGAGAGGATTATCTACAAAGAAAAGAATAAGTGATTACAAGGAGTGTCTTATGCAGAGATAAAGCATAAGGCATTTTTTTTTTGCTCATTATCACTACATAACAGGACTTTAGGGAGCGAGATATAACCGGATGCTATAAAATGGAAGAAATGAAATGAAAGGGTGAGATTGGTAGATGGGTTATACAATCAGGAAGAGAACTCAGGAAGATGTGGCTGAATTCATTACGTGGACTTATGAAGGAGTGCATTCCTTTTACGATAATAACATTCAGGAGGAAAAAATAAAAGGTTTCCTCCAAAGTGTCAATACCGACCCAATGTATTCAGTTGTGGATGGTCAAGGAGAATTAATCGGCAACTGCGAATTCTTTGATGTGGGAGAACCACTGGAAGAAATAATGGCTGTTGGTGTTCAAATGAGGCCTGACCTAACAGGAAAAGGAAATGGCCTCGCATTTATCCAATCCATCATCGAGCAGGGAAGAAAATTAATAGGGTATAACCATTTGGAGCTGGCGGTCGCGGAATTCAATAAACGCGCCATCCATGTTTATGAACAAGCAGGTTTTAAAAGAAAAGGAGACTTTGAGAACACAATCAGAGGTGAAGATTACAATTTCATCATTATGGAAAAGGACTGGAAAATCGAAAGGGATGGTGACGGTAAACAAAGAATCATCTGAAAACCCAGAATGGTTGTGGTAAAATTTAACTTATTAGATATATCGAGGTGACATAATGAAACAATGGTTTGGATCTGCAGCAATCTGCATCAACGAGCGTAATGAAGTCCTTATGGTTCGGGGCAATGATAGTGATAGATGGGCCATTCCGTCAGGCGGTATTGAAATAGGAGAGACGCCTGAAGATTGCTGCATAAGGGAAGTGAAAGAAGAGACAGGGTATGAGGTCAGGATCCTCGAGAAACTGACTATCAAAGAGACCGTATTAAAAGGAATCAAAGTGAGAACCCATTATTTTAAAGTAGAAAAGCTAAGTGATAGTGCAGGTATCAATGATCCGGATGAAACAATTAGTGAAGCAGCCTGGAAGTCATTATCTAATCTACATGACTTGGACCACATGTATCCGGAAGATGTGCAGACGATTTTAGGTTGCAGCGATTTAATTATAGGTTGACAGGGTTTGGCTTACTTAATGTTCACAACCTTACAAAGAGAATTTGCAAAGTACAGGTTGAAGAAAGGAATTCTATGAAAATGTCGGACTGCCATTTTGAAGAAAAATATGTAAAAGTAAAACACTTCAATATTTCTGTGAAAGTATTCGGAGAACAGAAATGGAAACCAACGGTAGTGATGGACGCAGGATACGGAGACTATTCTAAAACGTGGGAAAACATCGCCCCTGTTATTGCTGAAGAAACAGGAGTTATTCTGTATGACCGGGCGGGGCTTGGTAACAGTGAAAAGAGTTCAACCCCGCGAACAAGTGACAATATGGTTGATGAGTTAAAAGAAATGCTCACGGAAATGAACGTACATCCGCCATATTTACTCGTTGGCCATTCATTTGGCGGGGTGAATATGAGATTGTTTGCAACCAAGTACCCTGAAAAAGTCAGCGGGTTGATTTTAGTCGACTCCACACCGGAGGATTATAGAGAAGATTTCCTTCCTACTATGCCGGCTGAGTTTCAAAAAGCATATAAGGATCAGTTCGTTTATGAAAGCAATTATAAAGAATTTATGGAGAGTTTAAAATTGGTTAAGAAATCAAGGAAGCAGCTCAATATCCCTTTGGCCGTCATTGCAGCCGGGAAGAAAGCTCATTATTCTGCCTCCTCACAACAGCTTTGGAACAATATGCAAAAGGAGCTGCTTACCATATCGACAAACAGCCGGTTTATTCTCGCTGAAAACAGTGCTCACTATATTCAGTATGACGAGCCCATGGTTGTAGTTGAAGCTATTAAAAGTTTAATTTGAGGTGTTAAATGATTATTTACTATGGAACTCCTTCGATAGAAACAGAACGATTATTGCTGCAAAAGTTCACGCTTACTGATACTCAGGCCGCATTTGACAACTGGCTCTCTGACGAACGGGTGTCAGACAACCGGGTGAGTGCCGCGCATCAATCCGTTTCAGAAACAAAGGAGCGGATGAATCGGATTCTTTCAGACTATGAAAGTGAAGAGTTCTGCTATTGGGCAATAAAGCTTAATGAAAGCGGAGAACTGATAGGCGAGATTGATTTATATGATATGGAAGAAGCTACGGGAAATTGTGAGGTCAGTTATTCGCTCGGATACCGGTGGTGGAACAAAGGCTATGGCACAGAAGCATTGAGGGCAGTTGTGGAATTCGGTTTCACTAAAATGAAACTGCATAAGATTTCTGCTGCTCATAACACAGATAATCCTGCATCCGGGAGAGTCATGAACAAAGCCGGGATGATGCAGGAAGGAACAATCCGGGATATGATCCGGAATTCGAAGAATCAATATAAGGATTGTGCGGTTTACGGGGTTCTGCAAGAAGATTATTTCAGTGAAAATAATGGAAACAGATATATTTTAAACCTATCAATCTAACGTTTTTTATTTGGAGGATTAAATGGAATTACTATTTATTAGACATGGACAAGGTGAACACACCATGGATGTACCCGACAGCTTACATACTTCAGATCCTTCCTTAACCGTTGAGGGAATCAACCAAGCAAAGGAGCTGAAAAGGAATTTTCCTTTAACCCACTCCGATGTCCTGATCATCAGCCCGATTAGAAGAACACTGCAAACCGCTCAAATCTGGAGTGAAGACACTGCATGCAAGAAAATAGTTAGTCCCCTCGTATCTCCAAGAATGTTTCCCCAGAATCCAGAATGGGTGACCCTGCCCTGTGATCAAATACTCACTAAAGACAAAATAAGAGAAGATTTTCCAGACTTTCATGTGGAGGAAGAACGTGCAGGGGAATGGTGGGAAAAAGGGATAAACACATTGCCGGATACAGAGTTTCAGATACTGGCGAAAGATTTTCTGGAATGGTGTAAATCGTTCGGGAATCATCGAATATATATAGTTTCCCATGACGGGACGATTACTTCCTACCGCCAGTTTATCACCGGCAGAGAGCTTAGCAGAAAAGATTTCCCTAAGGAAACCTGGTTACTCAAAGTTCAATATAATCGATGAAGTTAATCATCTAAAAAAGGAGAGCTCCCATGAATGCACTCATCATTAAATCACCCTGGATCGATAGGATCTTTGAAGGAAAGAAAACGTGGGAAATAAGGGGATCGAACACAAAAAAACGCGGGAAGATTGCGCTGATCAAAAGCGGTTCGGGCATGGTCTATGGCGAAGTCGATCTCATTAATAGTAAAGAATTGAATTTAACAGAGTACCAGGAAAGCAGAAGATTCCACGGTGTGGAAAGTGAAGCTGCTTCTGTACTGCCATACCAAAGAACGTACGCCTGGGTGCTTGATAATCCGAAGATCTATAAACAGCCTGTTCCTTATAAGCATCCGATGGGTGCGGTCATTTGGGTCAGGCTGCCCGAATAGGAATGATTAAAATGAAACAAAACTCACTTATGCTGCTTGGTGAAAAAGAATTGAAATGGATACAAAATGAATTACCGCCGCTCGCACACGATGAAGTCCTGGTGAAAACAATAGCAGGGGCGATCAGCATCGGAGCGGAACTGCCGCAGTATCTTGAAACAGACATCACAGAGAGGCAGCCGGTCTATCCTAAAGAAACCGGGTATGAAAACTATGGTGAAATCATAGAGGTCGGTAAAGGGGTTGCCAAGCTCAAAAAAGGAGATAGAGTCATTGCTTCCTTCGGGCATAAAGATTTTGGGGTCATTCCGGAATATAAAGCCTTACCAGTGCCAAGAGATATCCATTACAACGATGCACTGCTTACCATATTGTCATGTGACGCAGCAAAAGGTGTAATGAAACTAAATCCAGGCAAAGAAGACAAAGTATTGGTGACCGGAATGGGGACTATGGGAATTCTGACGGTTTATTTTCTCAGGGAATATATGAATGTGAAGCACATTGATGTTGTAGAACCGAACGCTACCAGGGGGCACTTAGCGGAAAAAATAGGGGCAAGTGATGTATTTGCAGACACCTCGGAATGCCCAAAGGATTTTTATGACTACGGCCTGGAGTGCTCAGGGAACAATGCCGCATTTCATTGCCTGCAAATATCCCTTCTGCCTGAAGCTGGATTATGCATCCTGTCTGACGGAAATAGGAACGTCTTTGAACTCCAGCCTGAATTTTATGAGAAGGAATTAAGAATCTTAGGCTCGAGTGACGGCTGGAATTACAGTAAGCATTCCCTGTGGTATTTTGAAAATGTGAAAAGCAGAGGCTCGGTTCTCAGTCAATTGTTTGAACTCACCATCGGGAAGGAAGAGTTGATCCGATGTTTTGAAGATTTGGGAGAAGGACGCGTGAATCCTTTGAAAGTATTGGTGAAGTATTAACCTTCAACTGAACAGGAGGAGGTACATGATGGATCCGAAACATAATCAAAAGCTGCGTAAGGTTCAATCCATATACAGAAAAAAGAAATACAGACGCCGGACCGGAAGTGAGGAAAACAGAACCTGGACACTGGTGGTAGGGATAAGTGTCCTGATCATGTTTTTCTTTCTGATCATGAGTGTTTTGTTTGATATCGGTATACCAATTCCCTCTTTTTTTGGAAGATGATTTTTCACCCTCGTTATGACCTAATGGGCTTTAAAGCCCGCTATATTTAAAGGGAAATACAGTTAGGGGGAATTAGATGAACATCTTAATACAACCACCAGCAAGTGCAGAACAACTGGCACGGTTTATAGAAAAAATGAATACGAAACAATCAACCCATGTCGGCTATTGCGGTGAGGAGAAAAACGAAATCTTAGATGCTCTCATGAATGACTTTTCCGATAAGGAACTCGAAGATTCATTCATTGTTGCGTACAGAGATGATCGAATCGTTGGAGCCGTTGGGCTTGATATTGACATTGATGAAAAGACTGCTGAAGTTTGGGGGCCATTTTTAGAAGACGGAGAGAGGTGGGATGACCTTGCCGTTTCCATATGGCAGCAAGCCTCTATATTATTAAGAATGAATGATATTAAAAGTGTTTCTTTTTTCTTGAACCAGTTCAATACAGTTGCCATACAATTTGTATCCTTGCTGAAGGGAGTTTGCAGGGGGAAACATTTAATCTTAAAGGCTTCCAGGAAAAATCATCAACTCAGCAATGAACATCAGAAAGTATCCTCAGTCAAACCTGAGCAAAAGTCTGGTTTCTTGAAGTTACACAAACAATCATTTCCCAATACGTATTACCACGGAGATTACATTTGGGATAAATTGAGTGATGAAAATCAGCTGCTGACTGCAGTAGCTGGCAATGATGACCTTGCCGGCTATGTATATATTGAAGCCTCGCCAAAACATGGTGAAGGGAGGATTGAATACATAGCTGTCTCTAAGAAACATCGAAAAAAGGGAGTCGGCGCATTGCTTGTCAAAGCGGCTCTCAATAGGTTGTTTGAGCATTCCTCAATAAATGAGATAGTACTTTGTGTAAATGAGGAAAACAAAAAGGCCGTAAATTTATATACAGCTGCGGGGTTTGATGTGCAGTATGAAATGATGCTTTATCAGGTTCAAGTCAGGTAAATTAATTTTGCCTGAATTCCTGTCACTGTAAAAACATACAGAAAGGGGAACCGGCTGAAATGATCAATACTCTTCCAGGTAAAATTGCAGCAATTATACTGGTGGTTTTTGTTATTCAACTTATTGCCTTTATCGTTGCTGTGTTTTCAAGTAATGGGTTTGGGGCTATGGTGAATTTTATTCAATTTGCCCCTTCTACGGCAGTGATGGGTCTGTTATTCGGCGCCCTCGGCGTGAAAAAGGAAAAGGGTGCAGGAAGGATGATTTCGGTTATTACTTTACTGATAGGCTTAATCTTTGCCGGGATTTCACTGATTATTTTATTTGGTTATTCTTTTGGGGGATAAAACTGTTTTAATAGAACATCGTGCCTGGATTGACCTATAGCCGAAGTTCCATTTTTTAATCTTTCTCCGAAAACATTAATTTTCAAATGCAATTCGCACTCCAAAACAATACCCTACGACTAAAGTAGCACCCGGCCATCATCTAAATGAAGGAAGAATCCACCAGGAATTTTCTGTAATCTAAAGATACATAAATCTTTGGAGGAATGAATAATGAAAAAATACATCTGTACGACGTGCGGAGTCCAATATCCTGCAAGTACTTGTGAGCCGGATCACTGTCCGATTTGTGAAGAAGAAAGGCAATATGTAAATCCTGAAGGCCAGTCATGGACGACCCATGTTGAATTGGCGGAGAGCGGAAACTATAAAAATACCATTACAAAAGAGGAAGAAGGTCTTTACAGTATCACGACAACTCCGAAACTAGGGATCGGGCAAACAGCTTATCTGGTCATTGGTGATGGTTTCAATGTTCTATGGGACTGTATCACGTACCTCGATGACGACACAATTGCATTCATTCGTTCATTGGGTGGTATCGATGCGATTGCCCTTTCTCACCCCCACTACTATTCAAGGCAGGCAGATTGGGCCGAAGTGTTCGACGCGCCGATTTATATCCATCATGATGACCGCGAATGGATTATGGAACCGAGTGGATATATCCAACTTTGGAAAGGTGAAGAGAAAGCGTTGAGTGAATGGGTGATTTTGCATCGTCTCGGAGGGCATTTTAAAGGCGGAGCAGTGCTACATTGGGAAAATGGGGTTGACGGGAAAGGCAAGCTTCTTTCTGGGGATATCATTCAAGTGGTTGCGGATACGAAATGGGTGAGCTTTATGTACAGCTACCCGAACTTGATCCCCCTGCCTGCCAAAAAAGTGGAAGAGATGGCGGCAAAAGTGCGGGATCTGCCTTTTGAAAGGTTATACAATGCTTTTCATAAAGTGGTAAAAGAAAATGCCGATGAAGCGGTTCAGAGATCTGCGGAGCGCTATATTAAAGCGGTTAATGGGGATTGGTTTGAGACGTGAATAACAGCCGGCCCTTTTTGGACCGGAAAATAAAGATTCATAAGTAAATAGAAGCACTTCTTATTCATTTTTTGTATTATCCCAAATGACTGGTATTGAATTATTATGGAATTGAAGAAGGCAGGCATAACTTATAATTTGTTCAAATGGGGGAATCAACATGAAAGCGGTCATACAAAATGAATTTGGAAATGCGGATGTCCTGCGGTTTGCAGAAGTGGACAGGCCGCACATACAAGAAGGGGAGGTGTTGATCCGGACCGCATATACGAGCGTCAACTATGCTGATATCAAAAAACGTAATGGTGCAAAAGGGAAGGGGGAATTCCCTATGATTCTTGGGCTCGACGCAGCCGGGACAATTGAGGTGGCCGGACGTGATTCACCATTTTCGGTTGGAGACCGCGTCATGGCGTTTCCTAGTGCAGGTTCATATGCAGAATATGTAAAAGCGAAAGAATCATTGGTCTTCAAGATTCCTGATAAGTTGTCGTTCGAAAAGGCTGCAGCCATGCCAACAGTTTCGATTTTATCTTATCTCTTGATTCATGAAATTGGGGAAGTGAAAGAAGGAGACACTGTTGTCGTTCACAGTGCTGCCGGCGGCGTTGGTTCCATGCTGGTGCAAATGTCGAAACTGGCAGGCGCGGAAAGCGTGATCGCCACGGTTGGCGACCTTGGTAAAGAAGAGTACGTGAAAGAATTAGGCGCGGATGCAGTTTGTACATATGACACTTTTACCGATATCACCACAGAGAAAACCGATGGGCGGGGCGCCGATGTGATTTTCGATTCTGTTGCAGGTGAAGTGACCGGCAAAAGTATGGATTGCCTTGCCCTCTACGGCACGCTTGTGCAATTCGGCAACAGCAGCGGTAAAGCCGGCGTCTTTAAAACCAGCGACGTCCATAGCAGCTGCAGGAATGTGAAGGGGTTCAGCTTAGGAACGACGAGAAAGTACAGGCCGGAACGTCTATGGCCCGTTGCGGAGAAAGTGCTGGAACTCTTTTCTACGGAAAAAGTGAAACTTCCGATTGCGAAGGTGTTTGACTTGAGGGATGCTGCGCTTGCTCATCAACTGGTGGAGAGCCGGCAGTATGAGGGGAAGGTTTTGTTGAGGGTGTAATAATGATTTGAGTGAATGTTAATTTCTAGTGTGGCTGCACAAATACGATGTGAAAAAAGACAAAGGGGGAACCTTTTATGATAGAAGTGAAAAAGGCTGGTACTGAACATATCAAAGGAATAATCAATGTTTGTTCAGAGGGATATAGAGATACATATAAGGAAACACATGCAGATACATATATAGAAAGAGTCATAGCTGAATTTTATCATCATGATCGAATTCGTAAGGAAATCACCCATACAAGCCGCGATTGGAATGGATGGTATGTAGCGATAGAAGGAAATGAAGTTGTCGGCGCAATCGGCGGAGGCTTGATCAGTAAAGATGAGGGGGAAATCTTTGTACTTTATTTAGACCCTAATCGCAGGGGGGAAGGAATAGGAACCAAATTGTTACAAGTATTTACTGACGTGCAGAGGGAAAACGGAGCGAAAAAGCAGTGGGTGTCGGTTGCAAAAGGAAATGAAAAGGGGATCCCTTTTTATGAAGCGCGACAATTCGAGTTTGTAAGGGAACAAGAGAGTTTCGGGAATGCGGAGGAGGAAGGTTATCTTTCGTGGAGATATTGCAGAAGTGTGTAATTTAGTAGAGAAAAAAGTCTTTCTGATACTATAGTAAATAAATAATAATGATTAGGAAGGAGGACTGACCGTGGACATTTTCCTGATCTCCACCATTGCTTCCATAGCAACTGTTATCATTTTCTCACTCATATTCAAAAACAAAACCAATAAAGGATTTAAGATGAATTATTTTGGATTATCTTATAGGAGAAAAATGATTCGGACATTAATATCCTTTCCGCTCATCGTGTTGATCATGATTTTCTTGATGTACATAGACTTAAGCAAAGCAATAAAAATTAGTTTTGTTCTTTTCATCCTTGTGGCGTTTGCGATCCAATTTTTCTATAACTATTATATGTGGAAGAAAAAAGAAAGCTAGAAAGGGCGGGACCGCTGATCCGTATTGCTTATCTAAGTAATTTCAGCAAAAAACAAAATAAGTCAGCATATATAAAAAAATTCAGCACAAATACATTTTTATCACCATAAATCTGAAAAAAATCATCATTATTGGCGAAGATTCACCATAATACGGGCGTCACTCAGGTTATTGTAGAGCGGAAACGAAGCAGTAGTGGGTTATGTGGCTGCTGGTCACTTGTTTTCAAGCCACTTTACGTCATTTTCAAGCCACTTTTTAAAAATGCGTTCCACTTTCTTAATTTACGCTCCCCTTTTACAAAAATACGATCCACTTTGCCAATTTTTCAAGCCACTTGTCGAAAAATCTTTAAAACAGTGGCACCTACCTATTCCAAGAGGTGTAAGGAAAAGAACCGTGCCCTAACCCTTTCCCGCACCCACAACAAAACAAAGAAGCCCCGCCCCCAAAAAAAGGGAATCACGGGACTTCAACATATCACTTATTAAGCGGCTTCCGTTCCATTTTTATCCTCACCAGCTTTAGATCTAAACCCGATAAAGAACAACACAGCCAAAACCACGATGATCGCTGCAAACAGGACACCGGCAGAATCAAACAGTTTTACAAGGTTGCCAAGCACGATTCCGACAACACCGAAGTCGGCATCACCGAATGTGGTTCCCTGGAATCCTAACGATCCAAGGACCGGCAGCAATAGAGCAGGGAGGAAGCTGATCATGACACCGTTTGCCATTGAACCGATGATTGCGCCGCGGCGGCCGCCGGTTGAGTTTCCGAAGACTCCTGCCGCTGCACCTGTGAAGAAGTGGGGGACGAGTCCTGGGACGATGACCTTTAAGCCGAGCAATGGCAGGAACAGCATGCTGACAAGTCCTGCGATGAAACTGAACAGGAAGCCGATGATGACGGCGTTACCCGCGAACGGGAAGATGGCCGGGCAATCAAGGGCAGGTTTAGCATTCGGGACGATTTTGTCCGCGATGCCTTTGAAGGCAGGGACGATTTCTCCAAGGAGCATGCGCACACCCGCAAGGATGATGTAGACACCCGCAGCGAATGTGATTCCCTGCATGAACGCGAACACAAGGAAGTTCTGTCCGTCGCTCAGCTGACTTTCAACGAAAGCAGGCCCAGCCGCGCCAGCGACGATGAAGAACAAGATGACCATCGTCAAGGATACGGAAACGGAGGTATCCCTGAGGAATCCGAGTGATTTCGGAACTTTTATTTCCTCTGTTGATTTGGAGCCTTTTCCTACGACTTTCCCTACTGCGGCGGAAGCCAAATATCCGACCGAACCGAAGTGACCGATGGCAAAGTCATCAGAACCTGTGACCTTGCGAGTGAACGGTTGAAGCATCGCCGGTGAAAGGACCATCAGTGAACCAAGGATGATCGAACCAAGGATGATCAATGGCACACCGGAAAGACCTCCAGTCGTTAGGATGACCGCAATCAAGCAGGCCATGAACATCGTATGGTGACCGGTTAAGAAGATATATTTAAAAGGACTGAAACGTGCAATCAGAATGTTCACGACCATACCGAACAGCATGATCATCGCTGTTTCTGTACCAAAGCTTTCCTGGGCCAGTGCTACGATCGCTTCATTGTTGGGGATGACCCCGTCGACCGCGAAAGCTTCGTTGAACATGCTGCTGAATTGACCGAGTGACTGGACAAGCACATTCGCACCCGCTCCGAGTATGACGAAGCCCATCACGGTCTTCAGTGTGCCGGAAACGACATCCCCGGAATTTTTCTTCTGGACAAGAAGGCCGACAAGAGCAAAGAGTCCGACAAGGATTGCAGGTGTACCAAGGATGTCTTTCATAATGATATCAACCATTTATATCGCTCCTTTGTTTGAAAAATGGGACTAGATATTTTGTTCCAACGCAGACTTCAATTCGTTTTTATCCATCAGGTTCTTCAGTTTAACGACATTTTTGCGGCCGTCTTCAAGGCTGCCCACTATATCTTCGGAACCGATGAACAGATCCGCCTGTTCCGTTTTCGCAGTTGTCAGATCCGTATGGGAAACCTCTGCTTCTTTCCCCATGTCCTTAAGAGCCGCTTTAATATTCATCTCCACGATCATGCTGCTTCCTAATCCATTTCCACATACTACTAATACTTTTTTCATGTTGTTTTCCTCCTCTAATTTATACTTCGATTGTTTGGTTTATTAAGTCGATTACGATGTTTGAATTTTCTGCTGAAATCAGCTTCTCCACATTTTCTTCATTGGACAGCAGTGCAGTGAGCTGGGCCAATGCTTTTAGATGGGTTTGATTATCGATCGCGGCCAATACGATGATCAGCTGGGCACGATGCTTTTCTTTTTCGGAAAAATAAACAGGTTCTTTCAGCCTCAGAAAACTCATCCCCAGCTCCTCGACCCCTGTTTCCGGACGTGCATGGGGGATGGCGATCCCCGGGGCAATCACGATATAAGGGCCTAATTCCTTTACATTTTCAATCATAGCTTTCACATATGACGGGGTGATAGAGTGCTGGTCGATGAGCGGACGGGAAGCTGTTTCGATGGCTTCTTCCCAAGTGTCCACGCTGTCTTTCAGTACGATCGTTTCTTCTGTCAGTAATTCATTGAGCATAGGCTTTCTTAGCTCCTTTAGCTGTGGAGTTTTTTGTTCCAGGAAGCGGACCAGTTCATGCTTTAACTCATCTTCTTGATGGACGTCAGCATGGCGTTTGATGAGATCGATGAGGTGATCGGTCATCGCTTTCCCGGGTGCATTCGGATCGAACAGCTCATTCATCCGATGCATGACCCGTTCCTTTTCCACGTTCGTCAGGATAGCGGGAACATGGATGACTGGAATGTCCTTTGCTTTTATATAATTGGTTGAAAAAATGACGTCTGCCACATGGTGTTTCGTCTGGTATTCCCTCATGGAGATCGTGGCGGTCACATTCAGTCCTGCAATCAGATTCTCCAGCTGGGTCCTTAGCATATTGGAAGTGCCGATTCCGTTTTCACAGACGATAATGGACCTGAACTTCGTTTCCACTGACTTTTTCTCTTTAGACAGCCAGCCGCCAAAATGAAGGGTGATATAGGCAGCTTCTTCTTCCGGGACCCGTTTGCCGACATACAGTTCCAAATGTCTGATAACCCGTTTGGTCAGGTGAAAAATGTCCGGGTAGGTATCCTGGATGCTTCCGGCCAAATCATTGACGATATGGAGCCCGTACTTAAGCCGGTAATAGGTCGGCTTAATATGGGAGATCAGGTTTTCTTCCAGTCCTCGCCGGTCGTCGAATACCACACAGGAATACAATTGAAAATCATCAATCATATTGCGGACAACTTCCCTGAGTCCTGATAATTCCTGCTCGGTGTAATGATCAAAATTGTCATGCTGGACCTTCGAACCAAGCAGGTTCATGGTGATAAAGCAGGTTTCATCTTCAGGGAAGGTGACCCCCTTGTAAGCTTCAAGTTTTTGTGTGATGAGCGTGGCGGCCTTGAAGGCATCCGTTTGCTTGAGTACCTCTTTTTCAGCCCTGGGCACCTGGATGAATTCATCGAGATCGATCCGCTTTATGACTATTAAGATCTGCAGCGATAAAATCTCGACCATTTCATCCGTCAGCGTCAACCCCATGTCACTTTCCGCTTCGAAAAGAATTTCCCTCACTACTCGTCTCTGATCGGTTTCACTTGACCAGGTGGAAGCTTCGGGGTGAATCATCTTATAGACCTCATTCCGGACATTCTGCCAATCTTCATGTGAGAAGATGGCTGCGAGAATGGTGGAGAGCATCGTTCTCTTCGCTTCCTCGGACCCACGCAGGCGGTACCCGGAACCTTTCTTGTAATAAAGCTCCAAACCGGCATCCTTGAAATCCTGCTTGATCTCTTTAATCTCCTTCGCAATCGTCCCGCGGCTCATGCTCGTCAAGTCCATGAAGACTTTCATGGTCGCGTCCTGTTCTTCAAGTAAGATTTTTGCCTTAATCAGCACTCCGCGTTCCTGCTTCGATAATTGATACTGCCAATCTTCAAAACTCTCACCTTGCTTCAGCATCAGCTTCGATTTCGATTGAGGGGGTAGGAACAAACCCTGACCATGTTTACTATCAATCGGTTCTAACTTCTGAGTCCGCAGCCAGCTATTGATCTGGTCGAGGTCATAATAAATGGTCCGCTGGGACAAATTCATCCTTTCGACCAAAACCTTCGTCGGGACAGGCTCGTCAGATTGCTGAATGATGGATAATAGGTGTGCACGTCTCTTATCCAATACCATGAGGATCCTCCTTACAGCTATAATCTGGCGTGAATTTTGCATTTTTATATTCTTGAATTATTTGATGATCATCTTATGAGTCTAGTATAAGGGCTATTTTAAAGGAATGAAAGGGGTTTCAGTGTTCAGAGTTTGTTAGTGTAAATTTGCAAAATTGTACAGTTAAGAGGATTTAGGGATATTCACTTCCATTAAAAGGATGGCCTGGAATCTAAATGAGTAGACTTCTACCCTTGGAAAACAGAAAGACTCCGGGAAAATCAGTTCTCAGCTGATTCTGCCTGTGATAAACTGGTATTATCATATTTTTCCAAATCACTTGAAACAGAGGATAACAATTCATGCAAAACTCCACACGCTTCAAATCAGAGTATATAACTTTCTCGCTGATCGTCATCATAGGCACGGTTTTAGTGTTGACACTATTTACTGGCTTGGCTTCCATACAAGGCAGCCTTACATTTATTTTAATTATTGTATTTCTTTCCTTTTTAACAGCCGATCTTAAGAAGGGGTTCTCTAAATACAAATCACCAAATACAGCCTATAAGTATGTAGTATTGATATTTCTGTTCTCTTTCTTAACACTCATGTAAATACCGATATTTAATTTAACAAGGGAATTCCAAATTATCGGAGTTCCCTTTCTTTAACCGAATCAAAGGAGGAAATGAAATGACCAACGACTTTTATTGTGATGAAGTATTAAGCGGGAATACCGAAGTGAAGAAAGTGCTGGAAACCGATCATGTGCTGGCTTATCATCATACCCGTCCATTTTATCCTGTACATATTGTGGCCATTCCGAAGAGCCATATTTCGTCTTTAATTACGTTGGAGGACAGTGATAATGAATTGCTGCTCGAACTGATGGGTGTGATCAGGAAGGTTGCTGCCATGATAACAGAGGAGTACGGTGCATGCCGTGTGATTACCAATTTGGGGAACTATCAGGATTCTAAGCATCTGCATTGGCATATTGTTTCGGGGAAGCCGGCGGGGTGATGAAATTAATTAAGAGAAGGTAATGACAAGGGGAATGGAGTTATCGGAACAATGAAAATAAAAATGATACCGAACCACTGGAAAACAAACAGACTCTTCATAAAGGACATGACTGAAGAAGAAATTCAACCCGTCCAGGAACTGTACGAACAAGGAAGCTACATCCATCAATGGGACGGCAGCAGCTTTGATAAAGAGTATGCTTACCGCTGTTTTATCGAGGGTGACATTCCGCCTGGTGGAACTAATGCTCAATTTAAAATTCAAGTGATCCGGCTGAAGGGTAATGAACACCTTGCTGGATTGCTGACCACGTATCACGGCTACCCGGCAACTGAATCCTTTTATATTAACTACCTGTATATTGAAAAGGAATTCCATAGAAAAGGTCTTGGTCAGGAAGTGGTCAGTGAACTCTTATCTATTGTGGAGCAAGCTGGATATCGAGAAGTGCGGGCAAATGTAGCAATCAAAAATTGGCCCGCACTCAGGTTTTGGACGGAGCAGGGGCTTGATACCATTCAGGGGATTTATGGCGATAGAGAATACGGTGCCTGTAAATATGCTGATATAGAGCTGGTAAAGGTTTTTTAGATTGAAGACACCCGGCGTAACAGGTTAACTGGAAAATGAAAGGATGGGGATGATCATGCAAACCTTCATCTACATGATCAGACACGGTGACTCACCCAAAGAAGGAAATGAAAGAAAACGGGTTTTAACGGAAAAAGGAAGACAAGACGCTCAACGAATTACACGGATATTAAAAAAAGAGGGGATAGACGCGGTCGTTTCAAGTCCTTATATCCGTTCGGTACTAACGGTTGAACCACTCGCCAGAGAGTTGGGGAAGAAAGTAGTAGTGATTGAAAACCTAAAAGAGAAAATTTCCTCAGCAGAAGACATTCGGGTATCAGACAAAGAGCTGATGCCGTTACTGATTAAATCGTTCTCTGAACCGCACTTTGCCTTGGAGGGTACGGAATCCAATGCTGCATGCCAGCAACGGGCTATAGGTGCTCTTAAAGATTTATTAACAACCTATTCAGGACAAAAAATAGCACTTGGTACACACGGAATCGTTATGACACTGATGATGAATTTTTACGATGATAAGTTTGACTTGAGTTTCTTATACAGCACCACCAAGCCGGATATTTATAAAATGGCGTTTGATGGAGAGGAATTAGTTGCCGTTCACAGGCTGGGGAATAAAGCTGAGGTTTGCTTATAAAGCATAATGAGGAGGAGATCATCATGATTGTTGAAGGAAGAGAATACACTGTACCAGGTTTGCGTTACGTAATTAGGTCAGCTAAACCTGAGGATGCAAAGATGCTGTCCGATGTCAGGCTGCAAATCGATGGAGAGACTGAGAACATGGACAGGGAAAAAGGAGAAGCCTACATAGACGCGGAATGATTTGAGGAAATCATAAAAGAGGACTCGGACAGCCAAGCCAATCTATTTCTTGTAGCAGAAACAAACGGCCGGATTGCGGGTTTCTCCAGATGTGAAGGGAATAATTTAAAAAGGACTTCTCACAGGGTGGAGTTCGGAGTCGGGGTATTGAAGGAGTTCTGGGGACATGGAATTGGAAAGAATCTTTTACAGGAATCCATCCTTTGGGCAGACTCGAATCAATTAAGGAAAATCACGCTGAGTGTCCTTGAAACCAATGAAAATGCGATAAAACTGTATAAGAAACTTGGTTTTGAAGTGGAAGGTGTACTAAAAGATGACAAGCGGTTATCTGACGGAAACTATTATCATACCATCGTGATGGGAAGGATTCAGAAGTTGGTTGATCAAAAAGTCGAATTTTTCGGGAGGCTCTAATGAAAATCTATCAATTCAGCAAAGAGGCAGGAAAGAAAATTACGCAATTTGATTCGGACTTTATGATGTCCCGGATTACACTTACCCAGAAACCTGCTCATATAGGCTGCATGTATCTTGAAGAAAACGGGGTGATTGGTTATCACGAAGCCGTGGTGCCTCAGCTTCTGCTGATCGTAGAAGGTGAAGGCTTGGCCAGAGGGGAATCAAACGAATTCATCAAGGTCCACCCCGGGGATGCGGTGTACTGGGAGGGCGGCGAATGGCATGAAACGAAATCGGAAACAGGTCTCACTGCGATTGTTATAGAGGGCGAAGAGTTAGATACTTCATTTTTAAAGAGTATATAGAAAAAGCAGCTACGCATGGGAGGGGTAGGAGTGGAGAAGATTTTAGTGAAAACAGGGATTTATTCATTTATTGTTCCTTTTTTTTTATTTGTCGCCTTACTTAAAAGAGAAAAGTCGACAACCGATGTGGAAGGTATGAGCTCGTTTGAAGTAACACCATTTCCGGAGTTTTTCTTTAAGATATTCAGATATTCCGTGATCATTTCAATCATAGGGGTCGTTGTGGCCTTTTTATATGTCCGTTATCTAAAGGATGAAATTTCCGAATCTAAAAAGGAGTGACAAGATGGTGAAAGCAGTGGATTCGGCCTCTTAAGGGTGAAAATTCCATACTTTAGGAGGCGTGTAATATGACATTTAATCGTATTGATCAGGAAAATTGGCAGAGGAAAGAATACTTTGAGTACTATCTGCAGCAGCAGACAACGTTCAGTATGACTAATAATATTTCGATCACTAGACTTTTGGAGAATCTTAAGGAAAAGAAATATAAGCTCTACCCTGCGTTTATTTATATGGTGACGAGGGTTGTTAATGAGCACAGAGAATTCAGGACGGGTTTCAATGAAGAAGGGGAGCTAGGGTATTGGCCGGAGATTTGCCCGGCTTACACGATCTTTGACGGGCGGTCCCACACCTTTTCATGCATCTGGACGCCGGTTACAGATGATTTTGCAATGTTTCATGCCCACTATTTGAAGGATGTTGAAATCTATAATGGGACGGGACGTTTATTTCCCAAAAAACCTATGCCCGTAAATCATATTCCGATTTCAATGGTTCCGTGGAGTTCCTTCACGGCATTTAATTTGAACATAGGAACCGGACGTGATTATTTACTGCCGATCATTACTGCTGGCAAGTATTCATACGCAGATGGTGAAGTTCTGCTCCCTGTTTCAATGCAGATTCATCATGCCGTTTGTGACGGGTATCATGCAGGTGTGTTCATGAATGGACTGCAGGATCTTGCGGATAACAGCGGAGATTGGTTATAAGGAATTTAGAAGTAATAAAACACAGGGACGGCTCGGGCGACTCGTCCCTGTGTTTTTTCCATTACTGATAATTAACAACCGCCGGACTCGGATCCATCTTCAACACTTCTTCAGGTGTCAGGACCGGTACATCCTTATCATAAAAAATCTTGAATCCTCCATATTGATTCGGTTCTTCACGTATGTACTTTCCGTATAGGGCCTGTTTGTCCGCAGCCGGTCCCCAACCGTCAAAGTTGATGGCGACCTGGACGTTTTCCGTTCCCTGGATCTTATCTTTATGGGTCAAAACGGGCCCTGTGAACTGGTGGACCATTACAAGTTTATCGGGCAGATTGTTCTTTTCTGTCAGCTCGGAAATATACTCGACTGCCTCCTGTATCTTCCTTCCATCAACCTGACCGAGATCCTCGCCGGGCTTCTCCCCTTCTGCGACGTGAAATTCGGTATCGATCGCAAGGTGGACCTGAGGGTGCTTCAGCCATTTCTCGACCATCTTCACCTGATTCATGACGGTGTCCGTTCCGAGCTGAATATCAAGGATTACAAGCGCATCATGCTTTTCAGCAAGTTTCACATAGGTTTCAATATTCTTTTCTGCGGTCATCCGCACATAATCCCCGTCTGGACCCGCTTCATTTTGGGCCATCGTTGTAATCAGCTCAATCGTCGGCACTGCCGGACGTTCGGGATCGAGGTCAGAGTAAGCCTGAGTTTGTTCCTTCAATTTTTTCATAAACGCTTCAGGTTCCATCGTACCCAGGATCCCCATATTTTTAGACTGGGGTGTCCCGTAGTAGGTAACCAGCCTGTGATCCTTCAATGGCCCATCGGAGAGATCTTCCTTTCCGTTTGCGAGCGTTTCACCGACCGGCACTTTACGTTCAGTATCCTTTTCCTGTGTTCCTTCATTTGGATCAGGCTGTTCTTCATCAAGATTTTCTTCGTTTTCTTCCTCAGGGATTTCCTTCTTCTCCTCTTTAGACAGGCGTTCCTTCAGAGACACAGCATCTTCAGAAGGTTCCAGCGCTTTAAAGGGTTGTTCTGGTTCTTTCGGTTCTTCTTTTTTCTTTTTCTCAGCTGCACTGTCTTTTTCTTGTTTCTTGTCCGCATCTTGGGTTTCCTTCGCATTCTCTTTTATTGCTGGACTACTCGAACATGCTCCGAGCATTAGTGATCCAGCTGCAAGCATAATTAATAGTTTCTTCATATCCATACACCCTTTCTACAAAGAAGATTATGGAGGAATATGAAACCTATGTAAAACAATTTGATAATTTTCTTGATTGGAAGTTTCTGAGAATTATACTAACCAGCGTCAGCGTGCAGTGATTTACCATAAAAGGGATATTGGAGAAGTTTGTCGAATGTTTCTACTAGCATATAAAAATTGGAGTGAACCCATAATGGAACTCAGCATAAATAGTGAGTGTTTTCATAAAGCTATATCCGAAGTCAGTAAAGCCGTATCCCTGAAGACACCTTTCCCGATATTGACGGGCATTAAGATAACTGCAGAAGAAGATGCCCTGGTCCTGATCGGAAGCAACTCAGATCTTATTATTGAAAAAAAGATACCGTTGACAATCGACGGCACGAGGGTATTGGAGGTTAAGCAAACCGGCAGTGTCGTCGTAACGGCGAAATATATAAGTGAAATCGTGAAGAAATTGCCCGGAGAGATCCATGTAAAAGCAGACGGGAAGCAGCTCATCACTCTGCAATCCGGTGAAATCATCACCAGTCTGAAAGGATTTCCTTCAGAAGAATATCCAAACATGCCCGTGATTGACGAAAGCAGTCCTATCAGAATCCCTGGTACTGAATTACTCGAAATGATCAAACAGACTGCCTTCGCTGTTGCAAAGAATGAAAGCCGACCGGTCCTGACGGGGGTTAACCTGTTTTTAAAAGAAAATCATCTAACATGCGCTGCGACGAATTCCCACCGCCTAGCATTAAGGGAGATCAAGATCGATTCAAATATCAGAGGATCATTCATTATCCCAAGCACAAGCCTAAATGAGCTCGTAAAGTTGATTCCAGGCGAAACTGAAATCATACATATCTTTCTGAGTGACAGTTACATCGTATTTAAAACAGCTGATTCATCCCTATTTTCAAGATTGATTGAAGGTAACTATCCAAACGTTTCAGCACTGATACCCAAAGATTCCAAGACAGTCATAACCCTCGACACAAAACAATTTTTAAAAGGGATCGACCGTGCCTGTCTTTTCGCAAGTGAATGGAAGAACAATAATGTACATCTGGAAATAATAAACGGGACACGGCTGAAGATTTCCTCCACTTCATCTGAAATAGGCAGAATAGAAGAAACCCAACCTTTTAAAAACATTGAAGGGGGAAGCGAATTAAGCATCTCACTGGATGCGAATTTTATGATCGACTCCCTGAAAGCAATAAAGGAAGAAGAAATAAATATAAGTTTTGGCGGCTCCATGAAGCCTATCCTGATCGAACCAGTCGGAAACCCTTCCTGCCTGCATCTGATTTCTCCGGTGCGGTCGTATTAGCTTTGTAGGCCGGACAGCGGTCTAAGCTGGAAATTAATCAATCGTTTTCATTTTTTTTAGCCATTTACAACCAAAACCACTCCGCAGCCGTCATACTTATGCAAAAAAGACGATAAAGGGGAGATGCGCTATGAGTTACTTTTATCTTATTCTTGCTGGAATCGTGATAGCGACCGGATTTCAGGTTTTACAGAAATATACAAAATCAAACTCGTTCTTTCATGTTACATTCTTTTTGATTCTTGCGATTCTATCGGTTCTGACATGGATGATCAGCCTCGCTGTAGGAGGGTGGACAGGAATCAGCTTAACTTCCCTGGCCCTGAACGCACTTATCTTATCCATTTCAGGACTCTGCTCATCATTTATATTAAGCTTCCTAACCGGGTCGAGGGGAAAGGTACCTTGACCCGATTATCTGGCGTTGCACAATGAGAAGAGGTAGCGGCTTGTGCTTCTGAAGTGCACCGAGATTAGAATGATTATAAAAGGATCATATAATTCGAAAATGGATCATATTTTTCTGGAATGGATCATAAATCCTGAAAACGGCGCGTATTTTTTGTCGAATGGATCATAAATCCCTGAAATGGATCATAAATGGTTTCGGCCATCACTTCAATCAATAAAACCAGTCATCTCCATTGAAAAATTGGACTTAGGATAAGCAATGAACGAAAACGGAAAAATTTTTGCCAATAATCGAGATGAATAATTCTGAAAAGGGCAGGTTCCCGCAATGGGACCTGTCCTTAACTATGCACTCTTTCAAATTCGGTCACGGGACCTGACATCCATGTCTCACCTGCCAACTCATAACCTTTAGTATAAAAAACTTTCATTTGGTAAGTACTGTTAAAAAAAGACCAAGAGGACTGAAAATGGATAATTATACAAATGACAACACAGCCAGAAGATATAGAGCCTATGTAAGTCTCCTTGGCACCACACAAATACACCTTAAGAATCCTTATATTATTGCATGGTGGAGTGCTGCATTTCCCGGATTTGGGCACCTTTTGTTATCAAAATATCTCAGGGGGTTCGTTTTGTTCATCTGGGAAGTCGTAGTTAATATACAGTCAAACCTAAACTTAGCAATGGTGTATTCATTTCAAGGGGAAATTGATTTGGCAAAAGAAGTACTCGATACACGATGGCTGCTGATATATATCCCGGTATATATATTTGCCATTTGGGACAGTTACCGCACCACGGTTGACTTAAATAATGTGTATGTGCTTGCAGACCGTGAAGAACATAAAATCAATTCATTCAGTATAGGTGCGCTTGAAATCAATTACTTGGATAAACGAAATCCTGTTATGTCAGTATTATGGTCATTATTCATACCGGGGTTGGGCCAGCTGTACATTCATCGGATCGTAACGGCATTTTTTGTCATCGTTTGGTTGGTTGTCTTTTTTTACTACTCACACGGACTAGAAGCAATCTCATTGTTATTTTTAGGTGAAATCGAAAAAGCAACCGACATTGTGGAACCTGAGTGGCTGCTGTTTTTCCCTTCTTTGTATGGGTTTTCTATATATGACTCATATATCAATACCGTTGAAAACAATAAACTGTATGATAAAGAACAGCGTAAATTTTTTTTGGAGCATTATCAATCTCCATCCTTTAAGATATTAAAGGGGCGGAAGGTGAAATAGTCAATGCAGCTCTTTTCGACATTTGAACATACCATCCATATAGAATTGGCGGTGGCGACATTGGAGAAAAAAGGGATCGCTAAAGAGAATATCTTCATCGTCCCCCTTGATAACATGACAGAGGAGCGGAAAGTATTCGATACGATGCACCGTTCTGATGGGACTTCCTTAATTGATATTGGAGCCGCACTAGCTACCGCATTTGCAGTAATCGGAGCCAGTATTGGTTTTGAATTGAAATGGGGTCCTATCTATTGGGGGTTGATCGGGGCGGCAGCAGGTTTCATCCTCGGCTTTGCCATTCGATTATTCACTGAAAAAATAATGAAAAAGAGAAGAAGAGTCCTGAAAGGCTTCCAATCCGAAATCATCATGATCATAGACTGCGAAGAATCTGAAGGCGAACTGGTAGAAAACATACTTTTCAAACACTATGCCTTGGGAGTGGCGAAAGTCATTTAAATCGGCCAGCCCCTTTTGCGGCGGGGCGGTGGGATAGATCCCACTTAAGTTATTGTGGCGCTGTGCCATAGCAGATTAGAATGATTATCAAAGGGTTATATAATTAGAAAAAGGCTCATATTTTTCTGAAACGGATCATAAATCCTGAAACAGGCGCGTATTTTTTGTCGAATGGATCATAAATGGTTCCGCTCATCATTTTCAGTCCATAAAAGATTGGCAGCTCCGATGAAAAATAGGGCTTAAGATAAGAAATGAACTAAATCAGACAAATTTTTCTCAGTAACAGAGATAAATATATCTGAAAAGGGCAGGAACCGTTAATCGGACCTGTCCTTTACTATGTACTCTCTTAAAAATGGGTCACATGACCTGTCCCCCTGGTTCTAACCATACAATGGAATAATATGTTAATATAAATTGTGTACATAAGAGGGGGAGATGACAATAGAAATAGTCTATTTTTTACACGGGTTTATGGTTACGATTGCATCCTCATTGATTTACCGGGGCACGGTAATGCAGCAGTTGATGCATCGCACGATTATTTCGAAGATGCTTTAAAATATGTGGTCACTCAAATCAAGAATAAGGGAGAAGGCTTCATCATCGGCTTGTCATTGGGTGCTTCTTTAGCTATGCATATCGCCCTCAGGGAGCCGGATCTAGTCAAAGGGGTTGTCCTGACCGGATACGCACCGTTTATCCCAGAAGAGTTAAAGGGAGTTATGGAGAAGCAATACGAGTACTTTCTAAACATTGAGGAGAATGATAGAGATATAGCAGCTCACTTCATGTCCCTGCACGGAGAAAAGTGGAAAGCTACGCTCAAAAAGGTTCTACATATTATGACTTTCCATTATCCTGCAGTAACTCAAGCAGATATTGAACAGATTAAGGTGCCGGTGCTAGTACTGAATGGAAGCAGCGAATGGCATGAAGTGGAAGCGGTCACCTTCTTGAAGCAAGCAAACCATAAAATTAATGCGGGCTTAGTTCCTTTTACCGGGCATACAGCGAATATAGAGGAGCCGGGAGTTTACAATGGAATCGTAAGAAGGTTTTTAGAAGAAAGTCAGGAATCAGCCCATCTACTGACGTAAAAATAAGCAGGTGAAAACAATTGAATAGAATCATAGATAAATTGAATGAAATAGAAACCGGCCAAGCCGGAATGATGATTTACTCCATCAAAGAACAAAAGATGATAGCATCCTGGAATGCCGGACTCACAGTCCCTATGGCCTCTGCGGCAAAAGTGGCCATAGGTTATTGCATGGCTAAATGGGCAGAAGAAGGAAGTCTGAATTGGGACGACATGGTAGAGGGTATTTCTTTTAACCCCAACGAAGACAGTAATGAGCTTTATCCTCATTTGCAAAATAGGAGATCGCTGCTTCTAAGGGAAGTGGTGGAAGTCATGATTGCCTGCCACGACAGCTTTGCGGCAAAGAGTATGGTGGGTGCATTCGGTGGATGGGAAAAGGTAAATGAGGAAATTCAAGCAGACTTTCCTTCTATCCTGGTGACAGAAGATCCGAGACATCCTGATAACAAAGGAATGCTTTCTGATTTGTCTGAGTTAATGAAGAGGATTTATCAAGGATACAATGAGCACCCCATGCTATGGACTCCGATCATAAACGGATTGGTAAGACAAAGGGGAGACATAGTCTCGATTCCAGGACATCACCTCAACCACATGACAGGGGGTCTGAAACATGCTGCTGTAGACCTTGGTATAATGGGTGATTTCAATAATAATCCTTATATCTTTGCTGTAGGGGTGGTGGATGTACCGGATAGAAATGAACACGGGGAGGCTGACAATAAAATAGTGCAGGCTATGAATCTCGCATATGAGGAATACCTGGATCAGTGAGTTTAGAAGTATGAATACTTATATCCTGCGTTTGCACAAAGGAGAAATAGACGTTGACCCATATAGAACAAAGACTGACAGAGAAAAACATGAAGTTACTGAAAATGGAAGTTATACAAGGAGCTCACGCTGGGGAAATATATAGACTCGAAGTTCTGACGGAAAATGGTGAAAACACGAGTTTGATATATAAAGAATTCGCATCAGATCGAAACAATGAAGTTGAAATCTTTTCAATGCTTTCTTCCTTTATTGAACCCTTCAGTAAAGTAATAACACTGTGGGCATCACACCCCCAGGCTATTTTGATGGAGGACTTGGGTTCACCTTTGAAAAATGAGTTCAGTCTCTTATCCGCCCAACATAAAATATCTCTTTTAGAAAAAGTTATGAAGAGGTTTGCCGCACTGCATAATTCAAATGTAAACGCAAGAGAAGGGTTAAAAGTTCACACAATGAATTCAGAATGGCTGGAATGGGCTAGAAATCAACTGAAACGTTTATGTAACGAGTGTAGCTGGGCTGAATCAAGCTGGAGTAAGACGGTCGAGCAAACATATACAAAATTGAACGTGGCTAATTACAAGCAGAAATGTCCCCAAGTCATCACTCACGGAGATCCCCATTTAGAAAATATCTTTTATCAAGACAGCCAAGTTTGGTTCATCGATTGGGAGTGGGCTGCGAAGTCTTCTCCTTTAAGGGATATCACGATTTTGTGCCAGGATATCTATGATTCAAACTTAATTCAATTCATCAGCACATCTTACTACAAAAAGTTAAAAAATCTTGCCATTCCTTTCGAAGATTATCTGCAGGATTTCAATTACTTTTATATAGACCACACCACCATGATGCTCGCATGGGAAATCGAGAAATTTTTCCTTGGCTACACTTCAGAAGGTCAGATTCAAGAAATAGTAGAGTTTAAAATAGACGAGATTATAAGAGTGACCAATGAAGAAATCAAATGGTCCACATAATATTGAGTGAAATGGGGCATCCAATCTTCATTTATTAGAACAAGATAAACTTTTGACAATTACAAGATTATAAGGGGGCGATGCAATTGATGGAAAGGTTATTCGGAGCATTAATTATGTCAATGGTTCTTCTAACTTCAGCTTTGATATCGGTTATCTTATCTGAAGAAGGATTCGGTTTTTCCTTGATTTGTATAGGTTTGGCTGCCCTTATCGGCATGATATTGTTAACTAATAGCAAAGGGGAAAGCTCAGGAGGACGATTATCTGATAAAGAAATAGAAAAGGAATTAGATAAAGAGTTAACTAAAGGCAAGTAAATCATTACTAAGTTAATTGACAGAATTCCAAGGAGGCTATTCATGACCTATAAAATCGTATTCCTCGACGTAGACGGAACGATTACTCACCACGAAGACGGGACCATTCCGGAGTCCACAATCGAGGCAGTAAAAGAGTTGAAAAACAAAGGGTTGAAAGTGGTGGCTGCGACTGGAAGGCCGTTATCCATGTGCAGTGAACTGGAGGAATTGGGAATCGATACCTTTATCACGGCAAATGGGGGCTACGCCAAGCATCAACATGAAGTAATTCACAGCGTGCCAATGGCGAAGGAAATCGTGAAAGAAGTAATGGAGTTTGCCAAACTGGAAAAGAACGGTTTGTCGTTTTATACCGAAGGGTTTACTATGAATGGGGTAGCGGAAGAGAAAATCTCAACGGCTCTTCAGGAAACCCTGTCTCTTTATGAGTACCCCGAGACAAATTCCGCCATCCATGAAGAAGATGTGTTTTTATTGTGCCTGTTTGCAGATGATGAAAAAGTTGAAAAATACATAAAAAGATTCCCGCATCTCACTTTCAGGAGATGGCATCCCTATGTTTTGAATGTTCTGCAGGAGGATGTCTCAAAATCACGGGCGATCTTGAAAACGCTGGAGTACTTCGGATTCCATCAATCGGAGGCGATTGCCTTTGGCGACGGCGAAAATGATATTGATATGCTCGAATTGGCCGGTCTTGGCATCGCGATGGGCAACGGGAGTGAAAAATTGAAGGCTGCTGCCGATTTCGTAACGAAACCGTCGGGGGAAGACGGGATAGAGTTTGCGTTGAGGAAGTTTGGTGTTATTTAACTTTTAACCGGTGGAAGCGACCAATTTTATAAATAGAGAGGGGTTCTACCATGAATGGTCCAGATTTAAAAGCGAGATCACCTTGGTCCAAATTAAATGATGTTCAGGCTGTTAAACTGTCACCACAAGATAATAGGGTTGACCATGACATCACGATACCCGGGAGCAAAAGTTTTACAAACCGGGCATTGATTATGGCTGCTTTAGCTGAAGGAACTACCACCTTGACGGGGATTCTGAAAAGCGATGATTCCTATTGGTGCATCGAAGCTCTCCGGAAGCTGGGCGTTCACGTCGAAGTCGAACAGGAAAATGTGACGGTCCATGGATGCGGCGGGAAGTGGCCGGTAAAAGCAGGAGGAGTCTACATCGGGGCTGCTGGAACGATTGCCCGCTTCCTGCCTGGTGCGCTCGCAGCCGGTACAGAAGGCGATTGGACCATCGAGGCTAGCAGCCGGATGAGTGAACGGCCGATTGAACCGTTGCTGAATGCCCTCGAGCATCTCGGTGCCGAGATTGAATACCTGGATAAAAAAGGGTTCCTGCCAATCCGCATAAAAGCATGCGGCATCAAGGGAGGCCGGGTGAGCATCTCCGGCAAAGTCTCCAGCCAATTCACAAGTGGGGTCCTCATGGCATCTCCATATGCTAAAAAAGAAGTAACCGTGACGATTCCTGATTCCATCGTGCAGAAGGAGTATGTAAGAATCACGTTGAACTTGATGGAGCAATTCGGTGTGAAAGCAACATGTAACGAGGACCTCACTGAAATGAAGGTCCCGGTGTCTCACTATGTCGGCAGGGAACTTGAGCTCGAAGCCGACGCCTCTACGGCAAGCTACTTCATGGCGCTCGCAGCCATTACCAATGGACGGATCAAAATCAATAATCTTTCTTTCAAAACGAAACAGCCTGACATCGGAATGGTGGATGTGTATGAGCGGATGGGCTGCACCGTTGTCAAGGGCGAAGATTATATCGAACTGACAGGGACCCCGTCATTAGTAGGCGGATTTAACATCAGCATGAAAGAAATGTCCGATCAGGCCCTGACCCTTGCTGCGATCGCGCCATTTGCATCAGGCCCGATTTCCATCAGGGATGTGGAACATATCCGCCACCACGAATCTGACCGTATCAGTGCAATCTGTACGGAGTTAGAGAAGCTTGGAATCAGGGTCGAAGAGTTTTCCGATGGATTGACCGTATATCCGGGCATTCCGCAAGCTGCCCCACTTGAATCCTACGACGATCACCGCGTTGCTATGTCGCTGGCGTTGATCGGGACAAAGGTTCCCGGCGTGGTCATCCAGGACCCTGGCTGTGTGTCGAAGACCTGCCCAGGTTATTTTGGGATATTATCGGGGTTGGGTGTCGGAGTTGAGTATTTGAAGTGATTGTTTGGGGGAGAATCCTGACTTGTTATAGGAAGGCCATCCCGGCGTATGTAATACATACCGGGACAGGCTTTTTTTACCTGAAAAAGGAAAAAAGGAGTGGCACCTAGAATATAAAACTATCAAACAAATCAGAGAGGAAGTCACTATGAAAGAATTCCGTGTGCACTCATATACAATTAGGAATTATCAGGATAAAGATGCAGACCAAATTGCAGGCGTTGATTTTATGGCGATGCTTGCCTATCGATATAACGATGATTATATTTCAGAAAATATTTTCTGTGCGGTAAATGCGGAAGGGGGAATCCTTGGATTCGCTCATATTGTACCTGACTCCACCTGGTTTTTGATTGAAGATGGCAGCAGGCCGACAGATTTCTTGTACAAATTAAATGTAGATATAACTTTAAATGAAGACCTGAATCCACCAGAACATGTGCAGGACGAATTATGGGCATGTATTTTAAATCGGGCCATTGAGTACAGGGGCCGTTATCCTGAAAAAAGGGTCAGGGTCAGCCATACTATCTCCACCGACGATCTTGAGGAAATGGATTTTTATCTGTCGAAAGGTTTTGATACGAAAAGGACGCATTTAGTGATGAAGCGGGATTTGACTGAACAGATACCCCATCATCCTTTTCCGGAGGGTATGGTGATCAAAAACTGGAAGATGGATTCGCAGCAGGAAGAAGAACAGTATCTTGAAGCGGAAGCGAAGGGAGATTTGAACGGGGCTCCGTGGAGTCTCAACCATTTGAAATGGAACAAAGGCGGCGGGGATTGGGCTGCGTTTACCGCGTTTTACGAAAATGAAGTGGCCGGCAGTGTCATGACCTGGAGCCTTGGGGAAGAACGCGGCGCAACTGAGAATATTTTTGTCCTTCCTGAATGGAGGAGGAAAGGAGTAGCAAAAGCAGTTGTAACCCAGGCCTTGAAGCACCTGAAGGACAGTGGTAAAAAGGAAGCGACACTAGGTGTCTTCGGTGATAACGGAGGAGCTGTCTCCTTATATCTGGCGATGGGTTATAGGATGATGGATACGGTTTTGGAGTTTGGGTTGGATTTATAGACATGATGAAGGTATGGTCGGCTCCAAGTTGGGCCGACTTTTTTCATGAGGGAAGGCAGAAACATTTTGAAAGTGATAATGATAATTGTTATCATCTAAGATAAAGAGAGAATCCTATACGACGGAGGAATGAATGATGGATAAAACAAATTCAAGCTTGGCTAAAACGATACGTGAGCGCCGCTCGATTAAAAGCGGCTATCTTGATAAAGAAGTGACAGAAGAAACCGTACTTGAGATTTTAGATGACGCCGTTTGGGCTCCGAACCATGGGCTTCGCGAACCTTGGCGATTTATTTTCGTTTCTGCAAAAGAAAAGGAAGGCTTTGTTGAAGATTTAGTAAAAACATTTTCTCCTGATATGCAGGAAAACAGACGGAACTATTTCAGTCAGCCTGCTGCATTCCTTATCGTGGTCATGAAAGAAGATCCAAGACAAAAGCAGTGGGAAGAAAATTTCGGTGCGGTTGGCGCGCTGATTCAAAATTTTCAGCTGCTCGCCTGGGAACGTAAGCTAGGCGTAGTTTGGAAGACGAACCCGCACATCTATGATCCTAAGGTGCGCGACCTGCTCGGTGTGGAGCCTGGCGAAAAGATTGCCGGCTTCCTGCACATGGGCTATTTTGATAAAGTGCCGCCGGGACGCGGGCGGACTTCAGCTGAGGAGAAGTTTACGGTTTATAAGAAGTGAGGTTTGGTTTGAAAAGTGCTTTTTTGGTTTGGTTATGTGCCTATCTTTGATTAACCGGTAAGTAGTGCCTTGGAGGGGTGGTTGCTTTTTTATTTAGAATCATTCTCGTAAGATCATAAATCCTGGATTAGGATCGTATTTCTCAGATTAGGATCGTAAATTTTGAATTAGGATCGTATTTCTCAGATTAGGATCGTAAATCTTGAAATAGGATCGTATATGCCCCACCCCACCAGATTGGGGGCTAGAAAAGCCGGATTTTTACAATGAACTCTTATAAATCCAAGTATTTATGCACATAAATTGTGGAATAGCCCTTCTTAAGTTACAAATACTGAACAAGAGGTGAACCACTTTGAAAAAAATTAAAATCCTGTTCAGTCTGACAATATTCTTTAGCTATTATCAGCGAGCAGATGCCACCACATTAACTGAAGCTGATACTGAATTATGCGATACTCTGAAATATGCTCTGATCAGCAGCCTTAGAGAGCCCATTGATCAGGCTGTTGAAATCATTTATAAAGATGATAAGCGTGCACCGGATGGGCTCACCTGGGCAGCTTATCAAACAGAAATTTTGAAGATAAAGCAGATATTCGGAGCTGGAGGGGACTACGACATAACGCTGCTGGTCAAGCCTTATTATCGTGGTCATATCACGTACGGGGAGGATATAATCATTGTGAGGTCAGACGGGAAGTTGGTGGGGTATAAACATATAAAGACTTATCCAAAGGTCGATTTTTAAAAAGAATGACTGCTGTTATAAGCGGGGCTCAGTAATCAATCGATTCCCCGACTACTATTACATTACCAGTTTCTATATCGACTATTGCCTTCCGTGTATGGTACTTATTCTTTTTGTTAATCGTTACACTGTAGTAAAAATAGACCTGACGTTTTGGACTTACATTTTCAAGTTTGTTTTTTTTATATTCCCACAAAAGATGTTTATGCCCTTTAAGTTCTTGATCAACAATAGTAAATGTGTCTCGGTAGAGGGTTTTTTCACGAATCGTAATATCTGCATGATCAAGTTCCTTATATTCTAAAGCCGGGTGAGAAGAGTAGTAATCAGAAGCACTTGAGGCGTTCAGCTCTTTGTCACAGTTATCAGGATAAAAATAGTCGGGAGAGGCACATATAACCTGAGCGGCATTTATCGAAACAAGGACGGAGCATAGAAGGATAATAACCACTAACTTCGATTGCAATATCTTCACTCCTAATCATTTAGTCCATTTTAATATCTCCTTAAACACAAAAAAGAACCAAGTCAATTCGACTTGGTTCTTCCCTATACCCCAATTATACCAAACACCATAAAAAATGTTCAGTCTATTAATTGGATTTTTTATCCATTATATTGAAAAAGAACTAAAAAGGAGGGTGTAAGGATGATTTCTGGTTACGCGACAGTGAATGGAACAAGTGAATACCTAAGCAAATCCGGGATGCCTTATCGTAAGTCGCCTGTGTTCTGTGCTCCGCCTATAGCCATGGGGACCCACCTGGGAGAGATGAATGAGATGGATTCGGCACTTTACCGTGAAGGGATGAAGTATGGGCTGCTGAATGGACTGAACTTCATCGATACGGCGATTAATTACCGCGGGATGCGATCGGAACGGGATGTCGGCCATGTGTTAAATTCTTTGATAAAGAGTGGCGCAATCAAGAGGGAAGAGGTGATCGTCTCCACAAAAGCGGGCATCATACCCGGGGATATAGAGGCAAACCTGGTCCCGGCGGATTATCTGCAAAAAATCCTCCTGGATGGCGGCATCATCAAAGAATCGGAGCTGAACATCGTCGACACACACCGACACGTACTGGCCCCTGAATATTACCGGTTTGCCATTGAAAAAAGCAAGAAGCATCTCCATCTTGAAACGATTGATCTTTATTACATCCACAACCCAGAAATCTCCATGATGATACTCGGCCCTGATTTATTTTATCAACAAGTGGAAAAGCTTTTCACGTTTTTTGAAGAGCAGGTTCAAAGCGTCAATCTCAACTACTATGGATTTGCTACTTGGAGCGGGCTCTTAAACTCCCCGAAAGAAGACGGCTATATTTCAATCGAAGAAACCGTGAACACCGCAAAAAGAGTCGCAGGGGAGGGGCATCACTTTAAATTCATCCAATTCCCCCTGAATAAACAGATGAATCATGCAGTCAAAAATCAGAACCAGCGTGTAAACGGTAAGTGGCTGACGATCATCGAAGCCGCACAAGAGCTTGGGATCTATTCGACTACCAGTGCCCCGTTCAATCTGGGAAAGATTTTTGACGGAGGTAACGACCCTCAAAACGTATTAAAGGCTGTCACTCGAACGAATGGCGTTTTCTCAACCATGGTCGGAATGAAGAAGGTTCCTCATATCAAAGAAAACTTAGCCATCTTCCAGAATCACACCGCAGTCAATAAGCGGTAAACATTAAAAAAAGCTCAGCTTCAACACTGAGCTTTTTGCTTATTCTTGAAGCTTCAAATCAAACGTTTCGGACTGCCCATCCCACATTACAGTCACCGTGACTTCTGTATCCTCACTAATATTCCGACCGGAGGGATCCGTTTCGTTTCCATCCTTGATTATACCGTTTTTATCTAACGTAGCGCCTGTTCTGCCAAACCCATCGATACTTTCTACGGCATACTCGACATTTCCTACTGAATCAGCATCATCCCCAGTATATTTCAAAACGAAATCCTGCTTCTCAAAATCACTCGACTGATTCACCTTCAGCTCAGCCTGCCAGTGATCGGATTTTCCGGAAAAACTGAAATCCTTGGTACCGCAAGCCGTTAACAACAATAAAGCTGCCAACAGAAACACCGTCAACATTTTTATCCTCAAACGCATCCCACTCCATTCTTCATAAAATAAAGGCTTACTGTACACTATGTCAGCATTATCCTTAAAAGAAGGATCACCTCTGCTTTACAGCTGCCTCCAGAATTTGTTGATAAATCCCATTCCAGTCCTGATAATAATCAGTAACTTCACTTGGTCTGATCAACTTTCTCTCACCCGACTCATACTGTCCTTTAAATTCATGGAACTGGTCAATATCCATTCGAAAAAAAACCTGATACCCTACTTTTGGATACAGCCCATTTTCAACCCACACGGGGTTTTCATTGTGATCAACAGTGATATACCCCAGAAGGGTGAGGCTACCCGACACATATCCTTCTTCATAAGCTTCACGCTTCATGCATACCTCAGGGGTTTCCCCTTCCTCGATGTGACCTCCGGGAAAATCCCATCCCCGATGATTTAAATTGACCAGCATCAACCTGTCTTCCTTGAAACAAAATCCGTGAACGCTCGTGATACACTCTCTTGATGGAAGCTGCGCGACGGGGTTCCAGGTCAATTTCACCCTGGCTTCTCCCCATTTGACGTATGTACTCGTCATAAAGTTGTCTCCTTTAAATCGATTAATTTTTTTTCAAGAACGATTTTTTGCCGGCCCTTTTTATCGGTATATGTCTCCATGACATCAAATCCATGTTTGATATTTAGTATCAGCATATCCCGCCACTTGTTCATGGTCTTAGTTTGGACAATATGATATCCATTTTCTTTTAAAAACTGATGCTGCAAATAACCGGGAAGCGATCCCGTGTTTTCGGTAATCCGCGCTCACGCCGCCAAGCCAGCTGTAAAACGTGCGGGAGTCAAGTTCATACCCGACTTTATATCCGATTACATTCTCATTCAGCTTAGCTATCATGACCAACAGTCGGGGTTTTTCCTTCATTTTATTAATTAGATCATCGCCACTGCCGAAAATTCCCTTATGCAGCTGCAAGATGCCATGGAGCGTATCTCCATCCGGCATTGATTGAATCACCGAATAATCGATCTCCAAGAAATTCACCTCTCGTTCTTTTGCTTTGAAAATACGTATCTCGCATTAATAAAAAACAAGGTGCCTAAGAAAAACAACGCCACTGTGATCCAGCTTGCAATAGCTGAATAGTTGCTTTTCCAAATATATTCACTGATCAAATTCACAATGATCATCTATGCCATCACGGCATACATGCCCTTCACATATATCATCTTGTTCCCACCTTGTAAGAAATTACAAAACTCATAAACTGTATGAAACGACCAGACAACAAGAAAAATGTTTACAATCCCCCAGGCAGTGGAGGCCGCAATCCACCACAGGATGGAGTGAACGGTTTCTAGTCTTTTTTTAATATAAACAAGACCTGCCACACCGATGAAAAAGAAACCCAATATCATTAAAAGCAAGAAATTCACGCCGATACACCCTTCCTTCCAAATTATTTATCTAGCAGCAGAAGCAGATAACTTCCTGCACACAGAAAGATTGCCACTTGAGTGATGATATAAACGGAGAGTTCAAATGGAGTCAGTTTTCGTTGTTTTTTCGTTTTTTTGAAATGACGGAAGTAAAAGAGCGAGCAGAGGAGAAGTATGGCAGCGGAAAGTTGGAATATGTTCTCTAACAAAACAGTCAGAAGATCATCTCCTTTCATAACTTTATTTTACCATAAGATTCCAATGTTTTGGTTTGACACCCTTTATAAATTTCATAATGGTTCCTTTGACCGGATATTAAAACCGAACGTATGTGCTATAATGAAAGTACACAACATAAAGAGCTGCGGGGCAGCGGCTCACTCTCCCAGAAGAAGGGAGGTGATTCGCTGAATGATTGCTGTCGGAGAGGTGCTGCAAATCATGATAGGGTTCGGAACAATGATCGTAGCAATTATCGCGGTTACGCAAAAAAAGAAGTAACCATCGTCCCCCATGCTCATGAGGTAAATTGATGATTACTTCGATTCTGTTGACTCATTGTGAGCCGCTGCACGCCGGGTGCAGTGTATGTTGTGGAGGAGTCCTGATGGCAGTCAGGGCTCCTATTTACGTTTACTTTGTTAATATTATTATATACATAATCTGTGGAGTGAGTAAAGAATGGAGATAAAGGTTGAATTTAGCGCTGGGACGGCCATGATCCCTGCATTTTTCTCAGCTGGATGATTTGCCCGGTATGATAGGCTTCGTGCATAAAGATGTCAAGTAATTTTCTTTCAAGGGATTCAATGTCGCTTTCAGACAGCGTACTTATGGCCTGCCTTAATTGTTGCTGTGCATTTCCGGCACGTTCCACGACCTTTGCCCATTCCTCATCTGACTCCTTTTGATCCGTGAGAACAAACGTTTCTTCGCCGTCCAGATGAAGGTTCCATTCGCGTCCTTCAAGAGTTGCAGCCATTCTTTCCTTGTAATACATGAGATGATTTACATTCTCCCAAATGCTTTTCGCTGCTTCCCCTGACGGTTTCCACATAGCCTGCTCTGCTGTCAGCCCTGCGACTGCATCTTTGAACGGTGCGTACCAACTCTCTTTATCGTAGGCGGAATCCAGTACATATAAAAGTAAGTCACGTTGCTTCAAACTTATCTCCTCCTTGATTAAATTCTCTTAAACTAATTCAAGATTGATGGGAGAATCCCTTTTCTTTTTTATTGAGTTAATGATCCCGGTTTGAAATAATTGGGATAAGAATGAGGGGAAGGTGAGCGATATGACAACGGATAATTTACACTCACTTGGGAATGAAATCAGGGAAATCGAGCACAGGTTCAAACAGGAGATCGAGCCTTTCCGGTCCGAACTTTGGGGGTACTGTTACAAATTGACGAGGTCCCCATGGGATGCAGAGGACCTGGTTCAGGATACACTGCTGAAATCCCTCGGAATGCTTGCAAAAATGCACCAGCCGGTTCATACGAAAGCGTACATATTCAGGATCGCCACGAATCTTTGGATAGATAAAAAAAGAAGGGACCGTAATCAGGAGCAGCCGCTGAGCGAGGAACTTCACCACGACAACGGCGCAGCCTTCGATTTTCAATTGATCGACAATCTGGATTATTTGATCGACCATTTGACGCCGGTTCAATATGTAACATTAATTTTAACAGAAGCTTTTCAGTTCAAGGCAAAAGAAGCTGCCGGCATTATCGGGACATCGGAGAACGCAGTATATGCCAATCTCAGCAGGGCGAGGGCTGTCCTTAAGAAAATTGCGGAGATTCCAGCATCAGGAGAGGTTCGTACTGCAGATCTTTCTCCGGACGGGCCGCTGGCGGTTTTGCTCGAGGGATTCAGGTCGAAGGACCCCGAGTGCATTGCCTCGATCCTGAGTAAAGATGTGATCGTTGACATCACCCATGCTGGAGTGGAAATGGGACTGGATGAATCGAAGAAGAATTCACTGAAAGACTGGAAGCAGATCGTGGACGAGCAGCATGAAATCGTGGCTGAATATAGAGAATTGTGGGGCTTGCCGGTTGTGGCCGAATTTGAAAAGAAGGCGGACGGCAAACTGTATTTGAGCAACATCCATTATGTTGAGGCATATGAGGATGAAATCACCTACTGGAAGTTTTACTGTTTTTCGTGGGATCTCATGAAGCTCGCAGCCGATGAACTCGGCGTCGGGCTCAATGCCGCCTATTTTTATCATATTTATTAATTTCCTCTGTAAGGTTTTTCGTGTTCCATACGTTCTAATGGTGATGGCGAAAAAATTCAGGGGAGTGGTTTTTGTTGAAAAGTCCAGTTGGTAACCAGATCAATACGGTGTTTGTCCATGTCAGCAACTTGAGAGAATCCGTACGGTGGTATTCGGAATTATTGGGACAGGAGTACGATATGGACGAAGTGGCTGATCCCGTTTATAACTTGGAAATGAATCACTTTACGGGACTGACCCTGGATGCGGGGCCGGCGGGGAAGAGGAAACAGCTGAATCCATTGGATGAACCGCTGTTTAATTTCCACACGGACGACATTGATGAGGCTTTCACGTTTGTGAATGAGTTGGGGATTGAGGTTGCTGAAGGCATCGTACGGTTTGATGACTTTTCGTTTTTTACGGTTAGGGATCCGGACGGGAATGTGGTGATGATCTGCACAGGGTGATTAATGGTCAAACTTTGGTGCCGGTTGGTAATGAAGGGAAGGTCATGGTTCAGACCCGGAAGCTGATTGGTGGAAAACGGGAGGTCATTGTCAGACCGAGTGGTAAACGAGCAGTCATTGGTCAGACTCAGGAGGTCATTGGTCAAACTTGAAAGATTATTGGCCGATTTCGAAAGATTTTCTAACAATATTCGAAGATTAATGGTCTGAATTCAAAGATTAATAGTGGTTTTTCGAAGATTTTCGGGTGAAATTAAAAGATTCACTGAAGACAGGCCGGTAAGCAGACTAAAAAGAACCATTTTCACTGGAGACAGGGCGGTATAAAGGCTAAAAAGAACCATTTTCACTGGAGATAAGCCGGTATAAAGGCTGAAAAGAACCATTTCCGCTGGAGACAAGCCAGTATACAGCCCAAAACAATCCCTTTTCATAGGAGGTATAAACATGAACGACTTGATAAAGCTTCTTTCGATAAAAAAACCCATCATCCAGGCACCGATGGCAGGTGGAGCGGTGACGCCATCACTCGCCTCTGCCGTTTCAAGCGCCGGCGGACTCGGCAGTCTCGCTTCCGGCTATTTGCATCCCGATGCAGTGGAAACTCAGCTCCTTGAGATGAAGCAGCAAACTGACCGTCCGTTTCAGGTGAATCTTTTTGTGCCAAAAGAGGAAGAGGCACCTTCTGGCGAACAGGTTCAACGTTGGAAGGCACTCATTCCCCATGCCAATCATGCCCGGTCGTTTACCTCCATCCAGGAGGAATGGCAGGATTTTTATCAGAAAGTAGATTTGCTCGTGGAACATCGTGTGAAAATATGTTCGTTCACCTTTGACCTCCCTCCTGAAAATGCGGTGAAGAAGCTGAAAGATGCGGGGTGTATCTTGCTTGGAACGGCCTGTTCGCCGGAAGAAGCTTTGCTGATGGAAGAGCGGGGCATGGATGCGGTTGTCTTGCAGGGGAAAGAAGCCGGTGGTCACCAGGGAGCATTTTTGCCAGCATCAAAACCGGTTGAATTGATCTCCCTGATCACGGAAACGGCTGACCGTATTGGTATCCCGGTTATCGCGGCAGGCGGGATCACGGATGAAAAGGACGTAAGAAAAGCCCTTGCTCTCGGAGCGCAATGCGTTCAAGTCGGAACCGCATTTCTCGTCTGTAAAGAAAGTGCGGCCCATCATGTGCACAAACAGAAAATCTTCACCGCTTCAGCTTCTGATACAAGACTGACGAAGGTATTCTCAGGTAAAGAAGCACGGGGAATCGTGAATGCATGGATGGAAGAAAATAAGCATCGTGAACAGGACGTGCTGCCTTATCCGTACCTCAATACATTGACAAAACCGATGCGGCAGGAAGCTGCGACGCGTAATGATCCGTCCCATATGTCGTTATGGGCGGGGCAGGGTGCTGGAAGACTGAGTAAGGAAATGAATGTTAAAGAATTGATGGAGAAATTGTGGAATAGCAAGCAAACATAATGAAAGCCCGTCCCGGCGTATGCAAACTCTCGCTGGGACGGGCTTTTTTTATAACGGAGGCAAATCCAGCTTCCCTTCTTGAAACAGCTCTTTCACCATATGCTTCGTATATCCGACGGCCTGTGAGAACTGGATTTTCCCAGGCATTGGGGCTTCTTCGACATCAATGACAACATCGACGATGCACGGTTTGTTTTGCAGGACGGCTTTTTGCAGGGAAGGGAGGAGGTCCTCTGAGCGCTCGACACGATATCCTACTCCGCCGCAGGCATCTGCATATTTGGAGAAGTCCGGATTGTGGAGGTCAGTTCCGAACTCAGCATTCCCCATGACTTCCTGTTCGAATTTGATCATGGCGATTTTGTGGTTGTTCATGACGACGACTACCATCGGCAGGTCGTATTTGACGGCCGTCACAAAGTCTGCCATCATCATCCCGAAGCCGCCGTCTCCGCAGACCGCGAATACCTGTCTGTCCGGGAAGGCGATTTTCCCTGCAATCGCACCCGGGAGGCCGCAGCCGAGCGTGGCGAGCCAGCTGGAGATGACGAATGACTGATTTGTCATGTGGAAATGCCTTGCCATCCATACCGTGACGTTCCCAACATCCACCGACATGACCGCATCATCCGGCGCTACTTGCTGCAGGGCACGGACGAGGTGCTGCGGCTTGATCGGTTCGGATTCGTCCGCTTCCTGCTTCTCGAGTTTTTCCCACCACTTGTTCATTCGTTCTTGATTCTTTTCTAAAAACTCCCGGTCTTCCTTCCTTGAAATCTGTTCGGTGAGCCATCTGAGAGTTGCACCTGCATCACCGGCAAGTCCGACATCCACCGGGACGCGCTTTCCGATCTGGGTAGGGTCTATGTCGATTTGGATCGTCTTTGCATGTTCAGGCAGGAATCCCGTGAACGGGAAGGAGGTCCCGATCATCAGAAGAAAATCGGCTTCCTGCATCGCTTCATATGACGGTTTCGTTCCGATCAGGCCAAGACCGCCAAGACAGTACGGATGCTTATCGGGTATGACCCCTTTTCCAGGCAGGGTGAGAACGACAGGAGCGCCTATTTTTTCTGCAAATGCCAGCAGGGTTTCCCTTTCACCGTGCACACCATTCCCTGCGAGGATGACCGGCCGTTCAGCCTGTTCAATAAGTACCTTCGCCTTATTCAGATCATCCTTTTGCGGCGCAAGCTCCTGTTTGACGGTAAAATTGGTCGTGATCCGCGCTTCTTTTCCGACTTCAAAGCGCGGGATGTCATCCGGAATGGTCAGGACAGCCACTCCTTTTTTCGCATAGGCGGTACGGATCGCCTGGTTGACAACGGCCGGCAGCTGCTCGGCCGACATGATGCGCTGATTGTAGACAGCGACGTCATCGAACAGTCTGTCGAGATTCACTTCTTGAAAGTAGTCGGTTCCCATTAAATCCGTTTCGACCTGGCCGGTGATCGCGAGGACTGGGGCCTTGTCGAGTTTCGCATCATATAATCCGTTCAATAGATGGATGGCACCAGGGCCGGCAATCGCAGTGCACACGCCAAGTTTTCCTGTCAATTTTGCATAGGCTGCAGCGGCCAGCGCCCCAGCCTCCTCATGGCGGACTTGAATGAATTTGATCTTATCCTTCGCTTTTCGTAAAGGCTCGATTATGGAATTGATCGAGTCGCCCGGCATCCCGTAAATATGGTCAACGCCCCATTCGATCAGCTGCTCGATTAATTTTTCACCTGCTGTTTGTTTGAACATCACTCGTTCACCTCTTCATATATAGATAACCCTAGTGTGGTACATTACGGTAAAAATAATTCTTTCCCCCGATGCACATACTGAAAAAAACGACGCAGGGTGATGAGTATGAAGAAAATTGTGTTTATCCGGCATGGCGAGAGCCGTTTTAATCTTGAGCACCGTTTCACGGGATGGACGGACGTCGATCTGACAGATGACGGATATAAAGAGGCAAGGGTTGCAGGGGCAATCTTGAAAAAACACGGCTATCTCTTTGATGTGGCGCACACATCCGTCCTGAAGCGGGCGATTAGGACGCTGTGGATCATGCTTCATGAAATGGATCTTGTATGGATCCCGGTCTATAAATCATGGAGGTTGAATGAACGGCATTACGGCGGGCTGCAGGGACTCGACAAAGAAGAGGTGCGGGAGCAGTTTGGCGAGGAACAGGTTTATGAATGGAGGAGGTCCGCCGATGTCAGGCCTCCGGACAGCTCGGCCGAAGCACATCAAAAGGATCTCGAAGACCCAAAATACGCATCGATTGGAGAGGGGAATGTCCCTCTTTCGGAAACACTGCTCGATACAGAGCGGAGGGCGATTGTATACTGGAACGAAACCATTGCGCCGAGCATCAAACGTAACCAGCGTGTACTTGTATCCGCCCATGGCAACACGCTACGGGCACTGGTCAAGCATCTTGATCATATCCCGAATGACGGCATCGTCACACTCAATATCCCGAACGGCATTCCGCTCGTCTACGAATTGGATGACGAACTTAAGCCCATCAGGCACTACTACCTCAACGAGGACGGGGAAATGCCCGAGGGAGAGGTGCCGAAACATATAGACCTCGACGACCCTGAATTTGATTTTCATTGGATGGGATAGAGGCTGAATCCGGGTGAGGGGGACAGGTACCGCGGCCCTTTTTGGTCAGGAAATAGTCTATGGCATGCGATTACGGAGCTAAAAAGTGTATGAACGAATACAAATGCCGAATACAGGAGTTCTAAAAGTATGAACGAAATTTTAATCACTGCAGCAAGGACTTTTATCAGTTTTATCGTGTTATTGCTGGTCACCTTCACTGTCGGAAAGCATATCAATTCGCACAAGAATCACTACAGTTTTGCTTTATCAGTAACGATTGGTTCCTTGATAGCGAATATGGCTTTCAACCTCAAAGTCAAGTTTTCTTATATGTTCATTTCCTACATTACATTGATCGCTTTATTTTACATTGCCATGGTACTATCCAACGGAAACCGGAAGATGAGGAAATGGATTTCGGGCGGGCCAACTGTTTTAATCGAGAAAGGCAAGGTTCTGGACCATAATATGAAAAAGCTTAAGTATACTATCGATGATTTGAACCAGCTTTTAAGAGAGAAAGATGTGTTTGATATCACTCAGGTAGAATATGCACTCCTCGAGGTGAGCGGTGAATTGTCCGTGTTGAAAAAAGAAGCATTCCAGCCCACGACGAGGAGTGATCTTTCGTTGCCTTCAAGCCAGATGTCCCTCCCTGTTGAAGTAATTATGGAAGGGGAGCTCGTCTCTAAAAATTTGACTGGAGAGTACAGTCAAGAGTGGGTCAGGAATCAATGCCAGATAAGTAATGTCCAACTTGAGGATATTTATTATGCAGTGGTCAACAGCAAGGGGAAGTTGTTTTTTGACTTGTATGATGATGATCTGAAGAAGCCTGCGGATGTTGAGTAGTGAGTGGACTTTCGGTATTAAACGAATGCTTTAGTCAGAATTCAGTATTAATCTTGAAAAGTCAGCATAAAGTGAATCGGACTCACCAGGCAGATTTGCCGTCTGGGATATTAATATAGTATGATAATTATGGAAACCCTACAGGTGATGGAGTTCACCTTTAACCGCCGGAAGGCTAATGACTCCTGTCAGTGTTCTACTGCTGGCAGGAGTCTTTTTTATTAATGGTAAAATATGTATTTATTTGTTCGTGTTTGGAGGAATTGGGATGATACCATATCTATTGGTCGGACTTGCAGGCTCACTTGGGGCGATGCTCCGCTATTGGGTCGGCTATGCGTTCTTTGATGACAGCGGCCTGTTCCCGTATGCGACGCTTACGGTCAATTTGACCGGAAGCTTTGTTCTTGCCTTTTTTACAACAGGGCTTGTCAAGAAGTTCTCGCTGCCGGGACATGTGAAAACGGCAATCGGGACCGGATTCGTCGGCTCGTTTACGACGTTTTCGACTTTGAGCGTAGAGACGGTGACCCTTTTTGAGAATGGGCACATCTTATTGGGTGCAGTTTATGTTAATGTCAGTATTCTAGGAGGATTGGCTATGAGCCGGATTGGATTCCGCGTGCAGAAAGGGGAGGCGGCGAGATGAGCTTTTTCACGTTTTTACTAGTGGGGGTCGGCGGTTTTTTGGGGGCGGTCGCCCGCTATTCAGCCAGTCAATACTTCAATGAAAACCATACTTTCCGTCTGCCTTCTGCCACGCTTTTCGTGAACATTCTTGGTTCTTTCCTGTTGGGGCTGCTGATCGGAAAAGGGACCAGCGAAATGTGGAGCCTCCTGCTGGGCACCGGATTCCTCGGGTCATTCACAACCTTCTCCACATTCAAGCTTGAAGGGATCCAGCTTCATGTCGACAAGAGAAGAAAGGACTTTATCCTGTATAACGTGATTTGTTACGGCGGCGGGATCCTGCTTGCGTTCGTCGGGTATGAGATTGGACGGTTGTTTGCTTAGTATGAATTAGGGGGACAGGTACCGCGGCTCATTTTTTAGAAGTGGTTTTTCGGTATATTCTTTCACTGCAAGCGTAGAATGTTTACACTAAATACAGCTGAACAAATGAATCCATGAAGACTAGTAGTATGGGGGTTGCGGGATGTTTAAAAACGTTGATTTTAACCGGATTTTAAGTGATCGCAGCAAAGAAAGGGCTTTGGTGGTTATGATGTGCGGTGTTGCCGGTTCAGGGAAGACTACGTTTTCTAAAGGGTTGGAGAATGAAGGCTTTGTGCGTCTTTCCATTGATGAAGAAATTTGGGCGACCAAGGGACGGTACGGGGTTGACTTTCCCATTGAAAAAATCGAGGAATATAAAAAAGAAGCCGAAGAGACCTTGCGCAGCCGGTTGATCGGGCTGATCCGCCAGAAGCAGAAAGTGGTGATTGATTTCAGCTTCTGGGACCGTGCCAGGAGGGACCGATATAAAGAACTCATTGAAGATTCCGGCGGCAAGTGGAAACTCGTTTATTTAAAGGTTCACCCCGATGATTTGCGCGAACGGCTCCAATTGCGTAATCAACGGTTTGATGCCAACTCGTTTCCCATTTCGGAAGAATTATTATCTTCATATCTTGAAGGTTTTGAAATTCCTGAAGGAGAAGGGGAACTGGTGGTGGAGAATTAGGGTGGCTGGAACCGTTGTTGTTGCCAGAATTAGAGAATTCTATTGATTTCTCATTTCCCCATATGTTACCTTTATCTAAATTCAGAGGTGAGTAAACATGGTTAACGCTATATCGAAATCATTTTTACAACGGCATCATCATATCGAGTAACCTTGCTATCCGATTTTCAATAAATCGCAAATAGGAAGGTTATTTCTCATGAACCGCATTTGATTAAGTTTTCACTTACATCAGGTGCGGTTTTTTATTTTACAAAAAAGGAGAGAAAAACATGAAGAAGATAGATTATCAGAATGTAAAAGGGACGCAGGATTATTTACCGGAGGCGGAAACGGTGAGGCGGAAGGTCAGGCGGACGCTCGAGGATGTTTTCATCCAATATGGCTGCAAGCCGCTTGAGACGCCGATCCTGAATTATACGGAGCTGCTCGCTTCGAAGTACGCCGGAGGGGCTGAAATCCTTGAGGAGATGTACACCTTATCTGACAGGGGCGGAAGGGATCTGGCACTTCGTTACGACCTGACGATTCCGTTTGCAAAAGTAGCGGCAATGAATCCTGGCCTCAAGATGCCTTTCAAACGCTATGAAATCGGCAAGGTGTTCAGGGACGGTCCGATCAAGGCAGGTCGGTTCCGTGAATTCACTCAGTGTGATGTCGATATTGTCGGAGTGGATTCGCAGCTGGCCGAAGCGGAACTGATGGCGATGGGATTGGAGGCGTTCCGCAGGCTGGGGTTGAATGTTGTGATCCAGTACAACAATCGGAAGCTTCTGACGGGAATCCTGGAAGTGTTCGGCGTCCCGGCTGACAAGATCAATAAAGCGGTATTGATCCTCGATAAGCTTGAAAAAGTCGGGATCGGGGCGGTTATCTCTGAATTGAGTGAACTGCAGGTTTCGGAGGCGGCACAGCGATTAATTGAGCGATTCCTGACGGACAAAGACAATCGGTCCCTCGATTATTTTGTACCATATTCCCGCAGGAATAAACTGGTGAAAAAGGGGCTGGAGGAATTGCTGGAGCTGATGTCTGTCATCGATTATTTGGGGATTGATGGGCAGTGCATTTTCAATCCGTTCCTTGCAAGAGGTCTGGATATCTATACGGGGACCATTTACGAGCTATTTTTAACCGACGGATCCATTAAATCAAGCATCGGCAGCGGAGGAAGATATGACAATGCCATCGGGGGAATGCTCGGGACCGATGAAACCTTCTCGACGGTCGGCATCTCGTTCGGACTGGACGTCATTTATGCGGCGATTGATGGGAAAGAGTCAGCATCTGAATCCGGGCTGGACTATTTTGTAATCCCGTTGGGAACGGGGAAGGAAGCACTGCGACTGGCGAATGAACTGAGGGCAGATGGTTACAAAGTCGAATGCGACATGAGCGGCAAAAAACTCGGGAAACTCCTCGATAAAGCAAACAAAGACGGAGTCAGGAAAGTCATTATTATAGGAGAGAACGAGGTGAAGGAGGGCCGGTATAAGGTGAAGGATATGGTGACGGGGGAGGAGAAGGTTTATTCTTATCGGTTTAGGTGAGCGGTGGTGGGGGCAAGGAGAAATTATGGCAAGGCTTTAATATAGAGCTGCGTTACCTGTCACATTGGATATTTTTTACTAAATATGAGTTTTTATTGTAAATCTAAGAGATTTTTAAACCGCAATAAGGCAAACTTCCAAAAGAGCGGACGACTAAGGTTTTAATAGCAAGATTATTAATATATTTATTTTTATTGCGCCGCTTTCATGGTAATTGCGCCACTTGTCGAATTTTCTTTGCACCTCGATGATGCCCCTAGCCAGACACGTTCACGAAAACCCTACCTAAAATGGGTCAAGGGACCTGTCCGGGACCACTGAAAAACGACTCCTAAATAATGTAAAATACAAATAAAAAAAGAAAACCTTCCTAATTTGG
>NZ_JBJOSA010000019.1:0-69321 GCF_045897515.1 Rossellomorea oryzaecorticis | reverse complement strand
AAAAGCTTTATTCTTTTCTATTATACAAAAAAAGCTTGTAGACTTGGTCTAATTCTTAGACTTTGTCTACAAGCTGAAAGAAGCTTGTGAAGTCCACAAGCTTCTTTTGATGATATTATTTCTTTTTAATCGGAATCCACACTTCACTCCGGTAGTCTTCATCTTCAACATTGCCTGATGGATACAGCTCGAATTCCGGTCCTCCCGCATGTTCATAGCCGGTCGAAGGGAACCATTCTGAGTAGATCCTTTCCCAGACGTGCTGGATGGCATGCGGCATCGGTCCCACCGATGTGAATACTGCCCAGGTTGCTGCAGGGATTTCCTTGGACTCAAACGTATCGCTTGCGCCCTCGCTTTCCGCCCCGATGAAATAGGTGAATTCCTCTGCAGGATGATTGAATTCCATACAGATGCCCAACATTTCACCTGTCCCTGCTTCAGAGCAGATGGCTTTTGAGGTTCCGTTATGATTCACTTCACTCCAGAACTTTGGGATTTCCTGATGATTTTCCCCATCGGTCGTTTTCATCCTCAGCCCTTTTCCAATTACGGTGAATGACTCCCTCTTTACAATTTTATAGTCCATTTCCTTCTCTCCTTTTAATTGTATTTGAAAAGAGATGCGCGGGAATGCTTTAAGGGAGGCCCCTGATTCCCTGACTGCCGAGGGAGATACTCCATGCACTTTGCGAAATGCCTTTGAGAAGGCTTCCGGCGTTTCGTATCCATATTGAAATGCCACATCAATCACTTTTCGCCCTGTATCCGTCAATTCCTGGGCGGCAAGTGTCAGACGCCTCCTGCGGATATAATCTGCGACAGTGAATCCTGTCACGATATGAAACATTCGCTGGAAGTGGAATTTCGAACTAAGGGTGATATGAGCCAATTCGTCGAGTTCAATCTTTTCATGAAGATTGTCTTCGATATAATCGATACAGTCATTCATTCTTTGGAGCATCTCCATACGGTTACCATCTCCTTCAAAATCAAGTTTAGCGCATGCCCCGACAATCTTCCGGTTCATTTGTGCGCATAGGTGACAGGGACCTTTTCTATTTGGGTCCCCAATTCTGTTATATAGTTAAAGTGAGTTTCGATTTTATTATTCGGCGGCAATTTCAAGGATTCCTCTTCCCCCATTGACATATAACCAAAAGGTGTTATATTAATAAACGAAACCATATGGTGTTATTATACTTAGAAAGCAGGAGGTCAAATGACAAATCTAGTGAAAGATATTGAACAGACAGCGGTTTTACATGCATCCATCCAAAAAGTTGGGATGCTGTTTCAACATCGGATGGAATTTCTGCATGGTTCATGCCGAATGACTTCGAGCCGGTTGTCGGCCATGAATTCCACATTCAATCCCCTTTCGGCCCATCTCCCTGCAAAGTGCTTGAGATCGATGAACCGTACAAACTATCCTTCTCATGGGACACCGACGGCTGGGTTGTGACGTTCCTGTTGAAAGATCTTGGAGATAAGACAGAATTCACTGTCGTACATGCAGGCTGGAAAGAAGCGGATGATACGATTTCCAAAGCCGGTGAGAAGACTTCCGTCGTACGCGACCGCATGAACAACGGCTGGGCCGGACTTGTGAATGACCGCCTGAGGAAGGTTGTCGAGGCATAAATGGGTGCTGTGAAACATGATGTCTTTCAGGCAATCGCAGACCCTACCCGGCGGGAGATGCTGCGCCTGCTTTCCGAAAAAGACCGTCCGATTTCGGACATCACTTCCCATTTCTCCATCAGCAGGACCGCGGTCACCAAGCATCTCGGGATTCTTACCGAGGCAGACCTTGTCAGCGGTAAAAAAGTCGGCCGTGAAAAAATATACAGCCTTCACCCTGAACCCCTGACTGAGCTCAAAGTCTGGTTGTCCTACTATGAGCAGTTCTGGACCAATAAACTGTCGATGCTTAAGTATCTGGTCGAAGATGACAAGGATCGTTAGCCTGCTTTTTGTGAGCAGGCTTATTTCTTTTTAAACTAAACTTCTCTTCTCCCGTTCCTTTTGAAATTCCCCACGGCCTCCGGATTAACGAAACTTTTCCATTTTTCAACCGTATATAAACTAAACAACTTCTCTTAAGGACGTGTTACGAATGAACAAAATCGAAACGTATAAAGACGTATATGCAGACGCAAAAAAGAAGCTCAGTTGGAAGGTCACCGACCAGCGTTCCGTCATGTTGATCGCTTCCCTTTATGTGACGGAGAATTATGAATTTGACGGAGACCGCCTTGAGGCCATGGCAGACTTCATTAAAAAGGAAGTCGGATTCTTCACCACGCTTCAATCCCATCAGCGCTATCTGTTTGCAGCGATGCTCATCACCCGCTTTCAAGATCCCGAAACAGCGTTTCAATCGTTCATTTCAACGTACAAAGCACTGGTGGATGAAGGTTTCTCGATGGGAGCGTATACCTATATTTCCGCTATGGTACTGATCAGCGCTGACAACACTGATGGAGAGACATCATCCCGGGCAATGGGCGTGTACAAGAAGATGAGAAAGAAGCATTTCTTCCTTACAGGCCAAAGCGACTATCCGCTTGCGATGCTTCTTGCTCAAAGAACAAAGGATACGGACCTTTTAATTGACCATATCGAATATTTCTACGATAAGTTGAACCTTTCCGGTTTCAATAAAGGTAACGACCTTCAGACGATGAGTCACATCCTTTCGCTTGTCAAAGACGCAGATCCGGATGAACTGGTGACACGCTGCACGGAAATCTTCGATTGTTTAAAAGAAGAAGGCATCCGGCCGAAATCCATGTTCTATCCACAGGTCGCCATGCTTGCCTTTTTAAAAAACGGCAAAGATCAAATCAGTGAAGTAAAGGAAATCCGGGAATCATTGAATGAAAAAATCCGCTGGCAAAAGGATATGAATTTCATGATGGCTGTCAACCTTCACCTCAGCAATCAAATTGATAATTCATCCCTCCTGCAGATGAATCTGTCCACGACCATCGAAGCGCTCATTCAGGCACAGCAATCCGCAACGATCGCAGCCATCGGCGGTGCGACCGCTGCAACGCATAACGGGAGTTGATTGAGGGGACGGCCTTTAGTGTTAAGGCCCGTCCCTCGGTGCGTTAAAGTGTGATAGTATGATAAAAAGATTATGATTTTGGACTTGGGAGGTTTTCAAATTGCGGATTGGAGTTTCCAATGATCTAGAGCGCGCGGTTGAACTGTTCTCTTCTTCTGATGAAGAGTATTTGGAGGTACATGATGAAGAAGGTAAAACGATCGGCATTTTGACGCTTGATGAATTGAAGGAGATGTTCCAGGAGGTACCATCGCATCTATCGATAGGAGAAATTATTCATAAGCTGTCAACAGACTTGTATACCACTAATAAGCGGACGACGACCAAGAATGAATATAGCGAGTTGCTAGAGAATGATATTTTCACTAACATCATCAATTCCCTATATGATGGCGTATTTATCACAGACGGGTGTGGGATAACGGTCAAGATAAATAAGGCATATGAAAGGATTACGGACCTGAAACCCCAGCAGCTGATTGGTTATCATATGGAGGAAATCATCAAGGAAGGCTATATCTCGAAATCTGCTTCCATCCAAGTAATCAAAGAAAAAAAGCCTGTTACACTGATGCAAACCATTCATAACGGCCGGAAGATCATTGTATCTGGGACCCCTATTTTCAATGATCAAAAAGAGATTCTTTATGTAATCAACAGTGTAAGGGATATCACTGAACTGTTAAAGCTCAAGCTCCGGATTGAAGAGCTTCAAGAATTAAAGAATCTCAGGCAGAGCACAAATGCGACCTTCCACGATTCAACACAGTCATCATTCTATCATAGTGAAAAAATGAAAAAGACGTTTGAAATCATTGACCGAGTGGCTAAAACGGATGCAAAGGTACTCCTTCAAGGTGAAACGGGGGTCGGCAAAACGATGGTGGCCAAGTATATTCACGAGCACTCAAACCGTACCGCTGGAAGCTTTCTTGAGTTGAATTGCAGTGCTCTTCCTTCAAGTTTAATCGAGGCAGAACTTTTCGGGTATGAACCCGGAGCATTTACAGGAGCACTGGCAAAAGGAAAAAAAGGACTGTTGGAGATTGCTGATAACGGCACTTTATTCCTTGATGAAATAGGGGATCTGCCTTTGGAGCTTCAAGTGAAATTACTCAAGGTCATCGAGGATCAGGCCTTCATCCCGATCGGTGCATCAAAACTGAAACAAATCAATGTAAGAATCATCGCTGCCTCACACAAGAATATTAAAGAGCTCGTAAAAAAGGGTGAGTTTCGGGAAGATCTGTACTATCGATTAAACGTAGTACCAATTGAAATCCCTTCCTTACGGGATCGTCAGGAAGAAATCATCCCTCTGGCAGAGCAATTTCTTGAGGATTTTAATAAAGAGTATGGATTTAGCAAAAAGTTAAGTATTGAAGCACTGAATATCCTTCATGAATATAATTGGCCCGGAAATATCCGCGAATTAAAAAATTGCATCGAACGTTTGGTTGTTACATCCCCTATTGAAACCATAGGTTCAGAGGATTTGCCTCATGAACTCTCAGAAACAAGCAACAAGCAAAAGGACTTCTCAACTGAAATGGAGATCATACCATTAAAAGAAGCGGTAGACAACTTAGAAAGAAATTTAATCACAAGAGCATTGAAGAAATATAAAACAACACGAAACGCAGCCGAAGTATTACAAGTCAGCCAACCAACAATCGTACAGAAAATGAAAAAATGGGAGATTTGATTATATTTATAATCAAATCTCCTTTTTTTGATTCGTTTACCAATCATCTTTTCTACCATCGTTCATTCGTAACCTTTCATTTTAACTTTTCTGAAAGTTGGCACAAAACTTGCATCACTTATTACAAAGGGTTCTATCAAAAGAAGCTATCCTAGAGTTCATAAATTAGAAAGGAGCATATCATCATGACAATATCCACCTTTAAAATTGCAAACAAACTCATTACAGGAAAAGGTGCCATAGAAGCAATCCCCCATGAAATACAGCGTCTGGATATCAAAAAACCTCTTATTGTGACGGACGAAATTCTTCAAAAAGTAGGCGTCGTCGATCAGATCACCCCGTTTTTGAAAGGGCTTACGTTCGGGTTATATACAGGAGTAAAGCCTGAGCCTGAATTTGCAGTGGTTCATGATTGCACAAATATGTTCAGGGAAGGGGCTCATGATGGACTGATTGCAATTGGAGGAGGAAGTGCCATCGACATCGCCAAAAGTGTATCTGCTTTTGCAGGCTTTGATGGAAAGCTCACGGATTTAGTAGGGACAGACCTCGTACCGAAGAAAGGCGCACCGATTATCGCTCTTCCCACTACAGCAGGTACCGGTTCTGAAGTTACGAATATCTCCATTCTTTCTGATAAGGAAGCTCAGCTGAAAAAAGGAATCGTCAGTGATTACCTGCTGCCGGATGTTGCGATTGTGGCGCCTGAGATGACGTTGACGATGCCGCCGTCTGTCACGGCTGCAAGCGGTGTTGATGCACTTGTCCATGCCATAGAGGCCTATATTTCAGTGCACGCCTCTCCAATCACGGATGCTCTGGCTATCTATGCAATTAAGATGATTGCTGAAAATCTGCCGAAAGCATACGCCAACCCGTCCCATTTGGAAGCACGTGAAAACATGGCAACCGCAAGCTTGATGGCAGGTATGGCATTTGGAAACGCAGGAGTGGGGGCTGTCCATGCCCTCGCCTATCCGCTTGGGGGGCGCTACCATATTCCACATGGAGTAAGCAATGCCCTGCTGCTTCCTTACGTAATGGAATGGAATAAGATTTCCTGCATGGAGCGTTTCAGGGATATCGGATCGGCTTTAGGTGAAAAAGTTAGTCATTTATCTGACGCTGATGCCGCCGATCAAACCGTTCAAGCAATGAAACGGTTGTGCAGCGCAGTTAATATTCCATCTGGATTACGTGCCTTCTCCATTCCTGAAAGCGATATTCCGGAAATGGCTGAAGATGCAAGCAAGATTGAACGTCTCTTAAACAATAACCCTCGTAAACTGACTCAAAAAGAAATCGAACAAATTTATCAGGCTGCATACTAAGCAGTTTTTACTTGAAGGATGGGATGAAAAATTAAATAAAACAAGGAAAAGAGTCTTATCTAATTAGAAAAGGGGTATATAATATGTGGAAAAACCGTAAACATGGTGAAGAATCACCATACATCCCTATGGGACCATTTAAATTAAGACTTCCCTTTATTCATTATAAGTTTGAATGGCCCGACTATGTACAGGGACTGCTTATGTGTGCCGTGGATTTAGCTGCCATACCATTGATGATCGAATTATTGGGGATGCCATTTGAAGTCGCTTTGGCCGTAGTGTTACTGAATGGTTTGCTTTATTTGACTCATCATTTACTTGGCGATCCGGTTGTTCCTGGCTGGATCACACCGGCCATCCCGTTAATTATGGCTTATGTATCAACATTTCCAGAAGGTGTAGATAGGGTGCACGCACTGGTTGCCTTCCAGCTCACCCTCGGGCTCTTCTCTATTTTCTTAGGGGTGACAGGACTTGCAAAGAAAGTGGTGTCGTTTGTTCCACCGGCGATTAAATCTGGCGTCATTCTGGGTGCAGGATTCGCTGCGGTCATTTCGGTTTTTCAGGTTGGAGGCCGTTTCGAAAGTTTCCCATGGACCATCTCAATCGCTGTAGGGATCGCATTTTACATCATTTTCTCCCAGCATTTCAATCAACTTAAAAACAAGAGCGCACTATGGGGACTAATTGGGAAGCTCGGTATTTTCCCTATCATTATTCTAGCAGTTATCATTGCTCCTTTATTCGGTGAAGCACCTTTGCCGTCGATTGAATGGGGCCTGATAAATCCGGATTTCGGTACTCTATGGAGTGAATATACTGTATTTGGGGTAGGTTTCCCATCAGCTATGTTATTTTTGACTGCCCTGCCAACAGTACTGGCAGCATATATTGTCTTATTCGGTGATGTACTGCAGAGTAAGGCATTGGTTGAAGAAGCGGATGATGTCCGCCGTGATGAGAAAATCGACTATAACCCAAACCGGGCTCATATGATTTTCGGGGGACGGAATACGATCATGAGTATCCTCGGTCCTGATGTGACTATGGCAGGTCCCTTATGGGCAGCCATGCAGGTCGTCGTTATCGAACGGTTCAAAGAAGGAAAAAAAGCGATGAATTCTATCTTTGGGGGATCAGGCTCCTTCCGATGGGGGACCAACACCGGCCTTCTATTGCTTCCGATTGTGAGTTTAGTAGAACCTATTCTCGGAATTGCACTGGCTCTTACTCTATTAATCCAGGGCTACGTAAGTGTCCGGGTAGGTATCCTCGAAGCCCGCAGTCATAGGGATCTCGGGATTGCGGGGATCATTGGCGCAGTGCTTGCTACTAAAGGAGCCACCTGGGGCTTTGCAGTCGGAATCATTCTTTGTGTACTCATTTATGGAAAGAAGTTTTTCAAAGGAGAAAATGATAAAATATTCACTAAAGATTTAGAAGAAGATGAAATTAAAAGAATTTCTTAATATTTGAAGAGGAGGCAAAACATGCAACACTACAATATGCTCATAAACGGTGAAGAAATCGGGAACGACCTGCCAAAGACGGAGGTGACCAATCCTGCTACCTCAGAGGTTGTGGCGACGATTCCACGCGGCGGTAAAGATGAAGCGGTGCGTGCGGTCGACGCAGCGGATAAAGCGTTCCGTGACTGGTCAAGAAAATCCGTCTACGAGAGAAGCGAGCTTATCCGAAAATGGTACGACCTGATCAATGAACATAAAGAAGACCTTGCTGAAACCATGACAAGGGAACAAGGTAAGCCCCTAAAAGAAGCAGCTGGTGAAATTCAGTATGCCAACGGCTTCATTTCCTGGTACGCAGAAGAAGGAAAACGTGTTTATGGCGAACAAATACCGGCTACCCAGACCAACAAAAGATTATTTGTTTCAAAGCAGCCTGTCGGTGTGGTTGCGGTCATCACTCCTTGGAACTTCCCTGCTGCGATGATCACGAGAAAAGTGGCCCCGGCACTTGCGACCGGCTGTACCGTCGTCATCAAGCCGGCAAACCTGACACCGTTGACTGCTTTGAAAATGGCTGCACTTGCCGAACAGGCGGGGATCCCGAAAGGAGTCATCAACGTCGTCACTGGTGATTCCAAAGCGATCGGTGAAGCATGGCTTGAGGACATGCGCGTGCGCAAGCTGACATTTACCGGATCGACCGAAGTGGGCAGACAGCTGATGAAAGGCTCTGCTGATACGATCAAGAAAGTTTCACTTGAACTTGGCGGTCATGCCCCATCCATCGTGATGGACGACTGTGATATTGATAAAGCAGTCGAAGGCGTCGTCGCATCCAAATTCCGTAACGCCGGTCAGACATGTGTGTGCTCAAACCGTGTTTATGTGCATGAGGATATCTCTGAAGAATTCACTCAGCGACTGGTGAAAAAAGTGAAAGAATTGAAAGTCGGAAACGGACTTGAAGAAGGCGTTGACATCGGGCCCCTCATCGATGAAGATGCAGTGGAAAAAGTCCAGAAGCATATCGATGATGCTGTAAGCAAAGGGGCAAAAGTGGTCACAGGAGGTAAAGCCGGCAAAGGGCTTTTCTTCGAACCCACCGTCCTCACTGATGTGAGTGAAGACATGATTTGTATGACGGACGAAACATTCGGGCCTCTTGCCCCGATTTCAACATTCAAGACTCAGGAAGAAGCAATCGAGCGAGCCAATGATTCGATCTATGGACTTGCTGCCTATGTGTTTACAGAGAATATCACACGGGGCATCCAGATCTGCGAGCAGCTTGAATATGGGATTGTCGGCCTGAACGACGGCGTCCCTTCCACGCCTCAGGCTCCGTTCGGCGGATTCAAGCAGAGCGGACTCGGACGGGAAGGCGGACATCAGGGAATCGAGGAATTCCTGGAGGTTAAATATATTTCTGTTGGATTGTAAGAATTTCAAAACCCCTGACACATTTAATGGTGTCAGGGGTCTTTTATTATCCATCCATCTTTGACAGTTAAAGCAGGTTACTTTTTCTTATCTTCCTCTAAATCAAGCCAGGTCAGCACCTCTTTCAGAATCGTATTGACCTTTTTGCTCACATATTCTTCTCCGTAAATACGTTTCGCTTTCTCTAGGTCTTCAAGGACCCCTTCCTCCAAATCGATAAACGGAGTGTCTTCTTCCATATCATTATACAATTCGATCATTGCTTCGAGTCCCTCTTGCATCTTATCGATTGCATCACTGTACTTTTGGATTTCATCGCTTTTCCCTCGCATCATATCACCCACATCTAGTATGCGTGGGAATTGCTGGCATTATTCTTTCACCAGCCAAAAGTCCATTCCGTCATAAAACTAAATCAAAACACCCGGCTCCCTTTTCAAAGGATGCCGGGTGTCGACGTTTACTATAGATAGCCTCCGCCAAATTTAGGGTTCTGTCCCCATTTATTGGACTGGCTTTCGCCTTCCAGGCACATGAATACAAGGATAACGATCCATCCAACGACCGGAATCAGGGAAATGAGAATCCACCAGCCGCTTCTTCCAGTGTCATGGAGCCTGCGAATGGTAACTGCAAGAGAGGGCAAAAAGATAAATAATGAGTACAATCCGTTCAACCACCCGTCTATGCCGGCTGCCATTTGAATGACAAAAATCCCCATGCTTATTAAGAAGTTGACCAGATAAAACATCCAATACTCTTTCCGTCTTGCTCGATCCCCAAAGTTTACATAGTTCTTTATTACTTTTAAATACCAGCTCATTTAAATACTCCTTTATACTGCAATTCTACTATGCTAGTATAACATATCATTGTCGAAGTTTGTCAGGACGAGGAGGGCAAAATCTCGTTTATCCTTCTGTATAAAAGGTCTCTTTCTTCTCTTCAACCCTTTCCAGCACTCGTTTTTATGATAGTCCATAAAACTCATTCTATGGCAAACTTTCACATATTACTGGACAGGCTGGGGGTGTTACTATATATAATAGAAAAGGATTCAACCAGAAAACGCTTACATCATGAGGGGGATTTTATGTTAGATGTGCTAAACAAGATCAATGCTTTTCTATGGGGTACACCAAGTTTAGTACTGTTGTTTGGAACAGGCTTATTTTTGACCATTATGCTTAAAGGTTTGCAATTCAAAAAACTATTTTATGCTTTTAAGCTTGCGTTCACAAAGGAATCAAATACGGATTCCTCTGATTCTGAAGGGGATATCAGCAACTTTAAAACGCTGATGACTGCTCTATCAGCCACAATCGGTAACGGGAACATTGCCGGTGTTGCGACCGCACTGACAATCGGCGGACCGGGAGCGATCTTCTGGATGTGGATCGTCGGCCTACTGGGCATGGCGACGAAATATGCCGAGGCGCTGCTGGCAATGAAATACCGTGTGAAGAATAAAAACGGTGAATACTCGGGCGGTCCGATGTATTACGTTGAAAAAGGGCTCGGCAGCAAATGGAAATGGCTGGCCGTCGCTTTTGCATTATTCGGTGCTTTCGCTGCACTCGGTATCGGAAACAGTGTTCAGTCCAATACAATTGCCGACGTCATGACCACTAGTTTCTCCATCAATAACTGGGTCACGGGGATCGTTCTTGCCGTGCTGACTGCTTTGATCATTTTCGGCGGTATTCAACGTATCAGTACAGTTGCTTCATTCTTTGTGCCGATCATGGCATTCCTTTATATTGGCGGTTCACTTTTGATCATCGGGTTGAATTATGACATGATCATTCCGGCTTTTAAACTGATTTTTCATTACGCATTCAATCCGGTTTCGGCCGCAGGCGGATTCGCCGGGATCGTCATAAGTGAAGCGATCCGAAGCGGTGTTTCACGCGGGATCTTTTCCAATGAAGCAGGTCTCGGTACGGCTGCACTCATCGCGGGGAATGCTAAGACCGATCATCCAGTAAAACAGGCTTTGGTTGCGATGACGGGTACCTTCATTGTTACCATCATCGTGTGTACGATGACAGGACTTGTATTGATCATCACCGGTTTCTGGGATCCGACAGGCGGAGCCATTTCAGGCATCCAGCATTCCGCTTCACTAGACGGTGGGGCGTTGACGAGTGCCGCGTTCGGACATGCCCTCGGGGTTGCAGGAGAATACATCGTTTCATTCTCTGTCATCTTCTTCGGCTTCTCCACGATCGTCGGCTGGTATATGTACGGGGAGAAATGCTTCGAATATCTCACAGGCTACCGCTACATCGCTTCCTACCGCTTGATCTATGTCGTGGCGACCGGTATGGGTGCAGTGGCGAACCTCGAATTGGTATGGGCATTTGCGGATATGTCGAATGCTTTGATGATGATCCCGAACTTGATTGCCCTGCTGCTGCTTTATAAGGTAATCGTGAAGGAAACGAATCATTATTTCAATGACTATCTGCCTTTGCAGATGAAGGCTTATTCTAAGAGGAAAGCGAGTTAAGAGAAGAAACTGAGTCTAAATTAAACCCGAACTAATTTGCCTTAAGAGTGGCAATTTAGTTCGGGTTTTTTTGTAGTTTTGTATAATGAGGCATTCAGTTCAATCTTGTTCCAGCGGTTGATTGGAGTGCAAGACGAAGACTCCTGCGGGAGAAGTGGCCAATCAGAAAAGCGGAAGGGCTTTGAAGAGAGGCGGGTGGCATAAGACGAATTGGCCTGGAAGGCGTTCTTTGCCTTCTTGGTCGATTTGGCTTATGACATGTGACTCTAAGCCCTGCAGCTGGACACGTGAGACCCCGGAGGCGAAGCCGAGGAGGCTCACGGGTCACCCGCAGAAAGCGAAGGCACGGAAATCAATAGCGGTGATTAAGCCTGCCCTAATGTGCTTTAGTTATATTTTTTATTATGAGCTCTGCTAATACCTGCTTTCTCGGAATTATTTAAGACATTACATCATCTAGTCCTTTTTTCTCAATTTTCAAAATCAATTGACGACATCACATTAATGCGTTACAGTAATACATAACTTAAAACGAACAATCCTTATCAAGAGCCAGGGGAGGAAATTGGTCCTGTGATCCTGCGGCAACCTGTTATTTTCTTAATTGAAAGTAATAAGGTGCTAATTCCAACAGACGTATAGTCTGGAAGATGAGGGAGAGATGATGCCTCTTCCTCTGGGAGAGGCTTTTCTTTTTGATTCCTCTTTAATTCCTGACTAAACAGATCGTTATAAAATATTAAAGGGGATGTTAAAGATGACGGAAGTTGGTTATTGGTTTATCGGATTTGCACTTTTTTATACCGTTTTTCTTATTTTCGTAAGTCAGTTCTCAAGAAAGAAGGCTGCCGACGGCAATGGTTTCTTTGTTGGCGGCCGGGGATTCAATTCCTTTTTTGTAGCAGTATGCATTACCGGATTATTTTCGGGGTCTTCCTATATCGCGATACTCGAACTGAGCTATCTGACCGGCATTTCAGCGATTTGGTACGGGGTGGCGGAGACCATTCACGTATTGATCATTGCTCTTGTCCTGATTACCCCGTTTAGAAAAAAAGCCCTGGTGACGATTTCAGGACTACTCGGAGACCGCTATGGTGAAAAGGTCAGAGGAATTGCAGGGGCAATTACCGCGTTTACTTTCCCCATGTGGTCGGTCGCCACTGCACTTGCTTTTGCCTCTGCATTGTCAGTATTCACCGGCGTCTCATTGATTTGGTCCGTCACGATGACAGCCGTCCTTCTTCTCGTTTATCTTCAGTTTGGCGGGATGTGGTCAATCGGATTCACACAATTGAGTAATGTGGTTGTCTTTTTCATGATGCTGGCAATTGGAACATATGCATTCTTCATCAACCCCGGCGTGGAAGGAATCGCTTCATTATTTAATGAAAAGCCGCAGTATGCTTCATGGGATGGGGCAGGAATACAAACGATACTTGCGTGGTTCGGAACCTTTTTATTCAATGTGATCCTGGCTCAGGCAGCCTTTCAGATGGCATTATCCTGCAAAACTCCTGAAGAGGGCCGGAAAGGATTATTATATGGCGCTGTATTGGGTATCCCGCTCATACTTGGAGCTGTGTTATTCGGTCTTGCTGCCCAGCAGGTGGTTCCGGGTCAATCACAGGGATTGGTCGCGATCCCGCTTTATTTGATGGAGACTCTGCCTGCTCCACTTGTCGGATTATTCTTCCTTGGATTCTGGGCTGCTGCCCTGAGCTGGGGGGCTCCTTGTCAATTCTCTGGCGCCACAAGTCTTGGGAGAGATACCGGAAAAGCCATTAACCCGAAAGCGACAGAACTTCAGCTTGTCCGTTATACGAAGTGGTCACTTGTGTTATTGACTGTATTAATGATCAGCTTTGCTTTGATTCGTTCTGAACAGTCCGCCTGGTGGAATGTTCTGGCCTGGGTTACACGGAACTCGGCAACCTTCGCCCCGGTTGTAGCTGCTTTATTCTGGCCGGCCGTCACAAAACGGGCTGCCCTCATTTCCCTTTTTACAGGTTCTTCATCGGGTTTGCTCTGGTATCACCTTGGAGGATGGGGAATTAATGATTTTTATCAGAACATCCACCCCGTGTGGATCGGGATGATCGTGAATATCCTGACGATCGTTTCAATAAGCCTCATTGAAAATGCCGGCAAACTGGAATGGAAGAGTTCCATCAACAGCATCGGCACGTATTCAGCAGCAATATCCCTTTTGCTTGCTGTCACAGCGGCATTTGCTTTCAACTTTCTTTACAATACAGGGCTGCTCGGCATTGTGCTGACACTGATTGTACTCGGACTATTCACGACTTGTATCAATTTCATCAAGAAAAAAGAAACATCACAGGCCAAAAACGCACTGTTGAGAACAAGCTGAATGACAGAAAGAAAGCCTGCTCCAAAAAATATGGGAGCAGGCTTTCTTTTCGGATATATTATTTCCCTTTATTTTTCTGCAATATAAATGATTTTCTGATTCCCGCTTGCCGGCTCCTCACCTTCCTCGAAATCCGCGCATATTTCCACGTGAGAAAACCCGATTTCCTTCAGGACGAGTATGAGTTCCTCTACTCCATACCATCGCAAGGCAAAGCGCTGGAGTTCTGTCTCGACGAGGCTCCCGTTTCTCCATTTTTCATATTTCAAGTGAGTCACTTTATGCTGATGGAAGAAATCCACTTCGACTAGCTTGCTTTCCATCGTGATCGTGTCCCCGCCTGGAAGCGGGAAAACAGAGGTGTGCACCTTGCCGATATCGAAAGTTGTGTCAGGAAGGAATACATCCATGATGAGTCTTCCACCCGGTTCTAAATGGGCATACAGCTTCTTTAACGCTTCCATCGATTCATTACGGTCATCAATCAGTAAGAAGGAACCTCCCGGAATGATGATGACTTCGTACTGATGAGGGAGATCGAGATTCTGCAGGCTTGATTCGTAAAGCTCCGCCTTGAGACCCCTCTCTTCCAAGCGGTGCCGGCATGATGCCAGCATCTCAGGAGAATCATCCACTCCATCGACCACTATGCCGTTTTCCACAAGCGGGATGGTGACCCTTCCCGAGCCGGCCATCGCCTCGAGGATCCTGCCTTTGCATTCTTTCAATTTTTCCTGATAAAACTCGATATCACCGCCGAATGATTGTCCGACTTCTTTCGTCAGATCATATACTTCGGTGCATAATTTGCCGTAGTGACTAAATGACATTTTCGTACATCCTCCATTTACCACAGTCCGCCAGAATGCAGTCCGTGTCCATTATCTTAAACATGATTAAAAAGAATGCCCTCCCCGGATGTCCGGGTCGGGCATTCTCCGTTAGTTAAACGATATTTTTCTCAGTTGTTTATAAGCTCCTGACAAATCTTCTTCACCCAAAACCATCATGGTCGGTTTGACTTTTACGGATTCACCGGAAGCAGCTGTCCACTCCTCGGAAGAAGCCGCTACCAGCACTTCCTGATTGATATAGACTTCGGTCATTTTGGCCGAATCAGGATGGATGAGCATCGCCTGCTCTTTCCGTTCATCGGAACCGGCTTGAATAAATGGACTGTCCCCGATCACAAATTCCTCGATACCTGCATAATACGTATCGAATTTGCCGTCGGACGGCAGCTTCACAAAACTTGAGGTCAATGTTTCACCCGGCTTGAAAAACGCCTCCAGATCCACTGACTCCCCTGTAAAGGTACGGCCGGATTCCTGCTCGATTTCACAATAGAAGGCAAGTACCGGAACTTCGGGAAGGGTTAGGGCATATTGACGGAGCGTGATCCCCTTCATCGATTCATGCTCTTTTAAGACAGTGGTAACTGCAAGCCCTCTCCATGAATTTCCGTTAGAATCCTGCTTCGTGACGGGATTCACACTTGTCGGTTCCTTCAGCATCGAATACGGGCTTACATTCATGAATGTATAGCGAATTCCTCCTCCCCAAGGATTCCACCAGGCTTTCGGTCCTGGGGCAGGGTACTGATGATGAAGGAATTCTTTATTTTTATACATCAATGAATAGATTCCAGGATAATAGCCTTCTGCCGCTTTGAAGGAAAGCACTCCATTATCGACCGTCCAGCCGTCAGCTTTCTCGACTATTTCGATTTCCTTCTCTCCTGTTACCATAGAAATAGTTTCAAATGAAGCCCTCTGGCTCTGAGAGTGGAATTTGCCTTTGATACGCTTGAGGCCCGCTTCTCTATGATGCAGTTCCACATTCACATCTGTGGTTTCATCCTTTTTCGTTACGGTTTTATTCATGCTTCCGACTTCATTCTTAAGCTCCAGTGTCCCGTCGAGATATGGTGTAAGCATGGACCGGAATGAGTAGCCTGCATGATCGCCCGCAGCCGAAACGAGATTTCCATCACTTGGTTCAAGAGAATAAAGCGGACATTCCTCAAGGCGTTTCATATCATCACCGAGTACGAGTGACCTCCACTCTTTCCACGAAGGTGCTGTATTGATCCCGACTTGAATCGGCCCTAGACATACTTCCCCCTGGGACTGGACAGGATCTACCTTATACTCAATCGCAAAGTGCCAGTCATTCTTTCTGCCAATTGCCCCTTCCGGCCACGCAAGGCCCTTCGTTTCCCCATTCGCCCCAGAGGTGAACAACCAGCGTTCCGAAATTTCCTTGTCACGGATGTAATCCATGAAGGGCATCATGGCTTCGTCGCCGATTACTACACCTTCCTTTTGAGGGATGGCCATACCCTTGAACTCAATCGGAAGCGGCTGAATGAGATAGAGCTGTTCCTTCGTTTCTTTCGACTTGTTCACGACTTCATGCTTGATATCCACAATCCCGGATCCGTACAACTTAAAATACGTATTCAGGACAACAGATGGAAAGGCCTCTGATTCCAGGGTTGTCTTTACTACGAATGCCTCAGGGGTTTCAATGTATTCAACTGAAGAAGCTTCTTTTTTAGAAAATTCTTCGCTGAACGGTTTGCCGAGCCTTGGAGTGAACAGGGTCGTCGGACTCTGTTTTGACAGGACAGACCCGATCTTGACGAAATGATTCCTCTTTTCGATTTCGACAAAGTAAGGACCGGTAAAGGCCTTCCAGTGATCTTCGGATTCTCCGCCGAACCGGGCTCCAAGACCAGGGAATTCTAGAGCCAGCCTTGAACTGAATTCAAAGGATTCCCCGTCTTTTTTCACGACTTCGATTTTGACTTCTTCCGAATAGAATCCGTTCTTAAGCAGTTCTGCATGAAGCGGCACCGAAATCCTGCTTTTCCCTTTTATCTCAGCATTGATTTCCGCCTGTGACCATTTCACAACATGGCTGTGCGGAAGTTTTACTGTCCAGTGCGCGTCTTCCTCAAGCTGACTTTCAATATCCAGATGAAGGACGGCTTTCTGGTTCTGGCGCCAATGTTTGTTCACCGTGCGCAAATGAAGTTTGCCTGCCTGTTTCGGGTAGACCCCCATTTTCAAAGGGAATAATTTTCCGTCAACCTCGATATTTGCAGAGACCACGGGATGTGTTTTCCATGGACTCGGCTCCCGGTCTGGCAGAGTCAGGACCGCCGGATACTCTCCCGTCCATTCGCCTTCCACCGTTTCTTTTCCTATGAAACTATGATTCACGATTTCTGTGGACATCCCCCATATGGAAACATCAACAGGTGTAGTGGTCTTATTGACGACACGGTAGGAAACTAGATGTTCTTCCTTCTCCAGAAGCTTGAAGTCCGGAAGCTTCATTTCCACCAGGAGTTCCTGCGTTTCAATCAGGCGGATTCCGCGTCCTGTCCGTTCAAATTGGACACGGACAAATTCATCTCCCGCTTCCCATTTGTACTCATAATAAGTATGGTCTTTATCCTTGATCCCGTCAGGCTTCACCTCGATGATGCGCTGACTCGCAGAGTACCAGTCATGTTTTTCAAAGAACGGCTTCAGCCAATCGACCTGCAGTACCGAAGGAATGAAGTTCATCAAGTGGGTTGTGTCATCACGGTCTTCCCAGAAGAAACCGCACTTCTTGTACAGCGGGACAGCCTTCGTGTTCCCGGGCCACGTAAATAAATCAAGCCGCGGCCACTTCAATTCGATCGTCTTTTCGAGGGCCTTCAGGACGAGCTGCTTTCCGATCTTCAATCCATGATAATCAGGATGGACATTCAAGAGCGGAATGTACATCGCCCCTTCGTCTTCACGGTATTGAGACAATCCGCAGTACCCGACGACCTCGTCGCCCACCATGGCCAGATATAAGTGCAGATTGGAAGAGTTAGCTTCCTTTTCGATCACGTCCTGCTCCGTTGTTACCGTGGAATCCCCGCCCCAGTTTTCGCGGCTTTCGTTCCACATCTTTGCAATCCCCTTTGCAAGACCTTCATGGTATTCTACGATTCTTACTTTCTCCAACGTTGTCTTCATAATGTCCTCCTGAGCTACGTTTTAATGTGTCGAACCTCACGCTTTTTTCCGTTATCCTCTGCTCCGTTAAAAGTAATCCTCATCTTTGATCTCCTCCTTTTTTTATTTGGAAAAAATTACTTCCCACTCACAGTTTAAAATGATATGCCCGATAAGTAAAGAATATTCTAACTCTTTAGCGCGGTGCTGAGATGAGGGACGGGCGTTTAGCACAGTGCAGCATTTTGACTGCTGAAGGATAGCGGCACTCTTTTCATCCATACTTTTTGAGATAATGGTTTAATGTAAGAAGCGGCCAGATATACTGGTAACTGTGATAGTGAGCGTAGAATACATCTTTTAGGACCGCACCTGTCGGATAGGTGTGTGCCGGGGACGATTCCTCGCTGTGAAGGAGTTCCAAGAGTCTCCCCATTCCCTTTTCAATGGCAGGGGTAGGCTGATCCGATATACTGATGAGTGCATCGAGTGCCCAGGCCGTCTGAGAAACGGTACTGAATGAGAGCGGGACATACTTCCCCCGTTGATCGCTGTAGCATGATTCTCCCCACCCGCCGTCGGTTCTTTGGATATTTTCAAGCCACTTTTCAGCCTTCCCGATCCTTTTGTTCGAAGAAGGCACCCCGGCGGCCCTCATGCCGGTGACAGCTGCCCATGTTCCATAAATGAAATGAATTCCCCACCTGCCTGCCCAGGAACCGTTTTCTTCCTGAGTCATTGTCAACCATGTGATCCCTCTTTTCACATCGGGATGATCCATTGTCAATCCGGCTCTGCTCCCGAGGAATTCAAGGGTCCTTCCTGTCAGGTCTGCCGTAGATGGATCAATCGCCGCGGCCTCTGCCCCGTCCAGCGGAAATGAAGCGAGAATCCCTTTGGTCTTATTTTTCTCAAAAGCAGGCCATCCGCCGTCTCGGTTCTGCATTCCAAGAACCCAGTCGACGCCCCTCTCCCAAGCGTGCCGAATTTCCGGTTTGGCTCCTGCTGAATACGTGATGGCGCGGAGGGCGGCAGTCGTATCATCTACATCCGGATGAATCGAATTGCTCTCAGAAAATCCCCATCCTCCCGGTGATACGTCCGGTAGATCGATGGCCCAGTCCCCGAACTTATAGTGCTGATGTTTTAACAGGTATTCCACGGATTTCCGGATTGTCTCATCTTCAAAGGAAAGACCGGATTCTTGAAGCGCATGGCTGATGAGAGCCGTGTCCCATATAAGGGAGGGTGAATTTTGGACATGGGGACCGTTATCGGTCTGACAGATCATCCGCTTCAATCCGTCTAATGCATTTTTTATGATGGACGAATCACTGCGGTAACCAATCGATTTCAAAGCATATATCATAAAAAAGGTCGTGCTGAAATAACTCAGGTACGTCCCATCCCGTTCGATTCGTTTAAGCATATAATCCTTCGCAAATTGCCTTGCCTCTGAACGGAGTAACTCAGGGAAACCAGCAAGCCCCTTTATGCCCTCCTTCAGTTTTTCAAAAAGGAACAAACGGTCTTCATCAATATCATGCAAGCTGTCGGATCGCCCTTGAAGGAACAGATGTCTGATATTCGGGGTCCGGGCACTCTGCAAATGATAACGGGCATCCCTTACCAGCAGAAACGGAACGATATGGGCCCTTCCATAAGAGCTGAAATCCCAGAAACTGATCGGGAACGTCCGGGGAATGAGGAGCACTTCAATCGGAACAGGCATGATATGCCGCCATTCATATTGTCCGTTAACGGCAAGCATCATCTTTGTCAGTGAATGAGCCTTTTCCAGTCCGCCCATATGTTTAATGAACCGTTCCGCTTTTACCAGACGGGGATCTTTTTCATGGAGCAGCCCGCTGAACCGCAGAGCGAAATAAGCTTCGATCGTCGCCGATAAATTTCCTTCCGCTTCATCCTTGAATAACTTCCATGTTCCCTCTTTCGTCTGCATGTTCAAGAGCCGTTTTACAAGCTGCGATACCAGCGCGTCTTCCTTAAAATATAATGATCTGATGAGGATGATCATATAGGCATCCGTCATCGGGCTGTTTTCAAAACAGAATGACCAGGTTCCGTCAGGGTTTTGTCTTTCACGGATCTCATCCGCCATCTTGTCGGCTGTTTCTTTGATTTCTCCTTTCATATCTAAGCCTCCCGCTTTCTCTGATGTGGATATCTCTGCTATGTATATGTGTATGGGGTGATGGTTAGTCGTTGAAGGCTGTCCATTTTCCACTCATTAAAAGAAGGAACCGTTGTTGGGTGGTTCCTTCTTAAATGCCGTTCAGTGAATCATTACGAATACCATTTATGCCACATATGTTCGTTTCTTCCCCTGACGAAGGTGTCGATGCGTCTTTGCCCCCACGAGACAGCCCCTGGTGAGGAACGCACTCCTCCCCTCGGTGCACCGAGGTCTTCCCAATTGCTCCATCTGGAACCATTCCACCATTTATGCCACATCGTATTGTTGTCTCCGCGGACAAATGTATCAATGCGGTTCGATGCCCAGGATGACGCTGCCGGGGCCCCCTCAAAACCGCCGCGCGGCGACCCGAGATCCTCCCAATTGCTCCATCTTGAGCCATCCCACCATTTATGCCACATCCGGTCGTTATTTCCTCTCACAAAACAATCGATGCGGTTCGGCCCCCATGATACCGCTCCAGGTGAATCCCTGAGACCGCCGCGTGGTGCACCGAGATTTTCCCATCCGCTCCAGCGCGAGCCGTCCCACCATTTATGCCACATGTTCTTGTCGTCTCCCTCGACGAATACATCAAGCCGGTTTGCGGACCATGAAGAAACGGCCGGATCGCCTTTGAATCCACGAGGGGGTCCGCCAAGGTCTTCCCATTCACTCCAGCGCGAACCGTTCCACCATTTATGCCATAAGTTGTCCCGGTTCCCCCTTACGAAGGTATCGATCCGATTCGGTCCCCATGATACGGCCGCAGGGGAACTTTTCAATCCCCTTCTTGGAGCACCGAGATCTTCCCAGTTGCTCCAGCGCGAGCCGTTCCACCATTTGTGCCACATCCGGTCGTTTTCCCCACGGACAAATGCATCGAGTCTGTTTGACTGCCAGGAGGCAACAGCAGGAGATCCTTTCATTCCCCTTGGCGGTGCACCGAGGTCTTCCCATTGCTTCCAGTTTGCGCGGAACTCATCATGGTTTCCGCCCCCGTACTCATATCCGTAATCGTACGGATAAGGGACAGGCTGATACTGGGGAACATAATAAACCGGATCGTTCTGGTAAAACGTTCTCTGTTGGTAAGGTTCCATTTGATAAGGATAATAAGAATGTGCATGCACCGGCCAGTCATACTGAATGCCACTGTACAGGTCCGGATGACCGTTTGGAAACATTCCATTCCGGCCATTAAACTGATTTACAGGATAATGATAAGGCAGCATCGTGTACCCCTCCTTTTCAATCTGTATTTACCTTATGCGGAAAGCCTAATTTTGGAGTACGTACACTCTTAAAATCCGCCCCTTTAGGATTCGTTACAACTTAGTGTCAGCGTCTGGTTTTTCCAGAATCTTGTTGTAAACTCCTGCCGGTCATGTTAATTTTAAATCGATAAGCACTATTTGAAATGCATGTTTTAACAAATTTCAGTTTATATAGGAGGGAAAGATGTTTCGATGGATAGGATGAATAGAAAAAGTGACCTTTCAACTGTTTCAGAAGACTTGTCTTCCTTATTAATATCAATCGGAACACCCCGCGCTGTAAAAAAGGGATCTTTTTTGTTCCAGGAAGGGGAAAGGGCCGACGAATTGTTCCTGATCAGATCCGGTGTTTTTCAAATCAGCAAACTGAGCCTTGAAGGCAAGGAATTGAATATGCGTATCTGCAAGAAGGACGATTATATCGGGGAGCTGACCCTCTTCTCGGAGAATGCCACCTACATGCTGAGTGCATATGCCCTCGAAGCAGGAGAAGTCTTGACCATCCAGAGGAACCAGCTTGAAAAAGCACTGATCAATGATGCCCCGCTGACTTTCGAATTCATGAAATGGATCTCGACCCAGCTGCGGAAGAACCAGTCAAAAATCAGGGATCTCATTATGCACGGAAAAAAGGGAGCCCTCTATTCCACTCTCATCCGCATTTCGAATTCATACGGAGTAAAAATGGATGACGGCATCCTCCTCGATATCCATCTGACCAACCAGGAGCTTGCTAAATTCTGCGCTGCCACAAGGGAAAGCGTCAACCGGATGCTGAGTGACCTTAAGAAAAAGGGTATGATTGATTACACTCCTGATGGCAGGATCATCCTCCTTGATCTTGGGTACCTGCGGGGGGAAATCGGCTGTGAGAACTGTCCTATTGATATCTGCAATATCGATTAGGTAGGATTTTCACGATTCCGGGATGAAAATCACTTGAATTTTTGTCCCTTTCTTTGTGCTTGAAGGGTTTATGATCCATTCGACAAAAAATACACGCCGTGCTGGAGACTTATGATCCATTCCTGGGGAATACCGACAAAACTCCCTTTTCCTCAACATATTTCCCGGGCTATATTCGACATTCCCACTAAAAAAAGCCTGCTGAATAAATACTCAGCAGGCTGCCTTAATTATTTCCCTAAAAATCCTCCATTGGATTCGATGACCTGTCCTGTAACCCATTGTGATTCAGCGCTTGCCAGAAATCGGATCAATTTGGCTGCATCTTCCGGAAGCCCGATTCGTCCCTGTGGGAACATCGGAAGAAATGCTTCCGCCAGGTCTTCATCGATCCATCCGGAATCAGTCGGACCCGGATCTACCGAATTGACTGTGATCCCAAGGGGTGCCAGACCTGTCGCAAGCGGCGCGGTGATGGCCTTCAGCGCGCCTTTTGTGGCAATGTAGGCAAGATTATCAGGATCAGGTCCACCTGAAACCAGATGGATGATCCTGCCCTCTCCGCCATCTGGATATTCTTGTTCAAATGCTTTTGCAAACTCAATCGACAGCATGAGGGTTCCCCGGTTGTTCACGTTGTAATGCTTATCCAATATGTCTGTGTCCAACGTACGGAAGCTGGAAGGTGCACAGTATGTGGCGTTGTTAATCAGGATATGGGGGGTGCCGAGAGATTCACGGACGGCACCGATGATTCTGCCCGGCGTCAAATCATTTTCAAGGTCCGCCTCCATATGGGAGGCACGTACCCCCCTCTGCAATAACTTTTCCTTTAATTTCTGAGGCCATTCCCTCTCCAGTCCGTTGCCCGCCGTTTCATCAAACGGTATCCAATGGGTGAAGAAGATATCCGCCCCCGCTTCAGCCAGCGCGAGGCAGATGGCTGTCCCGATTCCATTTGAACGGCTTGCCCCTGTGACGATGGCTGTTTTTCCTCGTAATGAGTTCATATAGTTCCCTCCATATTCGTAGTTCAATAGAGTAAATCTATAGAATTGCTGCCATCCTGAATCCCCGCTTTCATATGTGTTATTTTCATCATACCAATTGATTGCAAAGGTCTAAAGCTCCGGTTGACATTGAACCGAAGCTTTTTCATTTATAACGCTTGATGGATCACCTTTTTATAATAAAGCACAGACAGGAATCCGAAGATTGAATACAAGGCGGCGTACAGTCCCATAACGATGACCATCGGGATGTCGAATTCCCCGCCGAATAAAAACCATCCAGATTTGACTGCGAAATAACTATGGATAAGGCCGATCATCAGTGGAATTCCGAAATTGAACAGCTGTTTGGCCCTGATCCCCCTAATCAGGTCAGATTGGGTGAAGCCCAGTTTTCGAAGAATCGTGTAATTAGGCTTTTCGTCTTCACTTTCATCCATTTGCTTAAAATAAAGGATGCAGCCTGAAGTAATAAGGAAGGTCAGCCCAAGGAATCCGACGATGAACATGATGAGGCCGATATTCCTTTTCTGCTCCCCTGCCAGATCCTGTTGTGAATCATGCTCGAATCCTTCTGCAAAACCAAGCTCATGGAAAAGGGCATTTGCTTCATCAAGTTTTTCTCTCTTGTCTATATCAACACCGATATAGATGTTTGATTCCTTTTGGATTTCAGGATCAAGATCTTGTTTCAGTTCCACAAAAATGTCATCATCCACAATCCCGACCGGTGAACCTCCTGCTGTGTAATACCATGAAATCGGAAATTCATCCCGCATGCCCAGATAGTCCTGCTCAATTGATTCCTTCTTCCCTTTTAATACAATCCTTCCTGAATCGGAGAGCGGCAGTACTTTCTGCAACATATCGCTGTAACCACTGAACAAGACTTCTTTCTTGCCTACATCAATTCCTTTGATTTCTTTTTCACTGATGATGGAAGTCGGCATCGCTTCAAGTGTGCCATTTACAGCAAAGTCAGATTCGGTGACTTCTTCAAGGTCTGCAGCGACCATGATTACCTCCATTTCTTCTTTGCTGAATTTGATGCTTTTTTGCTCCAGCTTATCTTTGAACTTTGTAAAAGCTTCTTCCGATGTAAAAGTGAAATCAGACGGAACATTATCCTTGGCCATTTTTTCCGCAGAGTAATAAGAAATGTAACTCAATGACAGTAAACCGATCGCCAGTGCTGAAACCGTGGTGATGATAGTCAGTAAAAGGGCATTCGACTTCATCCTGAACATGACGGAAGAAAGTGACATCACTTCATTGATATTCAGGTAGCCGCCCTTCTTTTTCCTGATGATCTGGAAAATGAAACTGACCGATCCTTTATAAAATAGGTACGTTCCGAGGATTACGGTGGCCAGGATAAAGATCATGGCAGCGAAAAGCTCCTGCATCGTCTGGAAGTCTCCTTCAAACAGCTTGGATGAAACATAGTAGCCGGCAGCAATCAGGGCAACGCCCAGGATTCCAAGCATCATAATCCAAGCGGACACTTTCTTTACCTTTGTCTCGGTGGAAGAACGCACTCTGAATAACGCCAGAATGCTCTGTCTCTTGATAAACAGAAAATTCATCACCATGATCAGAATGTAGATGGCGCTGAAGACCATCACCGTCTGAAACAAGGCCTGCGTTGAGAAATGAAGTTCAGCAATCGCATCAACTCCCGTTATGTTGAACATGATCATGATGATCAGCTTAGAAAATGAAAATCCGATCAGGATACCAAGTATCATTGAGCCGAAATACAAAAGAAAATTCTCCATCGTAAGAATCCAGAAAATCTTCGATTTGGTCATCCCGATCAGTTGGAAGAGACCGATTTCCTTGCCTCTCCTTTTGATGAAAATGGTATTCGCATAGAGCAGAAAGATTGTAACGATCATTACGAGAAGGACAGAGCCCGCTTTGATGGCCGCCCCTCCTTTTATTGATCCCTTCGCTGCATCCATCGATGGATCATATTGAAGAGTAACAAACGCAAAATAAAGGGCAACACTGAAAACGAGTGCAAATACATACAAATAGTAATTCTTCAGGTTCTTCTTCAGGTTCCTGAAAATGAGCGTATTAATGTTCATTTTGAACACCGCCCAATACACCCTGGGTCTTCATTATATCTTTGAAAAAGGCTTGTCTTGATTGGTCGCCTTTGTTCAGCTGGGTATAGATTCGTCCGTCTTTAATAAAGACGACCCTGCTGCAGTAGCTTGCTGCGACGGGATCGTGCGTGACCATGACGATCGTCGATTCCAGCTGGTCGTTCAGTCCCCCCAGTTTATTCAAAAGGTCGGATGCCGACTTGGAATCAAGCGCTCCCGTCGGCTCGTCGGCGAAGATGATGCTTGGCTCATGGATAAACGCCCGGGAAGCAGATGTACGCTGCTTTTGCCCCCCTGAAATTTCATTAGGGTATTTATCTTTTAACTCTGCAATGCCGAGTTGTTCGGCAAGCGTGGTAAACTTCTTTTCGGCTTCTCTTTTTGATGTTTTCTTTATCGACAGCGGCAGAAGGATATTCTCTTTAACCGTGAGTGTGTCGAGCAGATTGTAATCCTGGAAGATAAACCCGAGATGATTCTTCCTGAATTCCGCAAGCTGCTTATCTTTCATCCTCGTCATTTCATTATTTTCAATCTTTATTGATCCTTCACTCACTTTATCAATGGAGGACAAGACATTGAGGAGGGTGGTTTTCCCGGATCCAGAGGGACCCATGATCCCGACAAATTCGCCCTTGGCGATCCGCATATCGATCCCTTTCAGTACTTCCTGCTTATTGAGCTTATTTCCATAGCTTTTGTGAAGTTTCACTGCTTCTAATATCGTCATACTAAAAAACTCCTTTGGTTTGATACTTTCATTATAGAAAGCAGAAAAACATTTTTCCTTTTATCCGCCGAACAAAATGGAAAAGCATGTGACATTTTTGTCACATGCCGATCGTTCCTTCAAACTCATTCCTCTCTGGGAAGACGAGCGTGAGGCTTGTCCCCTTCCCCGGTTCGGATTCTGCCTTTATATGAATGTGCAGCGCATCGGCCACTTTTTTTGCCAGGTACAAACCCATTCCTGTAGAAGCATTATTTTGGTGATCATCAGTGGACGTAAAGCCTTTTTCAAATATTCGGGGCATATCCCTCATGGAGATTCCTCTTCCGAAGTCACGGATGATGAGGACGGTATGACCATGTTCACGGCTGCTCCTGATTTCGATATCACTTTCCATGCTGTATTTAACCGCGTTTGTCAACAGCTGTCTAAGTATGAAAGCCAGCCATTTGTTGTCTGAAAGAATGTCTTTCACTTCCAGCTCGATATCAAATCCGATTCTTTTTTGAATGCACCAGGATTGCAGTGTTTTGATTTCCCCGTAGATCACTGTCTCAAGGTCTGCCTTTTCTATGTAAAGATCATTCTCAAGGAAATCCATTCTCTTCTGATGAAGCTGCTGGTCGAGAAGAAGATGAATCCGGAGCCATTCGTATTTCAGCGGTGCCTGTATCAAGGGATCGTTCAATCGCTCAATGATCAGGCTCATGGCGGTTAACGGAGTTTTCACTTCATGGATCCAGGCAAGAAGTTCATCCTTTTCCTGCTCGATCATCCGTCTATGGGAAGCGGCTTCCACCTTCAGTTGATCCGCCTGCTCCGTCATACTTCGGTGAATCACCTTTTCAAATGGAGTCCGGGGTTCAGGTATTCCCGTTGTATGCAGATTTGCATCCCATTCTTTCAGCTCTTTGTAGTATGTTGTTTCAACATGGTAGCGGACCACGATAAAGAGAATGAAAATAAGGGTTGAAAGGAAGACCACATAGAGAATCGATGAAAACGGCAGGGAGTGATCAAGGTAAGCGACAACGGCCAGGAGTACCTGTAAACCGATGAAGAGCAAGAACCAGCTTATTCTTTCTCGGATAAAATGAGCGATCATATTGATTCCTCCTCCAGTGCCATATAACCCTGCCCCACTTTGGTTTCGATTTGATCGCCCAGTCCGATTTCATCAAGCCGCTTCCGCAGCCTGTTGACATTTACCGTCAAGGTATTATCGCTGATGAACCGTTTATCATCCCATAAAGAATTGATCAAACTGTCCCTGGTGACGATTTTATTTTTCTGGCTGATCAAAAGCTTCAGGATGAACATTTCATTTTTTGTAAGCTGAATGATGCCCTTATCATTCTTAACCGTATTCCTCTCATGATCCACAGCAGCCCCGCACCACGTCTTCAGGGTCACCTGTTCTGTATTGTAGTTGTAGACGCGCCTGAGGGTTGCCTGCACCTTCGCGATCAGTACATCAAAATGAAACGGTTTCTGAATGAAATCGTCTGCGCCGAGCTGCATCGACATCACCATATCCGTTGGATGATCCCTGGAAGACAGGAACAGGATCGGCACATTGGAATGAGATCTGATCATCCTGCACCAGTGAAAGCCGTCATACTTCGGCAGCTGGATATCAATGATCACAAGGTCCGGTTTCACCTCAGAGAATTCCTCCATCACTTTACTGAAATCTTCTATCCCATAAACGTCATATGACCATTGTGATAAACGGTTTTTCACTTCGTTATATAAGGTTTTGTCATCTTCGATCAACATTAGTTTAAACATCATTTTCACCACTCTTGTAGGTTAGTTACAGTGTAGCGGAGAACGGAAGAATTTTCTAGGTGGAAATTTTCGTATTCTTTGGTGCGTTGTTTATCTTTCATCACAGCGGGAAAAACAAAGCACGTCCCGAAGGAGGAGATATCACATGAAGCATGCGAAAGCGTTCGCCATTAAAGGAATCATGATCCTGGCTGTGTTTTCATTCGTTCTGAGCCTCGGGTTCCGTATTTCTGCTGAAAGCACTGCGCTCATCGCCGTCCTGTTTGGAGGTGTCTCTTATGGTGCGGGAGATCTGGCCTTTTTACATAAAACAAATAATGTCGTCACCACCGCAGTTGAATTGATCATTGCCTTCATATTGGTCTGGGCAGTGATTTCTATGATTGAAGGATTGGACGCAGATGTCGCCCTGCCTTCCGCATTCATTTCAGCCCTCCTCATCGGTGTGGGGGAATATTTCTTTCATTTTTATATTTATAGACATAAGCTTGGGTCGGCGGACGATAGGTCCATTCATGTATCAGAATAAAGTAGCATAGTGAGAAGAAGTTGGGATAAAAGTAAACTAGTCTAAAATAAAACCCGAACTGATTTGCATGTGATGAGGCAAATCAGTTCGGATTTTTTCAATTTATTTAGTGCACATTTAGGTTTTAGCTCTTTCCAGCGGTTGATTGGAGTGCAAGGCGAAGACTCCTGCGGGGAGAGAGCTTAGGTGAGACCCCGCAGGAACGCAGTGACGAGGAGGCTCACGGGCTACCCGCGGAAAGCGAAGTCTTGCACGGAAATCATTAGCGGTGTATGGTATCTACACTTTAAAGATTGCCTCAAATATGTGTTTGGGTTTTCTGTTTATTGAACCACATACTCCCTGTACTTCTCAAAATCCGAACTCCTGCATTCCATCGTCAGCTTTGTGCCGTTCTCTTCATATTCGGTATGAAGCACGTTTGCATGTTCATTGAAATAAGATATCAGCTGTCCCTGACTGAACGGGATGAGCATATCGCATTTCTTATAGTCTTTAAAAATATGACCTTTGATGACATCGACCAGCTCATCGATGCCTTTTCGCTGTTTCGCGGATAGATAGATCCTGTCGTTCACAACGCTTCCGACCGATTCTTCATCGACGAGTTCCGCCTTATTGAAGGCGTAGAACATCGGGATGCCTCCCACTCCGATATCATCAAGCGTTTTGTTCGTGACTTCCATCATTGTTTCATGATGGGGATCGGAATAATCCACCACCTGGACGATGAGATCTGCCTCTGCCACTTCCTCAAGCGTCGAGCGGAATGCCTTCACGAGATGGTGGGGCAGCTTGTTGACAAAACCGACGGTGTCGGTCAAAAGGAATGACTTATTATCAGGAAGTGTGATGTTCCTGACTGACGTATCCAATGTGGCGAACAGCATATCTTTTTCAAAAACCTGCTTGTTTTCACCGGAATTGAATGTTTCCAGAAGGGCATTCATGGTCGTCGATTTTCCTGCGTTCGTGTATCCGACGAGTGAAACAACCGGAATACCGCTCTTCTTGCGCTGCTTCCGCTGGGTCTTCCTCAGATCGACTAGCGCTTCAAGCTCTTTGTTAAGTGCCGTGATATTGTCTTCGATGCGGCGGCGGTCGAGCTCAAGCTTTGTTTCACCGGCACCCCTGTTTGCAAGTCCGGATCCCCCTCCTTGACGTCCAAGTGATTCGCGCCTTCCGATCAGGCGTGGCAGCATGTATTGAAGCTGTGCCACTTCCACCTGCAGCTGAGCTTCCCTCGTCTGCGCGCGTTCTGCGAAAATATCGAGGATCAGCATGGTCCGGTCCATCACACGGATATCAAGTTTTTCTTCGAGCACCCGAATTTGTGACGGCGACAGCTCATCATTGGCGATGAGTACATCCGCTTCCATTTCTTCAATCAGAGGCAGAAGCTCATCGATTTTCCCTTTCCCGATATAATGCACATGATTCCTTTTCGGCAGGTTCTGCGTCATTTCTGCGAGGACATCAATGCGGCGGGCTTCGGCCAGCCCCTTCAATTCAAGCATATTGTATTCAAAATCTTCTCCCTTTTCCTTGGTGTTCACGCCAACGGCGATGGCTCTTAAACGTTCTTCCATCATCTATCTTCACTTCCCATTCTTTTTTTTATATCGAAAAAAACACAGGCTGCTGCCTGTGCTTTAGCAAATGGATCCGTCAACCGGCCACGTGCAGCTGTTTTCAAAAGAAAACAACGGTCCGCGTCCTTTTCTTGCATGGGCCGGCATGACTTTAGGATACCCCTTTCACCACACGGTAAAACTCACGGGAACCCGTTAGAAGTCCACTATTCAATTCTATTTTCAAGACACGAAAAAAGAGGAGTCCTTCGCCCCCTCTTCTTCACCAACACGTTAAATGAAGTTTCCCTTAAAAATAGGCAGACCAATTCCATTTACCCTGCGCACAGGCAGAGCGTCCGAACATATTCAATTATCTGTTGGAATCGCGGAATCGTAGTCTGATTAAGATCAAAGGGAAAACCTCCATTTCTTGTAAGTTATGATTATCTTAACATAGATGACCGGGATTGAGAAGACCAATTTGAAGGCCCGTCTCCCACCGCTTTAAAGCGGTGAGGGACGGGCCTTCATTTTACCAGCGTGCGGTCAGCATCTTGCGTCTTGTATAGAATTCGACTCCATCCGGTCCGTTGGCGTGAAGGTCTCCGTAGAAGGAGTTTTTCCAGCCGGAGAACGGGAAGAATGCCATCGGTGCAGGCACCCCGATATTGACTCCGAGCATGCCGACTTCGATGAATTCACGGAAGTAGCGGACATCGCTTCCGTCTTTCGTGAACAGGCAGGCCCCGTTTCCAAAGTCTGATTCGTTGGTCAGGTTAATCGCGTCTTCCAGTGTATCCACACGGACGATCGAAAGAACAGGAGCAAAGATTTCATCTTTCCAGATTTTCATGGTGGATGTCACATTGTCAAAGATAGTCGGGCCGATGAAGTAGCCGTTTTCCTTGTACGCTTCATCCGTACGGCCGTCACGTACCAATGTCGCCCCTTCTTCAACACCCTTCTCAATATAGCTTTCCGTCTTCTTTTTATGTTCATCGCGGATGACAGGACCGAGGAAGACATCTTCATCCATCCCGTTGCCGATCTTTATCGCATCCGCCTGCTCGTTAAGTTTATTGATCAGGTTATCCGCAACATCCCCCACTGCGACTACAACAGAACAGGCCATGCAGCGTTCACCGGCAGACCCGTATGCTGCAGCGATGATTTCTTTTACGGCAGCGTCAAGGTCGGCGTTCGGCATCACGATGGAGTGATTCTTCGCTCCGGCAAGTGCCTGGACCCGCTTGCCGTTCCCTGCAGCGGTTTTATAAATATACTCTGCCACCGGCTGCGAGCCGACAAATGAAATCGCCGGGACATCCTTATGTTCAAGAAGGCCGTTCACAACGTCATGCGCACCGTGGACCACATTCAGCACGCCGTCCGGAAGGCCTGCCTCCTGAAACAGCTCTGCAAGGCGGTTGGCAAGGAGCGGCGTCCGCTCGGAAGGCTTCAGGACAAATGTATTTCCGCATGCAATCGCCAGCGGGAACATCCAGCATGGCACCATCATCGGGAAGTTGAACGGCGTGATGCCGCCGACCACACCGACTGGATAGCGGTACATGCCAGATTCAATATTCGTCGCGATATCAGGCAGCTGTTTCCCCATCATCAGGGTCGGGGCACCGGCTGCGAACTCGACGCATTCGATCCCGCGCTGTACTTCACCGTATGCTTCTTTAAAGCTCTTCCCGTTTTCCTCTGTGATGAGTTTTGCAAGCTCGTCCCAATTCTCGACAAGCAGCTGCTGATATTTAAAGAGAATACGTGCACGTTTTGGCACCGGCGTCCTGCTCCATGATTTGAATGCTTCTTTAGCCGTATGCACCGCGTCATTCACGTCCTGCCTGGTTGAGATCGGAACCTGGGCCAGTTCTTCACCGGTAGCAGGATTCGGTACGGATTGGTAGTGGTCCGTCTTGGCATCCACCCATTTTCCGTTGATAAAGTTCTTCAAGGTATTAGTCGTTGCAGTCGCCATGAATGATTTCCCCTTTCGAGAGTTGTTTTCGGTTGATCAGTGATCCATGCTGATCCCATTTGTCACTTTACTTTTTCGTTTGAGGTGTACTGATAATCGTAGCAGTGGTGATACAGAGCTTCCAGTTCCGCTTTCGTCGGCACCCTCGGATTGTTTGCAGGGCTGCCGCTGATGAAGGCATCTTCCGTCATTTTTCCCACTGCATTAGTGAATGCCTCTTCCTCGATTCCCCATTCCTTAAGATTCGGGATGTTCAGCTTCCGGCAGAGCGCTTTGACCGAAGCCAGTGCATTTTCGGCACATTCCTCATTCGTCAGGTGCCCGCTGTCCTTCACGAAGATCCGCCCTATATCAGCCAGGCGGTCGATGCAGTGGTCTTTGCTGAATTCCAGCACCGCCGGCAGCAGCATCGCATTCGAGTAGCCGTGCGGGACATGGAACAGTGCACCGATCGGGCGTGACATTCCATGAACCAGGCAGACGGAAGCATTGGAAAAAGCCATTCCTCCCTGCATGGCAGCAAGGCTCATTGCTTCCCGGGCATCAAGGTTCCTGTCATCATCATATGCCTTCAAAAGATTGTCCGCAATCAGCTCGATGGCAGCAAGAGCTGCTGTGTCGGTCATCGGGTGGGCTCTCCTTGATAAATATGCTTCCACCGCATGGCTCAGCGCATCGACGCCGGTCGCAGCCGTCACGGTTTTGGGTGAGGAGACGGTCAGGAGCGGATCCACAATGGCGACGTCCGGCATAAAGGCCGGCTGCTTGATCATCATTTTCACGTCATCCTGCGTATTGGTGATGACCGTCACATCCGTCGCTTCCGAACCAGTACCCGCAGTCGTTGGGATGGCGATATGAGGGAGAGGTTTTTTATCGGCTAAAAATCTGCCGCCCATATAATCCCCGATATACCCTCCATTCGAAGCAAGCACAGCAATTGCCTTGGCGGTATCGATGCAGCTGCCCCCTCCGAGTGATATGACCACGTCGCAGCGTTCCTCCTCGAGCATCGAGAGGGCCTCTGCAACATACCGGTCGGTCGGTTCAGACTCGACCCCAAGATAGACGGCGCTCGGAATCCCATGATCCTGTAAATACTGGCGGCACCGGCTGACATAGCCGAGCCCGTCCATGATTCCATCACTAATGATCAGGGCCTTTCCGCCCCGATCTGCCGCTTCCCGGCCGACATTCCCTAAAGCCTCCCGGCCGTAAAAAATCGTTTCCGGCACACGAAAAATTGCAAACTTCTCCACAGACCAGCACCCCTTTTATCGTTTGATAATAAGATAGGGTCTCTATGAAGTACATGCTTCCCAGGATGCGCAACCCGTCAGTAAAATCTAAATATTTAAACTATTCATTTAGTATAACAGAAATTGTAACAGACGTCCCTTGTTAAGCTAAAGCATCGCCGCACAGGCATTTAACATGGTATAACGGCGAGGACCGATACCGAAGAAAACATTCCTCAAACGAAAAAACGCACCTTCGAGTAAAGGTACGTTTTCACCATTTCGGTTCAATGATTATTTTTCGTTTTAAAAGGTCGATATCGATGCACTGGATGGCACAAATACAGGTTACATCCACTTTGACGCAAGTGTCGGTTCTTTTCAACACAAGGATTTTACAGCAGGAGTGATCATTTTTTCCACAGATGCAAAGCGGGCGCAGCAGGGAGATTGTTGCACAACCGGATTTTTCATCGAGATCTTCAATGCGGAAATAGCTTGTTTTAAAAGACGCCGCTGTTCCACAAGGATCCTTATCAATCCCCGTAATGATCAGCTTTCCATCCTCTGTGTATAAAGAAAAAGGAATGGTATCGACACCTACCAGCTTTGAGAACATTTTTCCAAAGTAAGGGATGTCGGCTTGGTTGATGAAATCCTGTACCTTTTTCAGTTCAGCCAGCGCTTTATGGATACATGTAGAATCAGCTTTGCCCTGTTCTTTTACCAAGTCTCTCCCCCCCATCGTCTACATCATTATTCTATGGAAAGTAAGGTCTCAGGTGTACGAAATAGAGCAAAATGGACATTTATCCCTCCTTCTTCATTAAGTACGCACAATATGGAAGAAGCCTCTTCGCCACTTCAAATTCACGGTGTTTGCTGCCTGGCCTCCAATTCACTTCAAAGATCCATAATTTCAAATTTTCATCAATACCGACATCGATCCCCAGTTCATCAAATGAATGAGGATAAAGGCTGTCAAAATGTCTTGGGAAAGCATGTGCAAATGACTCAAGCTTCACCCGTACCTCTTCCCAGTCCTGGCCGAATTCCGCTTTCAGGAAAGGCACCCAGTCACCACGGTACCCGCCGCTGCTTACATTGCTCACGAGTTTTCCAGTTCCGCTGATACGCGGGTAAATAAGATTGATCTCCCATCTCCCTCTTCCATTTTTCTGGACATGAATTCGTATATCATACGTCAACCCTGCGTTTGTCCTGCACAGGATGAATGGCTGGATCAGATAGCGGTTATCCAGCAGCAACTGATGAATCCATACTTCCAATTCGTTTTGGCTGTATTTTTGAGAGGAGAGCCCAGCGGTTACTAAGTAGTGATCGTCTTGTTGTTCAAGAAAATAAACATTCTTCCCTTTATTTCCCGACAATGGCTTGATGACAAGCTTTTGATATTGTTGAAAAAAAGCGGTCACCTCACCGAATCCCGTAAGTGGTAAGGAAGGGATAAGGTATGAGGCGTATTTTTTCTTGTTTTTAAGCTTGTGATAGACGGTCAATTTGTTGCCCACGGAATGACTCGTGAATATACAGTGTTTCTTTAATTCTTTTGTGACGATTGATTGCTCCTTCGTTTTCGGGTTGGACAAATTAATAATGACCTCGGGATAGTTTAGGTTCTTTCTTTTCCACTTTCCTTCCTGAAAGACCCATCCCTTGATCTTTTTATCCCTTTTATTCACCCCGCTGTAGGTAAAGTAGCAAAAATTGATGTCCTGCATCTTTGCGACGGCTGCGCATGCGTATGCCTTTTTCACCCGGTGAGGCTGAGACCGGTGGTGCAGCATCCCTACCATTTTCATCTTCCATTCCCCCTATAGAGGTTCTAAATAAAACTTCAATTCCTTTGCGGCATGCCTGGCAATGTCCTTTGCTTTTTGAATTGTTTCAGCTCTTGTAATAATGCAGGCATACCTATCCCCCATTGATCTTGCCGGCATGACGATACTGCCTGCCTCAGGTGTTACATGCACATATTCGACTCCATCGAGGCTCTGCGCCTTTTCTATTCCGCTTATATGCAAAAGTCTTCCGGCCGTCTTCAGCGTTAAATACCTGGCATAGGTGGACCGGGCAGGTACCGCATGGAAATAAGGCACTTCCCCCAGCTGCATCTGCAAAAGTTCCTTCAAGGGATTGAGCCCAGTCCCCGTCTCGATAATCTGATTCATCCATCCCCCCGACATCCGCGGATTGATTTCAATAAGCTTCCAGGTGTTTTTAACATGACGCATTTCGAGATGGCATGAGCCATGGCGAAGGCCGATGAGTTCGAGGATGTCACGGACGGCTTTCTTGAGGGAAGCTGCCTTTTCACTGCTGATTTCTGCGGGGAAAGAGTATCCATTTATGATGAAGGATTCATTCCATTCCTGTTCGATGACTGCAATGAGGAAAATTTCCCCTTTGTAAACTGCCACTTCGATCAAGTACTGCGGACCATCCAGGTATTCCTCTGCTAATACCGGCTGTTCTCCATACTTTTCAGAAAAAAACAATAACGCATCTGCCATTTCCTCCTCTGTCTTCACAAGTTTTATATCCTTTGAACCGTTGGAGACCACGGGCTTAAGGATGAGAGGAAGCGCATGAACATGAGAACGGGAGAATTCGGTGAAGTTGCTCAGATTCTCAACCACTGAGAAAAAAGGGGAAGAATTCAATTCCTTCAGTTTTTTCCGAGTGTCAGCTTTGTTTTCTGCAAGTGTCAGTGCATCCGACGATAAATCCCCCAGTCCCAGCTCTTCTGAAATCCGGGCCGCATAGGACACAAAGGGATCTATGAAACTCATGCAGGCAGATACCTTGTTTCCATTGCTCTCTAAACTTTTTAAGAAGTGGAGCAGATTTTCTTTTTCAAAAAGATTCCTCATATAGATGATTTCATCCGCTTCAGGTATTTCCAGCCGGAGGCGGTCTGTAACCAAAACGGTATGGCAGCCCATTTCTTTCGCCGTCTTTACGGCTTCCCTGCTTGTACCGGACTTTCTGCTTCCAAGAAATACAATCGTCTGCATCTCTTTCATTCCCTCTTGATTCAATATACTTATTCTTATGAAAAAAGAAGTTGGGATGACACAGGAAGAAGGCACACCGGCCGTCTGCGGAAAGCAAAGTCATCTGCGGCAATCAATTAGCCCGCTGATTTAAACAATCCTTATCCATATAGAGTGTATTCATCGATTTACAGCCAATCTATAACAGAATGACCTTTTTATTATTATTTGCTTTTGTTACTCTGCGGGTATCCAATACCAAATTTGAGAATTGTACGATCTTTTCATAATCAAGGGAAGAGTGATCTGTATGAATGAGGGTAAGATTTGCTTCAGCGATGGTTTCAGGAGTTAACTCAACGGATTTCAGGGTGCAGGCATTCAACTTAATGGATGGAATATACGGATCATAATAGTGAACGTCAGCTCCTTTGTCTTGAAGGAGTTTCATTATTTTCAAAGCCGAGGACTCTCGAACATCGTTCACATTCTTCTTGTAGGCAGTGCCTATCACAAGAATTTTCTTGCCGTTCAAAGAATGCCCTTCAGAATGCTCTTCGATTTTATTCACAATATAGTAAGGCATTCTTTCATTTACTTGATGCGCCCATTTTATTAAGTCAAGGTCTATTTGATAGGTACCTGCTTTCCATAATAAATACATGGGATCGACAGGTATGCAATGTCCCCCTATGCCGGGCCCGGGGAAATAAGGGGTAAAGCCAAAAGGTTTGGTACTTGCTGCGTCTATGACTTCCCAGAGGCTGATATCCATCTTCTCACATAACAGGAGAAGTTCATTCATGAAAGAGATATTGATCAACCGCTGGGAATTTTCCACCAGCTTGCTCATTTCGGCGACCTTGGGTGACGACACAGAAACGACGGAATCAAAAATGGTTTCATACACTTCACTCGCACGTTCTGTACATTCTTTCGTTACCCCTCCGACCAATTTGGGGATTTCATTTAATTGGTAGGATGTATTACCCGGATCGATTCGTTCAGGAGAATAAGCAATAAAAAAATCTTCCCCAATTGTATAACCTGAGAATTTAATGACAGGACATATTACTTCTTCAGTGGTTCCTGGATAGGTGGAACTTTCAAGAACGATAAGCTGATCTTGCTGCAGATGTGGTATGCAGTTGGAAAATGCGCTTTTTAAAAAGCGTAAATCAGGCTGATGTTCCGGCGTTAACGGGGTCGGGATGCATAGAATCACTGTTTTCACTTGGGATATGACATCAAACGCTGTACACGGATGAAAGGAACCGTGCTCAAATAGTTCAGCAATCGCTTCATCCTTGTAATCACTCAAGTAACTTTTGTGCTGCAGCAAGCTGTCTATTTTGGATTGATCAATATCGATCCCATACACTTCCCAACCGCCATTTATAAACAATTCTGCCAACGGAAGCCCAACGTACCCTAAACCTACTATTGCCACCGGGGCTTTATGGTGATTCATTTTCTTCCTCCTTTCTGCGAAGTTCATTGATCGCTTCAAATTTCTTCCCATCTGAGAATCCGCCTTTTTCGTGGGTATTTTCTATTAATAGATTAATAGCTTCCAGATGATCCCCGAGGAAAATTTCATCACACTTTACATCCTCTTCACAAGTCTTGATTCTTTGTGGTGCAGAAATGGTAAAATTAGAAAGAATGGCTTTCACATAGGCTACCGGCGGTTTTAGCAAATCTTCTGGTTGATGGTGATCCAGCACTCTTCTGCTTAAGGCATGCGGGTATTCTGTCAGGGAAAAATTAAGAAGGTCAGGTTTCTTCATTAAAATATTCAGACAGTAATGAATGGAGGTTTTCGAACTCATAGGATAGTGTCCAAGTAAATATCCTTTGTCATTAAGAGCAAGGTCTGTGTTTCCCTCAACCGCTTTGTAAAAACGATTAATTTCGCGCGTAGAGAGTAAAAAATCCCCGTCCAAAAACAACACATTTTCACCTCTCACATGCTGCACGGCTATAAACCTTTCATAGTAAGTGCCCTCTGATCCCGATATCTTTATAACTTTCACTTTGTTATTCTTTTTCATTTCAGAGAAAGAGTCTTTTGTATGATCTGTCACGATGACAATCTCATTAACCTTAGCTGTTTCTAAACGGGAAATTAAGGAAGGTACGGATTTCCCCCTCCCTTTGGTGGTGACGATTACAGCGCTTCTTTTGCATCTTGTCTTCCCAGGTGTGGGGGGTTCTTTGTTAACAGTTGATATTTCGACATTCCTGTCATCAAGGAATCCCCCCCTGTTTCCTTTTTGTTCGATTAAATAATGTAACCCTAAAACATGATCACCGAGGATTTCATCATGGGTGATAGCAAAAGGAGACGTCTTTGCCCTTATCCTGGCCCCGGGTCTGCGAGCATTTTTTCTTAACACATTAATGGCAATGGGGGATTCTGCTTTCAAATCACTCATAAATGTTTTGGCAATGGCCACTCCCGTTTCCGATAGATTCCACCAGCCTATTGTTTCCAGTGCTTTTCTATTCATGGCATGAGGAATCGATACGTAAGAATCTATATCATGCTCCTCTTTATTTAAAAATAAATTTAATCCTTTTCTCGCAACGGCTGTGCAGTGGGGGCTTCTCTTTTGTTTCAGCACGTATCTGAAATCATTTAAGGTAACATCCGCCCCCTCCTCGATCGCTTGAATGAATGGTTTAAGCTTGTCAGAAGTTATGACTTGATCTCCATCAATGAATAGCAAAATATCCCCCTTCGCATAGTAAGCGCCAATTGCTCTTGGTACGTTCCTGCCGAGGGGATATGGATATTCAATCACTCTTCCACCAAGTTGTTTGACGATTTCTTTCGTATTGTCTCTAGACCCGTTATCGACAACGATTATTTCAAACGGTTTCAGTTTTGATATTTCTTTTATGATCCCACCGATCAGCTTCGCCTCATTTTTAGCAGGTATGATGAACGAGAGTTTGTTTCCAGCCAATACAATCACCTCACTTATGATATTTTTATTTGCCAGTACGTTTAGACCACGTTATCTATTTCAGTTTATTTCTTCTTCATTTTCATGAAACGGCGCTTGTCCATTAAAAAAAGCCCCGATATGGCTTTTTGCTGCTTCTTTATGCTTCTGATAAAAACTTTGCATATCCCACCGGGGCGAAATGAGACTGCTTCCATTCTTCTTTCATTCCTGCATGCTTGTAGACGATTCTTAAATCCCTGCAGTTGCATTCAATAAACATGGGCACCCCATCATGGGTAATGCCTATATCAAGACCTACGTCAGCAATGTTCGAGATCTCCTGTGCAAGCTGCCCGGCGATCATAATGGATAATTTCTTAATATTCTCGTATACCTGTTTTTGATTCAGATGCGGCAGGTCATCCAGTAATTCTTCTAAAGAATAGCACGTTCCTCCCCGTGCGACATTCGTCAAATACCAGCCTTTTTGGGCGACTTTACCCGCCATTCCTGACACCTGCCAATTCCCGGTATCATTTTTCTGCACCGTTACCCTCATATCAAAGATCCCGCCCTTGCTTTTTGCAAGCGGAATTCTTTCTTGAATGATGAGATATGATTTATCGGCAAGCTTCTGTAATAGGGGCGGCCAATCAGTGGAGAAACACTGCTTCTTTAATGAATTATGTTCGCGGCTGGTTAATTCCCATTCCTGATTATCTTTTTTCTTTAGTTTTACTACCCCGATCCCCAGCGTCCCGCTGTTCGGTTTTATAATTAATTCAGGATATTTATCCATCATGCGTTTTAAATTATCCCTGCTCGCTTGAACCGTTTCCGGGAGATGTGGATGAAGTGTCTTATTCTTTCTAAGAATCTTATAGATGTTTAATTTCTTGTATCGATTATTTTCATTAAAGAAAGTGATTCCCTCTTTCTTAAGCTTTCTCATTTTCCTTCTCTGAGCTCTTTTCCCTGTGAATGTCCGGTTGTGGATAATTGCAGGCTTTTGAACTTTGCGGAGAATGTATTTTCCCTCGGCATTCTTCACATAAGCCATCACAGTATCTTCTCCCGGATTAATATCTTCAAAGCGGAAATAACACGCTGTTAAATTGTAATGTTCACAGGCAGCCTCATAAAACGAAAGGTTTTCAAAGGAAGTTCTCCCTTTTGTAATTCTTTTATATATACCTGTCCCTACCATAATACCTAAATATGTGTCCAATAATTCTAATCCTCCTAATCAGTTCTTTACTCTGTAAAAAAGTAAAGATATTTCAGAATGGTGATGATCAAGTTCTTTATAACTACTCTATTCAGCGTTCAAAGGAATGGTATAGGCAATCGGCTGACACAGGCCTTCCTATGTTGGCTGAAGAATGGTGAAATGGTGATGTGACCATTTTGAGCAACATCCCCCAAAAATGTGAATAGGATATGTAAAAATAAAGCTCCTCCTTCATTAACAGAGCCAATTATGAAAACGAGAGAAGGTGAGATAATTGACTTTAAAGAAACCAAAGGTGCTGATCATCACTCCCGGATCCTTTCCTATCCCCTCTCCCCGTTCAAGTTCGGTAGAAACCGTGATTGATAGAGTCACCAATGCTTTACAAGAAAAAGTCGACTTATATATAGCAGGCAAAAAGTCGCGGGGATTCTCCCGTATAGAACAGGATGGAAATATTCACTATTATCGCTGCCGCTTTAAGAATTGGCGGCATTATCTATTAAAGATCCTCCCTTATATCAAAGAGATAAACCCTGATATCATTCAGGTTGAAAACAGACCAAAGTACGCAGGTTTTCTCCGTAAAATCCTGCCACATCAAAAAATTTTTTTATCCCTTCACTCAACAGCCTTTATTTCTTCATCCGCTATACCCAAAAATGAGTTGATTCAGAGTATTCATTCTGCCGACAAAGTGATTGTGAACAGTCACTTCTTGAAAGAGGTTGTCATCCAAAAGACTCAGTGTTTGAGTGAGAAGGTCGCAGTCAATCATTTAGGGGTAGATATTTCTCAATTCACTCCAAAATGGGATTCTGACTTGATGGCTAATAGAGAGGTACTTAAAAGGAATGATCTTGAAGATAAGCAGATATTATTATTCGTAGGACGTCTTCGAAAAATGAAAGGAATTCATCATCTATTAAATATCTTGCCTTCCCTTATAAAAAAGCATCCTGACCTTTGCCTGGTGATCATCGGAAATGCTTTTTATTCGAACAAGCGTAAAACAAACTATGTGCTGAATCTAGAAAAAACAGCGAAACAATTTCCCGGCCATGTTAAATTCATTCCATTTGTTCCCCACAGCGAAATACATCGGTGGTTCCAATCAGCAAGTATCGTTTACGTTCCATCTCAAGCAAAGGAAGCATTTGGATTAGTAAACGTTGAAGCGATGGCCTGCGGAGTCCCGGTCATCGCTTCAAGAGCAGGCGGCATGAAGGAAATCATCAAACATGGAAATACCGGCTACCTTATTGATTTAAACAATATAGAACCAGAGCTTACCCATTATACAGAGAAACTTCTTACCAATCCCGGGGAACAGAAAGAACTCGGTATAAATGCCATTTCGTCTATCAACAGCCATTTTACCTGGGAACATTGTGCAAACCGTTTAAATGAATTGTATGTGGATGAATGGAAGTGAACAGAGAACGATTTTCCACAAGAAAAAAAAGCTGTCGGAATTTATCACGGCAGCTTTATGAAACGTATCATGTCTCTATTTTACTTTAACAATTAACTGGGTTACCCAAAGATGACCGTTGCAGGCAAGCAAAATGGGTCAATACCTTCTGCTTCGATACATATTTCTTGATTTGCTTCATTGAGGCTTAACGTAAACGTTACATCTGACGGCACGCCCATAAGTGTCAGAGTTCCTTCAACGACAACGGTTAAGGTCTGATTCCCACATGCATCAACTGTACAGATCGGAAAACCGATTTCTGTTGAAACGAAATCTGCTTCAATCTCAAGTCCAAAAACAATCACAGTAAACGCGCCAGTCACTGAGCTGCTGGCAGGTAAAGAGCCGGAACAAATATCTATTTCAAATTCGTAACTCAGAGATAAAAGCCGCGGTTCACAGATGATTCTTCTCGACCCTGCAGCTGTTGCCGGGCAATCACATAAGACTAATCCCATAATAGACCCTCCTTTCATAAGAAGATAAAGTATTATATGAATAACTCATAGATTTGCATGGACATATTTAATAGTGACTGAGAAAATAACCAAAATGAACTATAAAAGAGGCATGAATTCCCTCGTTTTCACGGGATAAACTGTGTATGTTAGTATTCATCCTTTTCTATATTTCCTTATCTTTTCGTAAACTGATTTATTTTTAAGAAACTTAAACATAGCAAGGTCCGGACCGAGGTTCGCTTCAAGGATCGAGATATGCCCATCCTCCGTCAGCCCCACATCCAGTCCTATACGCCTTGCAGCTGGATAGTGTTCCTGTAAGATGTTTGCTGAGTTAAGACCAACTTCGTTCAATTTTTCTACTACTTTATTTGCATCCAATTCTCTTATACCCGACTTTTCCAGTGCCTCTTCGACAGTCATGACAGCTTTAGCATAATTCGTAACAAAATAACCTTTCGCCGCAACCCTTACCAGAATTCCCGTGACTTCCCACTGATACGAATTTTTTTTCCGCTGAACCAGCACTCTTATATCAAACGGACAACCATTAATGGTCGTCAAGGGGATTCTTTCTTGTATAATATACCTTCTCTTCTTGAATAAATGATTTTTTTTCAAGGAAGAAAAGGCTTCCCCTTTGCTCTCAAACACAGTTTTAGTTAAACCTGACTGTATTTCAATGATCGTCCCATTCAATAATCTAATTTGTACAACACCTATTCCTTTATATCCTCTGCACGGCTTCACGATGACGGTGCCGAACCTGTCCAGATAGTCAGAAAAAGACTGCTCTGTCAATAAAGCCGTTGCCGGTAAATGAGGAGCGATTACAGAATGCTCTTTCATGAACTTGTATTTCGTATACTTTCCAATCGGACTACCCATCATAATTTACTCCTTTTCCTGATACTCTCTTAGTATCCTATGAAGATCAGGAGCAAATTCTTGTACGATAACCTACTAGTAGGCGTCCATAATAAAAAACAGGTGCCTCCAGTTTATATAAGGAGGCACCTGTTTAATCGAGAACCTGCTCTATATTCATTACGCATGGGATCAATCGTCAATCTCCCGGTTAGCTGTTCATCATATTCATTAGTTTTTCGTAAGCCTCTTCGTTACCTGTGATATCGGCGATTTCCCACACAACATCCTGGAAGTGTTTAAGGTCCAAGTTATAGAGAAGCTTATGGTCAAACCCAGTGGCTGTATACTCTGTAAAGTTCCATATATGGTGGTGATCCTTTTTATCAATGGCAGTTGCAATTGATCTGATGACGCGCAGAAGTTCCCCGGTGATTACAGCGTCCTCTCTCGCGTAATGTCTGATAGAGGCAAACCCGCGGTAGAGATAGTCATCGAAGTTTAAGTTTTTTAAAATGACTCGAAGGTTTCCTTCCTCATCTGTGAGATAGGGTGAAAATACTTCCATTTCCGATATATGAATAAGGAGGTCACCGATTTGATAGATAATATTCGTTGCTGTCTTTGGGTCATCATTCCCGAGTGCGCGTATGGCGATCTCCACAAATTTATTAATACTGAATTCTATATCCTGGACTTCCGTTTGATTCTTACCAACCTCAAACATACGGGTATAGCGCTCTTCATCAATATCAAAGTCTGATGAAGGATGCCAGTACGTCATAAAAGGTGTCGACCGGAAGACGAAGCTACCGATGCGGTTATCAATACGGATGATCAGATTGTCCTCGGCTGCCTGCCGGATCAGTGCATCAAAGTAGGTTTTCTGCAGATAGCCGGACTGTTTGGCATACATCTGCTTCCCCTCTCCGCCAGGGACCTGCATCTTTATACCATCGGGCTGCTTCGCTTTATGAGGCTTCAATTCATTAACCAGCGAGCTTTCAATGATATCGACGGATTCCAGCTTGATCTGCTCGGTCAGATTGGTGACCTGCAGCCAGTTGACGATATGGTTGATGAAAACAGCGAAGGTACTGATCGTGAGCAGAGCCGTGAATACAGCTCCAGATGGAATCAGACTGTATGCCTGAGCCGTATCTTCATTGATGAAAAACAAACAAAAAAGCACATATAGAAAGCTTCCGCTAAAAATCCCGAGCGTCCGCTGGGTCACTTTATTCATCATAAAGTTCTTAAGGATCCGCGGAGAGAACTGACTGGAAAATGTGGACAGCGCCCCGAGCACGCCGTAAAAAGTAAACGTGGTAAGCGATAAGATTCCTGCGGTCAGTGTACTCAGGATCGTCTTGGTCAACCCGTAGTCGACCTTTAAGAACGACGGCATCTCTTTGTACACATTCATTTTCAGATCCGCCCACAGTGTTATGAAGACGAGTATGAGGGAGAGAAGCGCATAAATCATGGGGGTCATCCACAAGTTGGAGTAAAGGACACTCCACTTTTCCCGCTTCGTCATCCTTGCAAATCGCTTCGCCTCCGAGGGCAGTTTTTTAAATATGTAATGCATTCCGGTCCCACCCTGTATAAAAGTATCCAGCTGAAAATGTTCAACTTTCCCGTAATCTTCCCTGATGGGGGCCTTCTTAAACTTCTGGAATACCCTTTATTTAAAAGAAGGAATCCGGCCGCAGCCGGGATTCCACTCTGGCGGATTATACAGTCGTGTTACATACTCCGTTTCTCAGGCAGGTTAATACACTGCCGAGCAAACCGAGAATCCAGCAGATAATGCTGCGAAGCCAATCCAAAATGCATGATGATCCAGGAAGAGCTGCTCCCATTGTTCCCCCCTCCTTTCTCTATGAAACTAGTAAATAAAATTTACCACTATCTATTCTATTAATCGTCCTTGAATGTTGTATAAACCCTTGTACCAGTCCTTTCGGAATTTAGGCCGGAATACCAACAAAAAAAAGGACCGCATTACACAGAACGGTCCCCTTCGAGTAATGTTCGATAGATTGCTGAAATTTCATCTACTTTCATCCGTACCAGCCCGCTTGATGAAGGTGCCGTAAAATCGCGTATCCCAGGTACCGTCGATTCTTCCTGCCACCCCCACGGTACCTTCTTCTTTCCTGAAAACTGCTGATAGACGCCTTTGCCGACGAAGCATGCGATCCGGGGTCTATATGTTTCCAGTTTTTCTTTTAATAGGATCCTTCCTTCCCGGTATTCTTCTTTCGTTATCTCAGAAGCGTCCTTGGTCGGTCTTTCTACAATATTCGTCAATCCATATCCAAGCTCCAGCAGACTGCTGTCTTCCTCCGTTTGATAGAGCCTGGGCGTCAGGCCCGACTGATAAAGGATCTTCCAGAAGCGGTTTGTAGGATTCGCATAATGATGCCCCGTTTCACTCGAGCGGATACTCGGATTGAACCCGATGAACACAATGTCAAGGCCGTGTTCCAGGTGATCCGGAATGGTGTCCATGAGCATTACCACCTTTTTGTCATTTTCTATCCTCCATGATAACCGAGACTCCGGCCCAATCAAAGTTTGTAACCTCGGTCCATCTCAAGAGGGCATGTCAGAAGGTCCGGTGTGCAGCGCTTTTTCCGTATTGAAACCCAGTCGCTGACACACCGGAGAACGAAAGAAAACCCGCTTCCGGACGGAGGCAGGTTTTCTGGAAATATCACAGATGAATTTCGATTGTGCTGGTTTCGCCTGTAAGCAGTTTTTCAAGTTCGGTTTTGGTAATTTTCACTCCGCCTTCACGGTATCGGTTGGATACAGGGATGGCAGAAGCTTCCTGACCGTTGATCACTACACGCATTCCGTCATGGCTCCCCAGGTGATAGACGAAAGTCACCGGCTTGTGCTGGAATGTGAAATCGAATCTCATGCCGTCAAGATCTTCCGGCAGAACCGGGTCGATCACGAGGTCCCCATCTTCCTGGCGGATTCCCAGTGCATTTGAAATCAATTGATTCATATAGATCCCCGGTCCGCTTGAATAAATTCTCCAGCCGCCTTTGACCGGCACGGAACCATCACGCAGTTCACCAAAACGCTCCTGTGCTTCGTACCTCGTATTGAATTTTCCATCAGAAGAGCTGAAATACACATTGCTCTGACGGCGTTCCGCGTTCGGCACGGCCTCTTTCAGGCCGACCGGATTGATGATTTCGAGGCCTTTCCATACTTCATCCGTATACCCGAGCTTCGCCATCGCTTCCACAAAGCGGATGTGGGCATGGACGTATTGAAGGCCGATTTCACGTCCGAAGTTCGAGGCCTGTTCGGCACGCTTGAAGTGGGTGCTGACCCCGCCTTTATACTTCGCCGGGCGGTTCATCAGGCGGACCCCATCCGGACAGTATAAGTGTTCCTTCACCAATTCATAATGCGCTGATGCCTGTTCAGGTGTGAACAGCTCAGAGATGATGCTGCGGTTCATCGGCAGCAAACGGTAATGTATGCCGGTTTTTGTATCCTTCGGATGAACCATGAATTCGGGTTTCCCCGCTTCTTCCATATACACGAATCCAGGGATGACGTCATCCTGGAGGATATACTTGTTGAAATCCTGCTGGATGCCTTCGGCGAGGGCGCGGAATTCCTGTGCTTCTTCTTGTAGAACCCCTTCGAGAACAGAGGAAAGCTTCACGACCACTTGATAGGTCAGCGCAACCGTCCAGCTGCTCGCCATGTATTTTTTCAGATTGGCGTTCGCCGGCTGAAGCGTATCGTCCCAGTCCCCGTCGCCGTAGGAAGACAGGAACGTATCATGCAGGAAGTTTTCCTTGATATAGGAAAGCTCTTTCCTGATATGATCGAGAAGAGTCGCTTTCCCTTCAGTGAAACCGAATCCTTCCCGTTCTGTATAAGGAATCTCTTCCTGTAGAATTCCGTAGTCATTCGTCGCCTCGAGATAGTCGCTTACCACTTTCAGCGGCCAGACGATGATATCCCCGTGGCTGTCATCCTGCTGAAATTTATAATACTTGTCAAACATGAACCATTGCGGCCAGTTGCCGTCATCTTCATATTGATGCGCATAAACGGTTTTGATGATTTCCTTCACGGATTCATAGTTCTGTGTCGCCATGAAATATTCGGTCGGACCCTGACACACATCGCGGGTTCCCCAGGCTGCCCCTCCGTATTGCTCCAACCCGTGCGGAACGGAGTAATGGACCAGCATATTGTGAGTGTACCACCAGGCGAGCGCATTCACTTTTTGAAGGGATGCCGGTGTGGATTCATTGGTGGAAAGTTTGAAGCCGTTCATGACACCTCTATAGTATTCACGGTACTTCTCGATTTCTTCATTGAGGTCGCGCTTTACGAAATCGCGCTCTTCCCCGTTCAACAGACCCTGGACGGTCAGATTCCATTCTGCGGACGCACTTACTTCCATCACAACGAGGGAAGCAGCACCTTGTTCAACACCGCCCGCAAGCTTCTCTTCACGGCCGGTTTCCACATCCGCCCCGTCGATTTTCAACCTGTAGCAAAGATGCGGGAACGTCTGACTGCTGTCCGCTTCCGGATCGGCAGTGATCGTCAGGATTCCGTCTTCCTGCTTCAGGTTGAAGCCTTTTTCATATTCATTGTTATTCATCGTCACCTGATTCGTCACGATATAACGGTACGATTTGCCGTTTCGTGATTTCACGTTCAGCTGCACTTCCGGTGAATCGACCACGGTATAATTTGAAATGACGATCATATCGTCCTCAGTCTTATAGTACCAGCGTGCGTAATTGAAGCCGATTTCGAACAGGGATGGCATCGTCAGCAGCCGGTACTCGCCGTCCACTTCTATATAGATGCGTTGCCCAGATGTTTTAGGCACATTCAAATGACTGCGCTGGTTCGTCAGCATTTTATTAAACGACGTATTCCCGACCACAAGCTGCGAGTTGAACAATCCGTACATGAAGGAGGTGGTCGTAATCGTATCTGCTTTTATGCGGTGGTTTTCACCCGACATCAAAATATGACCGTGCGGCCGCTCCACCATCAATTCCTTTTCTTTCAAGACGACATGCTCATGTGTATCCGTGAAGAATGACAACAGGCGATCGCCTTCCCGCTCCTCATTGTGACGGTGTGCGAACAGTTCTTCTATTTCGGTTCCGTTCATGGAAAGCGTTTGGAGGGGCTTGCCGAATTCCGGTTTCATTTTCACATATACACCGGTACCTTTATATTCTGTTCCCCCGGCCTTTGCCTCTTCCCATGCCGCATCAATTTCGTCTTGGAACTCCAATTCTTCAATCGCTGCAGCATGATCTTCCTTGAAGACTCCGTAGAACGTAAATCTTTGTTTACCTTTTAGTTTTGCCTTTTGGGACTGCAAGGCCGTATAGGCGAATTCATACTGATAGATTTCATTTGCCAGCGTTTCTTTTGTCAACACTTCAGGTCTATCTGTTTCTTTATAAGACAATCCGTAAAATTGGAACCCGTCCGTCGAATAGCCTGCCGCTTTTCCGAGCGAACCCTGCTGAAGATAAGGAAATCCGCTTGACTGCGGCTGATTCTGTCTCGAGCAGACCACATATCCTCTGTCTTCATTCTTAAACACGCGATGATCGATATACTGGGACATATAGGCTTCATTTGAACGGACGGCCCCCCTGTCGGCAAGTCCCAGATCCTGTCCGTAAATGACATCGACCTCTATTTCATCTCCTTCAACCTCGGCATCCCAGAACCAGATACCGCGGTCCGTCAATGTGAACGTCACTTCGTAGGCCGCGCCTTCGAAAGAACCGCTCCATTTCACGCGGGAATCAGCCCATTCCACCTTGCTTCCTGATTTGACCCCGATCATCGGCTTGAATGTGATGCCATTATCCCCATGGATGCGAAGATATAGTTTGTTCATCGACCCATCGATCGGGTTGGCCATCAATCCATTCACCATGATGTCTTTATGTGTAAGGGCAAATAAGTCGCCGCCCGGTAAAAAAGTAAATGTCAGATTTCCTGCTGAGAGTACAACGTTTGTATTCATTTCTTTCCCCTCGCTTCTCTATTTTTCCAGTATAAAGGATGCCTCCATGACGTCCTTGCTGTTTCCTCCAATATAGGCGATGAATGTACCTCTGTCGCTCGTAAACGTAAGATCGGAATGATGATATCTGAGCTGCTCCTCTGTCAGGCTGAAGCCCACTTCCTTCGATTCCCCCGGTTCCAGGCTTATTTTTTCAAAAGCCTTCAACTCCTTCAGCGGCCGTACCACTTCACCACTGACGTCCCGCACGTACAGCTGAACGACTTCTTCCCCGGCTGCCGTGCCGCTGTTCGTCACAGTGACCGTCAGATTCAACTGGCGATCGCACGTCATTTTTTCACTCGATAGCTCCATACCGCTGTAAGTGAACTCCGTATAGCTCAAGCCGTATCCAAATGGGAACAGCGGGCTGTTCGGGATATCCAGGTACTGTGAAACATAGCGTTCCTGAGCGTCCGGCGCTCCCTTCGGCCGTCCGGTATTGTAGTGATTATAATAAACCGGGATCTGGCCCGCACTGTAAGGGAAGGACATCGCCAGACGTCCGGACGGATTCACGTCACCGTATATTAGGTCCGCAACGGCTGCGCCGCCTTCCGTTCCCGGATACCAAGCTTCAAGGACTGCATCGGTTTCATCCCACACACCATGAAGATCGAGCGGACGGCCGTTGAACAGCACTGAGACAATCGGCTTGCCCAGCTCCTTCATGCGCTGGATCAACTCGAGCTGTGCTTCGGGGAGACGGATATCTGCGCGGCAGCCCGCTTCCCCGCTCATTTCCGAGTCCTCGCCGAGTGCGAGGACGATGACGTCTGCGTCTTTTGCCGCATGCAGCGCGTCCTGAATTTGTTCCTCTGAAATCCTTTCAATGTCACTGCCGCCTGCGACAGTCAGCTGTGCTTCATTGATTTTTTGTGAAAAGCCTTCTCTAACCGTCACGGCATCTTTCTTCGATCCCAGCCATGACCACGGTCCAAGAATGTCCCCGCTTTCCGCAAAAGGACCAATCAAAGCGATGTTCTGCTCTTTTCGAAGAGGTAAAACGCCTTCATTTTTCAGCAGCACTGCCGATTTCGATGCAAGCTCCCTGGCAGCTTCGCGGTGCGCGGTACTCAGCACCACTTCTTTTTCGAGCTCCTCATCCGCTCCCCTGTAGGGATTTTCGAATAAACCAAGCTTTTCCTTCAGCGTCAGGATCCGGAGGACGGCTTCATCGATCAATGCCTCCTCCACCTGACCTTCTTCTACTAATATCTTTAAGTATTTCACATACGCGGCGGTCATCATTTCAATATCCACCCCTGCCGTGAGTGCTTTCAACGCAGCTTCCTTTTCATCTTCTGCGACACCGTGAGGAATCATTTCCTTCACCGCTCCCCAGTCGGAGATCAGGACGCCGTCAAATCCCATTTCTTCACGGAGGATCGACCGCATCAGCTTCTTATTTCCGGTCGCCGGGATGCCGAACACGGTATTGAATGCCGTCATCACCATCTCACAGCCTTCGTCGAGCGCCGCTTTATACGCAGGCAGATAACTCTCCCGAAGCTCCCGCTCTGACATATCCACCGTATTATAATCACGTCCGCCTTCTGCTGCCCCGTACGCAGCGAAATGCTTCACACAGGCGGCTACGCGGTCCGTTTCATTTGTCAGGTCATCGCCTTGAAAGCCGCGGACGAATGCCCTGGCAAACTCACTGTTCAAATACGGATCTTCCCCTGTCGATTCCATCACCCGGCCCCAGCGAGGGTCCCGGACGAGATCGACCATCGGAGCGAATGTGACATGTACACCGGATGCCGATGCTTCACGCGCGGCAATTTCGGCACTTTTCTCCGCCAGTTCAAGATCCCATGAGCAGCCGATCGCAATCGGTACAGGAAAGATCGTTTTATATCCGTGCACGATATCGGACATCACCAATAGAGGGATGCCGAGCCGGTTCTCTTTCAGATGCTTCCGCTGGATGCTTTTCACTTCTTCCGCACCGGACGCGCCGAGCACCGATCCCGCATTCCCGATCGTCTCGTCACTGATTCCCATTTCGGCCATCGGACCGGTGATCTGCCCCCCGTCACTTGCCCCCTTGAAAAATGGAGTCGCGAGCTGTGTCAGCTGGGCGATCTTTTCATCCAATGTCATTTCATTTACTAATGAAGTATGCTTCTGTTCATTCATACCGGAACCTCCGAGTTTTAGGATTTTGTCGTACGATCCTTTATTTGGTGAAACGTTTCAATAATCAGTTGAGTCGAATTATAAGCGTATTCTTCTTGATAGTCAACAAGGATCCGGTGCTGTAATAATTACCAAAATCATCTATTATCAAGGCTTCCAACCTATTAACCAGTGAATTTTAATGAAATTGATTTTATCAGTCCAACATTTTTAAAAAAGTGGTTGAAAGCGGATTCATGTTTGATTATAATATAGTCATCGAAACGTTTCAATAACGTTTGGCTGATTTCCCTGTTTGCTTGATAACAGCAGGCAGTCTTGTTTCAGGATTTAAAAAACAATCATAATAGAATGGAGATGGGAGAATGAGAAAGAAATCATGGACACTGTTACTGGTCGCGATGATCGCATTATCGACCGTACTTGCTGCATGCGGAGGCGGGGGCGATTCAAAAGACGGCAAGAAAGAAATCACCGTCTGGGCCATGGGTGAAGAAGGAAAGAAATTGAAGGAAATGGCTTCTAAATTTGAAGAAGAAAACAAAGACATCACTGTAAAAGTGCAGGCAATTCCTTGGGGCAACGCCCACGATAAACTATTGACTGCCGTTGCTTCAGGAAACGGACCGGATGTCCTTCAATTAGGGACAACCTGGGTTCCTGAATTTGCAGATGCCGGCGCTTTGCTGGACTTGGAACCTTATCTCGAAGATTACCCGGAATTCAAACCTGAGAATTTCTTCGAAGGTTCCGTCACTTCCATGAAATATGACGATAAAATTGTCGGTGTTCCTTGGTACATCGATACACGCGTACTCTACTACCGCACAGATCTATTGAAAGAAGCTGGTTACGACAAAGCCCCTGCCACATGGGACGAGCTGAAGGATGCAGCTGAAAAGCTGAACGCACGCGGAGACGACATGTACGGTCTTGATATCGACCGTAATGACCAGATCACACCTTTCATCTTTGCATGGCAAAATGGATATGAATTCGAAGGCAAGGACAAAATGAACTTCGACAGCCCTGAATTCAAAGGCGCAATCGAATACTATGCAAGCTACTTCAAGGAAGGCTTAAGCCCGACTGCAGAAGGAATCGATATCGTACAGGCATTCAAGAGCGGTTCCAAGCCGATGTTTTTCAGCGGCCCTTGGATGATCAACATCATCAACGACCAGGCTCCTGACCTTAAAGACAAATGGGCAGTAGCTGAAATGCCGAAGAAAGAAACAAACACATCAAGCATGGGCGGATCGAACCTCTCGATCTTCCACAACTCTGAAAATGTTGATGAATCCCTTAAATTCATCTCTTATATGAACGAAGTGGACACACAAATGGAATGGCTGGAAATGTCAAACACACTTCCTTCACGTACAGAAGCTTGGGAAGAGCCTAAGCTGAAAGAAGATCCATTACTTTCTGTGTTCGGTAAGCAGCTGGAAAACACTAAAGCATCACCGCAAATCAAAGAATTTGAAAAAATCGCACAGGAATTCCTTTCTTCCATCGAAAGAATCACTGTCGGCGGTGCAGATATCGATAAAGAACTTGAACAGTTCAATAAAAAAGCAAACGACATTGTTGAATAAAACGAAAAGCGGAGGCGGCCCGTTCAGCCCCGACAAGCGTTGGAAGTCCGGCCGGTGAAGTCGTTCTTTGACTTCAGTGGCCGGACTGAAACGTCTCGAGGGGCTGGCCGCCGGAGCTGGATAAGATTAAATACTAAAAAGCATTCGCTCTTAATAAGGAAGATAGTTGGAGTTACAGGCATATCCCCACTGGGATTGCCTGAACTCCATTTTTAAAATAAACCTTCTGCGGTGTTTTGGTTAGGTGGGATATCATGAGAAATGGATTAAAAAATATCAGAACAAATAAGCATCCATACGTGTTTATTGCTCCTGCAGTCATCATATTGGCTGTTTTCAGCATCGTTCCGATCATAGTGGCCTTCTTGATCAGCTTTACCGACCTGGATCTTGCCGGGCTTGCCAACTGGTCGAATGTACACTTCGTCGGCCTGGAAAACTACTCTGCATTGATTTCAGACGAGCTCTTTCATAAATCGATCTACAACACATTTTTCTATGTCATCATCGGGGTCCCTCTTGTCATTGTTTTCTCTTTAGGGATCGCCCTTCTCCTTAATTACGGGACAAGCAAGCTGTTCACGGTTTTCCGCGGGGTCTATTATATGCCTTCGATCACGAACATCATTGCCGTGGCGGTTATCTGGGGCTTCCTTTACAACACCGAGTACGGACTATTCAACTACTTATTATCTCTTTTGGATGTCGAGAAAATCCCTTGGTTAGGAGAGCCAACGATCGCCAAGCTATCGTTGATTGTTTTAGCTGTATGGAAAGGGATCGGGATCAATATGATCATCTTCCTCGCGGCACTCCAGGGGATACCGAAATCTTACTATGAAGCGGCCGAAATGGACGGGGCCAACCGCTGGCAGGTGCTTTGGAACGTGACCATTCCATTACTGAGGTACGCTACTTTCTTCGTCACCGTCACGACACTTATCGGATGGCTTCAGTTCTTCGAAGAACCGTTCGTCATGACAAACGGCGGACCGCTTGACGGGACGATTTCAATGGCACTGTTCATTTACCAGCGCGGCTTCCAGTTCAGTGAATTCGGATACGCGGCAGCAGGCTCATTCATTCTGTTCGTGTTCATCATCATCATTACCTTGATTCAATTTAAGATTAGAAAATCTGATACAGAATACTAAGCTTGTAAATACACAGTATCGGGGTTGAAACTATGAAAACATTTAAAATGGAACGGCTTTTTGTCATCATCCTCCTGATCCTCGGCGGAATCATCGTATCCGTCCCGTTCATCTGGATGATCTCAAGCTCATTCAAGCCGGAAAGCGAAGTGCTTCAAATACCGCCTACGCTCATTCCTGAAAATCCAACGCTCGAAAACTACGCCAATCTGTTCGAAAGCATGAACTTCGGCGTCTACTTGAGAAATACATTGATCATCGTGCTCTTCTCCTTTGTCGGCCTGTTCTTCAACGCCATGGCCGGCTACGGGTTTGCAAAATACCAATTCAAAGGCAGGGAAAAAATCTTCTACATCGTGCTGGCAACGATGATGATTCCTGCACAGGTAACGATGATTCCCGTTTACCTGATCCTGAATGAAATGGGTCTGACCAATACGATGACAGGGATCGTGCTGCCGGGACTTGCAGCCGCCTTCAGCATCTTCCTGTTCAGGCAGTTCATGACGACGATACCGACCGACCTGATCGAAGCCGCCCGCCTTGACGGCGCAGGAGAATTCTACATCTTCTTCCGGTTGATCGTGCCGATTGCCAAACCGATCTTCGCGGTACAGGGGATCCTGACATTCATCGGGGCATGGAACAGCTTCCTCTGGCCGCTGATCATCGCCAATGATGAAAGCCTTTATACCCTGTCAGTCGGACTATCGCTATTACAGGGCCAGTACGCCAACAACTTTGGCCTGCAGATGGCCGGCGCGGCATTCATGGTCGTACCGATCATCATCATCTTCTCGTTCTTCCAGAAATATATCGTGGAAGGATTTACGATGTCGGGGATTAAGTAGTTGATTTGTTGGGGGTTTGTGAGGTTGTTTTAGGTGTGTATCTGGTACAGTCGGGGTTGGTTGGACCAGGTACACCAGTTCGGATTTGTACCTGGTACAATCCTTTTTCGGATGGTGGCGGGCTTCGTTTCGGTGAAATGAGCCTGGCACCTTTTGGTGTATTTTGAGCCAGGCTCGAATGAGGGGGTCTGTGCCAGACTCAATTCGGGTTGATTGAGCCTGGCTCGAATGAGGGAATTTGAGCCTGGCTCGATTCCGGCTGTTTGAGCCTGGCTGGAACTCGCCGGGGCCAGGCACAAATCAAACGTATTGTTCCTGGCACAAATGAGCCTTTTTGTTCCTGGCACAATCCACCCCTTCTGTGCTAGGCACCAACAACAATGGACCGCACACCCCAGACACCCTCACTCCCCTCCCCCAGCATCCCGGCAACCAACACATTCAAGGAGGCAGCCATGGAGAAAAAATGGTGGCACCGCTCGACGGTGTATCAAATATACCCGCGCAGTTTTAATGACCACAACGGCGACGGGATCGGGGATATTCCCGGTATAATAGAGAAACTCGATTATCTTGCTTTTCTCGGGATAGATATCATCTGGCTCAGCCCGGTGTATCAATCGCCGAATGACGATAACGGATATGATATCAGCGATTATTATCAGATCATGAGTGATTTCGGTACGATGGATGACATGGAGGAACTTATTAAAGAGGCACACAAGCGGGATATCCATATCATGATGGATCTTGTCATCAACCATACATCTGATGAACACCCATGGTTCATCGAATCGCGGAAATCAAAGGATAATCCGTATCGTGATTATTATGTATGGAGGGCTGGCAGCGACGGACCGCCGAGTGACATCACCTCTGTTTTCAGCGGTCCTGCATGGGAATATGACGAAGAGACCGGGGAGTACTACTTCCATCTTTTCAGCAGAAAACAGCCTGACTTGAACCTTCATAACAAGGAAGTCAGGGAACATCTCTATAACATGATGAATTTCTGGCTCGATAAAGGAGTGAGCGGCTTCCGGATGGATGTCATCGACTTGATTGGGAAGGAGATCGATGACAACGTTCTGACAGACGGACCGAAGCTGCATGATTACCTGCAGGAAATGAATCGGGAAGTCCTCTCGAACTATCCGACCGTCACTGTCGGTGAAACTCCTTCTGCCACGCCTGAGACGGCAAAGCTTTACACGGGAGAAGGACGGAATGAGCTTGATATGGTGTTCACTTTTCAGCATATGTCGCTTGATGAAGTGAATGGAAAAGGAAAATGGGCGCTAAAGCCGCTCGATTTGCGGGACTTGAAACAAACACTGAGTAAATGGCAGACTGAACTTCACGGGCAGGGATGGAACAGCCTGTACTGGAATAATCATGATCAGCCGAGGATCGTTTCCAGATGGGGCAACGACAGAGAGTACCGGGTGGAATCGGCAAAGATGCTCGCCACCATCCTTCATATGATGCAGGGCACACCGTATATCTATCAAGGTGAGGAAATCGGGATGACAAATATCGTATTCGATGATATCCGGGACTATCGGGACATTGAAACGATCAACTTTTATAATGAAAAGATATCAGAAGGCATCCCGCATAAAGAGGTCATGAAATCCATCCATGTAAAAGGAAGGGATAATGCCCGCACCCCGTTCCAGTGGGACCGCAGTCATCACGGCGGCTTCACGACCGGGACACCTTGGCTTGAAGTGAATGCAAACCATAAGGAAATCAACGCGGAAGATGCACTGAGAGATGAGGACTCCATCTTCCATTACTATAGAAAGCTGATCCGATTAAGGAAAGAGCACGACATCATCGTATACGGCGGGTACGAGCCGATCCTGGTTGAACACCCTGAAATTTTCGCCTATAAGAGAAAGCTCGGAAATGAGACACTGGTTGTCGTCGCGAACTTTTATGGAAACGAACCGGAGCTGTCACTGCCGGAACAATTAGACGGCACCAGCTGCGAAATCGTGATAAACAACTGTGAAGGGGCAGCCGGACGGCCTTCCGGATTGAAAACTTTACGTCCATATGAAGCAATCGTCTATCTCATAAAACACTAAACCGCTTACAATCCATACCAATAATTGTATAATAAGACATATACCAGACAATGAACTGACAAGCCCTATGTTAAAAGGAAGTGAACAACATGGCCACCATAAAAGATGTAGCCAAACTTTCCGGGGTCGCGGTCTCCACCGCTTCCTACGCGCTCAACAACAGCACGAAGGTCAGCGAAGAAACCCGGCAGAAAGTATTGGCCGCAGCAAAAGAATTGAATTACCAAAAAAACGGACTCGCTTCCGATTTGAAAAGGACAAGCACAAACACGATCGCCCTGATCCTCAGCGACCTGTCAGGGCCCTACTACTCCGAACTGATCAAAGGCGTCCAGGATGTTGCGTCGACAAACGGATACGATTTGATCGCCTGCAGTTCGATCGGCGGGGCACAGTCCACCGCTGTGAAATTCCTGCGTGAAAAGCGTGTAGATGGCGTGATCATCCTTGCCCATAATATCGATGACAACACCATTCTTGAGTCAGCCCGGGAAGGCTTCCCGATTGTCGTCCTCGACCGGAGCGTGCAAAATGATCATGTCGTCCAGATCGAGGTTGACAATGAACACGGGGCATTCATGGCGACTGAACACCTGATAGAAAAAGGCAGCCGGGACATTGCCTTTGTAAGCGGACCTTATAACTCGCATGACAACGAACTCCGTTTCAAAGGTTATCAGGCCGCACTTGAAAAGCATGGAATCGATTATCGTTCCAAATGGAAAGTGTCCGGAGGCTTTACGAGGGAAGGCGGCTATCAGGCGACGAAAATGCTCATCGCCCAAAAGGATGTCCCCCAGGCCATCTTCTTCGCCAATGATGAAATGGCCATCGGCGGACTTCAGGCATTGAATGAAAAGAAAATCTCTGTCCCTGATGACATATCAATCATCGGATTCGACGATATCCAGCTTTCAGAATATGTCTCCCCTCCGCTGACAACGATGCGCCAGCCTAAATACGAAGCCGGCGCCCTGGCAGTACACTTGATCTTCCAGGTACTTTCGAAGGAAAAAGTCGACCACAATTACAAACTGACGACGGAACTGATCGAACGGAAATCTGTCAAAGGATGATGGTCCGCGACATGGCAAAGGCCCGTCCCGCACTGCTTTAAAACGATGCGGGACGGGCCTTCATTTTATTATAGGATCTCTTTAAAATCCCTTGCCTGCAGATCGAGCTGACGGGCTGCATGGCCGATCTCTTTGAATGCGGCGACCGCCTGTTCGTTGAGGTCCTGATTGTTTGAGATTCCTGCCTGTGAGCGGATCGTCCCTTCACTCACCTTGTTGATTTCAGAGGTGATCCCTTCGATGCGGGCGTTGACTTCGCCGATCGAATCCTGGACGCGGGTAGCAAGCTTCCTTACTTCACCCGCCACAACATTGAAGCCTCTGCCATGTTCACCTGCGCGGGCCGCTTCGATGGCTGCATTCAATGCCAAAAGATTCGTCTGGGCTGCGATTTCCCTTATCGTTTTCACAATGCTTTCAATCGATTTTGCCTGTGATTTAAGAGATTCCATGATTTCGAGATTTTCCTTCGACTCTTCGACGAGTCTTCCAATCGCTTTTGCCGCTTCTTCACTTCGACGGATGCCGTCCTCCGCTTTACCACTGAGTTCTTCAGACATCTTCTGCAATTGAGATGCCACCTTCACAGCTGTGTTTTCCCGTTCTGTGATATCCGTTGCCACTTTTACCACACCAACGACCCTCCCGCGCTCATCTTTGACTGGCGTATAGGTGGCTTCAAGCCAGATAAGGTCACCGCGCTTTGTCACACGCTGGATCTTCTCCTGAAAACTTCTACCGTTCCGCAGGTTCCTCCATAACTCCTGATACGCGCGGCTTTCGGCAAATTCAGGTGTACAGAATGCCCTGTGCCTCATGCCGGGCATCTCTGCTGCTCTATATCCGACCGTGCCCGCAAAATTCTCATTCGCCCACAGCACATTTCCTTCCGGGTCGAATTGAATCATCGCAAGCGACCCTTTAATCGCGTCCATTACCTGTACTGCCCCAAATCCCTGATTTCTTTCTTCGATTTCTGTAAGTGTACTGTTCATCCTCATCCTCTTTTCTGGAATCAAGCATCATATGTATTTTCAACCGTGAGTTAAGATACATTCTACTAATCGTAAGACTATCGTACTAAGTAAATTTAAATTTAACAATTTACAACTCTCGAAATCGAAACATTTCTATTAAAAAAAAGCGTGCGGCCCAGGCCACACGCTCTTTACTCTTATTCACCCTGCAAAGCTGCTTCATCCATTTCCACGGCATTCTCTTTTACTTCTGCCGGAATCGTGATGTCCTCGATCTCATTGAACTTGGAATAGCTTCCCGTCATCTTCTGGACAGATTGCACCTTCTCCCCTTCAATCTCCATATCGAAATCCATGTTCACTGTGAAATTCAAAGGGTGATAGGTTTTTTTGTCAATTTCATAGGTATAGTCCAATTTGTTTACTTTCAAGCCTTTCAGCATCTCCTTCGGCATCAAACCTTCAGGCATCGTGGCCTCGACCTGTTCCTCTACAAGATTCTGATACTCTTCCCCGGAAGCAGAGAATGAGATGACATAGCGATCGTCTTTCTCATCCACTTTAACATCTTTGATGTATTCCTTCATTTGCTTGAGCTGCTCAGTCGCATCCGCTTGATCCTTGCTCATCTGGACAATTGAGTTTGACATTTCCTTAGGCGCGGCCTGCCACTGGTTACTCATCGAATCCTTCGTATACATTCCTTCTTCGGTAAAATAGGTTTCCGCTTCAATCGGCATCCCCATCATCGTCATTTCTGTCGTCTGATACAACCCGAGCGGCTCTGTGACATAATCCATTTCGATTGTCGACTCCTGCGTCACTTTTTCAGCATCTTCCTCAGCCGGGATGATATCCTGCTCCATCTCCATTTTCACATGAAAACTTTCAAGATCCTCCGAAGCAGCAATCGATGAATTGATGATGTCTTCTACATCTTTCCCGCTCGTTGTCGTTCCGCACGCCGTCAAGCCAGCCGCCAAAAATATCGCTGAACCCAGTACCAGTAATTTCTTCATGATATCCTCCTCTTGTATAATTCAGTCTACGTGTATATACGTATATGCACGAAGAAAGTTTCAAAAAAAAGGAAAAAGGAGTCGAATTTCCTTTTTCCCAAGTCCGGCTGTAACAATTATTTTGATTGCCTGCTGTTAACCAGTCCTTTATAAATCCCTTCAAGTTTGGTCATGCCCCACTGCAGTGCGAGCCCCTGAAGTGAAATCCCGATGATTGCCGTAACGGTCAATAACCACATGGACATCCCGCTCTGAAGATTGACGATCGTGCTTCCCATATAAATCAAATGTCCGAATACCACAACGATCCCATCATAAAAACTGCCGACTGTTTCTTCTATGAAAAAAATGATAAATGATTCCGCAAGCAGGAAGCCGAGTAAAATGGAGATGAGGAGCGTCCACGATTGATACGTAAGTTTTTCAACATAAGGAGAAATATAATATTTTGTTATTGTCTTCAACCTGAACAAGTAGATGACCCTCACAATCCGCGCCATCTGAAAAAACTGATCGAATGGAAGAATCGCTATGACCAGGAAGGGATTTTCCTTCAGGAACTCCCACTTTTTCTCTGCCTTTAGCAGCCTTACCACAAAATCCGCGAAAAAGATCCCCCACACAAGCCAGTTCAGAAACGAATTATGATTATCTTCCTGCCACAAGTTGATGATCGTCACCATCACAAGAAGGAGCATGAACATCTCATATATGATTTTCACGATCTTTTGCATGAATGCCCCTCCTTCCCTTCGACTTTTATGTATTTATATTGTACCAAAGATGGGAGGGTTATCTGAGTTGATATTGGATAATCGTGGAAGAATTCTGTTCTCCCTCAAAAAAAGCCTCCACCCTGGGGTTGGAGGCGAATCTTCATTCTTTTTTAGTATCCAATAACTCTTCTATCTCTTCTCGATTTTGCTCAAATCCAATCAAACTCTTCACCAGCTTTTTCTTACCAAGCAGGCCTTTCTTGTAAAAGGCAAATGCCGGGACAATCCGTGAGCCGAATGTTTCTTTCATCTCTGCTTCGAGTGATTCATCCGCCCCAACATCTTTGTGATTGTATTCGATATGCTGCTCCGCCAGGTACTCTTTGGCAGCCTGACAGTCGGAGCAGGTCGGACGTGTGTAGAGTTCAATCATTAATTCCTGACTCATATTAAAGGTTCACTCCTCAAACGCGTGATGGTTTGAATCCTTTCAGTCGCAGGGCATTGAGCAACACGGATACAGAACTGAAGCTCATAGCAGCCCCTGCGATCATCGGATTCAATAAGGGGCCTCCGAACAGGTAAAGCACACCCATCGCAACCGGAATCCCGAGAATGTTATAGGCAAATGCCCAGAAAAGATTCTGTTTGATGTTCCGGATCGTTGCTTTGCTCAGTTCGACGGATGTCGGTACGTCCATCAGGTCGCTTCTCATCAGGACGATATCTGCTGATTCCATAGCCACATCCGTGCCGGAACCGATGGCAATCCCGATATCTGCCTGCGCAAGGGCGGGTGCATCGTTAATGCCGTCACCGACCATGGCGACTTTCCGTCCTTCTTCCTGCAGTTTTTTGACTTCAATGGCTTTGTCTTCTGGAAGGACTTCGCTCAGCACACGGTCGATTCCGACCTGTTCCGCGATGGCCTGAGCCGTCCGCTTGTTGTCACCCGTGATCATGGCGACTTCGATGCCCATTTTATGAAGTTTTTCAATGGCCTTGAAGCTCGATTCCTTCACCGTGTCAGCGACAGCGATGATACCGGCGATTTCTTCTTCCACTGCAATATACATCGGGGTTTTCCCTTCGGCTGCAAGGCGGTCGGACGTTTCTTCGAGGTCACCTAGATCCACATCATTTTCAACCATGAGCTTCCGGTTTCCGAGCAGCAGGTCTTTACCGTCTACTGTCACCTCAAGCCCCTGGCCAGTGACCGCATCAAAGAAATCCGTTTTAAGTAGCGGCAATCCTTTTTCCTCCGCTGCCCTGACGATCGCTTCACCCAGCGGATGTTCGGATCCTTTTTCAGCCGAAGCGGCAAGGGTCAGGAGTTCTTCCTCCCCGATGTCCCCGGCCGTCACGATATCCGTCACCACAGGCTTCCCTTCAGTGATCGTACCTGTTTTATCAAACACGATCGTATTGATTTTGTGGGTGGATTCAAGTGCCCCCCCGCTCTTTATAAGCACGCCATTTTCAGCACCTTTCCCGGTTCCGACCATGATGGCGGTCGGAGTCGCGAGACCAAGGGCGCACGGGCAGGCAATGACGAGAATGGAGATGGCTATCGTAAAGGCGAAGAGACCTGTTTCGCCCCCGATGAACCAGGCAAGGCCCGTCACGATCGCAAGGCCGATGACGATCGGCACGAAATAGCCGGAAATGATATCGGCCATCTTTGCAATCGGTGCTTTTGATCCCTGTGCGTCTTCAACCAGTTTGATGATTTGAGAAAGTGCTGTGTCTTTCCCGACCTTGGTCGCTTCGTAACGGATCGAACCGTTTTTATTGATGCTTGCGCCGATCACTGCTGATCCTGCTTCTTTTTCCACAGGGATGCTTTCCCCTGTCAGCATCGACTCATCCACCGACGTCTTCCCTTCCACTACCACACCGTCCACAGGAAGCTTTTCCCCTGGCTTGACGATGATGATGTCGCCGACTTCCACCTCTTCAATTGAAATTTCGGTTTCCATGCCGTCCCTGATGACCGTCGCTGTTTTAGGGGCCAGCCCCATCAGCTTCTTGATCGCTTCAGACGTTTTTCCTTTTGACAGTGCTTCGAAATACTTCCCTAACGTTATCAACGTCAGGATGACCGCAGCCGATTCATAATAAAGATCCTGCGCGTAGCTCTCATTTCCCGATAAGATGAAAATGGACGCAATGAAGCTGTATACAAAAGCAGCACCGGTTCCGAGGGCAACCAGGGAATCCATATTCGGATGGCGCTTGATCAGTGTTTTGAATCCAACTGTGAAGAATGGTTTCCCCATCACCATCACCGGAATCGTCAGGACGAGCTGAATGAGCGCAAATCCTGTCGGGTTGGTCATCGGATCGATGGCATCCGGCAGCGGCATCCCGAGCATATGGCCCATTGAGACGAGCAGGAGCGGGATCGTGAAGACGGCCGAGATCCAGAAACGTTTCCACATATGATTGATATGCCGTTCTTTCTTATCTCTGTCTTCATCGGCTTTATCCTCTGTCTCCACATCTTCCTGCGCTTCATATCCCACTTCGGATACCGCTTTTTTGATGTCGGCAGCGGTTACGACTGACGGATCATATTCAACGACCAATTTTTCGGTCGTCAGATTAACGCTTGAATGTTTCACGCCCTCCAGCTTATTTGCCGCCTTTTCTACTGACTGCACACAGGACGCGCAGGTCATGCCCGATACGGAAAATGTTTTCTTTTCCATTTCCGAGATGGCTTTGTAACCTGCATCGTCAACGGCTTGCATTATCTGATCAAGGGTAATTTCATTTTCATCATATGTGATCCTCAGTTTTTCAGTGGCCAGGTTCACATTCGCTTCCTGGACACCGTTCAATTTCCCCGTTGCTTTTTCCACCGTCTGTGAACACGACGCACATGTCATCCCTTCGATGCTTAATGTTTTTTCCGTCATCGTGCAAGACCACCTTTGTTATTTTTTCGGTTCTGTTTCATAGCCTGCTTCCGTCACGGCTTTGCTCAGGCTTTCAGGGGATTGTTTCGTTTCGTCGTATTTCACTTTTGCAGATGCATTTTCAAGGTCGACTTTGGCTTTTTCAACTCCGTCGAGTCCGTTTAGTGTGGTTTCTACTTTCTTCACGCAGTTTCCGCATGTCATACCTGATACGTTTAGTAATGTTTTTTCCATGTTTGAACACTCCTTATAGTTTTCATTGATTTTATTACATTGATTAACGCTTTTGATTTCCGTGGAAGACTTCGCTTTCCGCGGGCGGCCCGTGAGCAGCGGCCCGTGAGCCTCCTCGTCAAAGAGGGAACTGTCCAGCTACAGTGCTTAGAGGCACATGTCATAAGCCAAACCCGCTTCCGCTTTTCTGATAGGAGTCTTCGTCTTGCACTCCAATCAAACGCTTGTACTGGACAGATCAAACCATATCACTGACGACTGGCAGTAGATTCACTGCCTTAATGCCGGCAGTTCATGCCGTGGTCTTTTTTGCAGGTGCACTGGCCGGGGACGCAGTTGCAGACGACTTGGTCGACAGCGTCTTTTTTCTTATTTTGCAGGACTTCCTCTATCATGGCGATGTCGTCATGGCTGAGTGTTGCGTCTCCGATCAGATCGGCTATCGTCTTTCCGACTGCACGGCTGCAGATGTGATGGAACAGCCCTGCTTTCAGGGTATTGAGACTGTCTTCTTCGCTGACCGCGGCTGTGTAGATGAACCGGTTGCCTGACTTTTCGGTTTGCAGCATCCCTTTTTTGACGAGACGCCCGATGAAGGTCTTGGTCGTCGCAGGTTTCCAGTCCATCTTTTCTTGCAGGACATGGCTGATTTCCTTGCTGGTCACTTCTTCAAGGGCCCACACGACCCTCATGACTTCCCATTCAGAATCCGTGATTTCCGGTTTTTCTTCATTGGGCAAATGACAACACCTCCTATATCGTTTACATTTGTAATCAACTTATATTTAGAGTTTACAAATGTAATCGTTTTTAGTCAACCATTTTGTTTTCTTTTTATCAAAATGGGCTGAACAGGATGTTTTATTATTCTGTACCACTGGACGGCTATTATAAACTGCACGGAAAATGCATAACTCCATAGAAAAAGCTGGACAGGAGTGTTCGCCTGCCCAGCTTTTGGTTCACTTTCTTTTTTTAAGCCTGCCGTCGTTCATTTCATATATATTGTCACATAGATGAAGGATGGTTTCATCGTGGGTGACCATGACGGCGGCTTTTTGTTTTTCTTTCACAATCTTTGAAATGAGCTTGATGATGTCGATGCTCCGGCCTGAATCAAGACTGGCGGTCGGCTCATCGGCCAGGATGATGTCGGCGTCATTCATGAAGGCGCGGGCAATTGCTACCCTCTGCTTCTCTCCGCCGGACAGCTGATAAGAGTGATTATCGGCCCGGTTCTCAAGACCCACTGACTTTAAAAGTTCTTCCGCCCTCCTCTTTGTGTCTCCATTCCACTTACCCGCAAGCTCTGCAGGCAGTTTGAGCTGCTCTATCACTTTAAGATACGGAACAAGATTGGAGGATTGAAAAATATAGCCGATTGAATGAAGTCTCACTTCAGACTTTTGTTTATCGGAAAGTGAAGCGATGTCATGGCCGTTTACAAGCAGCTCCCCTTCATCGGGGGATAACAGTGCGCCTGCAATCGACAGGAACGTGCTTTTCCCTGATCCCGACGGTCCGAGTACCGCGGTCAGCTTGCCTCTCTCAGCTTTAAAAGAAAGAGAATGAAGGACATCGATCATCTTTTCGCCGTCCTTGAAGGTCTTTCTGATTTCTTTCAGTTCAAGTGGCCAGGTATTCATTATTGAGCCCTCCCCATGGCAGTCAGCGGGTCCGCTTTTACAATATTGGCTGCAGATACAAGTGCACCTGCAAGCGAAACGATCAGCAGCACCCCTGAAAATTTCAATATAAGGTTAATATCGAAGACAAAAGGGATGTCCTCTGGAAGCAGATTTGGAAGTAAGGCGGTGAACCCGACTGACGTTCCGATGCTGACGAGCGAAAGGATCAGTACCTGAAAGAGAGTGGAACCGATCAAGAATCCGTTCTTTGCCCCGATGGCCTTCAACACACCAAACTCATTCATTTTTTGGATTGTCATGATAAAGAAGAACGCCGCCAGGACAAATACAGCGATCACGATCAGAAACGCAAGCATCATATAAAGCGAGCTTTGCTCTGCCTGGTAGCCGGGAATGCCCCCGATTACCTCATCCTTGGATACCCAGTTACCGCCTTCGACCTCCGATTTCACGATTTCCCTCAGCTTTTGATTATCTTCTTCCATGACAAGTGCATTCACTTTATTCTTTTGATTCTCCGGGACCAAGTCATTCCACAGATCGATGTTCATGAACACAGCGGGTGTATGGCTGAACGTTTGCTGCTCCGTGAATCCGGCAACGGTAAATACTTTGTCAAACTGTTCGTCATAGAGCATGTCCCCGATTTCTATCCCCTCTTTTTGAAGGGTGATATCGGCCGTGACGCTGGCATCTCCAGATTTAAAGCTTTCTCCATCCGTCACGTTTGGCATCAGAAAGCCGTTGGGTTGGACGGCCATGAATGTGATATCGATTGTCTGATCCGTGCCTTCTTTTTCTAATGAACGCATTTGGAGGTTCAATGGCTCAATTCCGGGAGAAAAAGTATCAGACGAAACGTCAATCCGTGACCGGTCGATCCGGCCTTCCGCCCCTTTATCCAGATAGAACGCACGAGCATCCATGTTCTGTATGGATGAAGCATTGTCTGATGAGAGACCGCCTGCAAGGCCGCTTATGATAAAAACGAGGGAGGCAACGAAGAACAGGATGAACCCGATCAGTAAATACCTCATCTTGTAAAAGCGAATTTCTTTTAATGACAGTGAAAACATGTCTCTGTTCACCTTCCTTTTAGATTAGTACAAAACCAGAATACTCCCTGAATATGAACGGAAGATGAACACAAAAAAATATCAGCCATTTATCGAATGGCTGACATTTTTTTGTTTCAAAGGAAGGTTTACCGTAAAAGTGGATCCTTTCCCTTTTTTACTGTCAAGATGGATGGTTCCTCCGTGAAGATGGATGATCGTCGAAACAATCGACAAACCAAGCCCGGTCCCTTCAACCGTTTTCGTCCTGGATGTATCCGCCCGGTAAAAACGGTCAAAGACTCGCTCTTTTTCCCCTTCAGAAAGTCCGATGCCTGTATCCTTGAAGAGGATGGACACGATTCCTCCTCTCGATTCAACGCTGACATCGATTGTGCCATTGGGGAGGTTGTATTTAATCGCATTGGACAACAGATTGTCCCAGACGGTACCGAGAAGCACTGGATCTCCGTTAATCTCTTGATCGGGAAGCGAGTAGCCGAGCATGATCCCTTTTTCACTGATGACCCATTGATATTGGCTGATGCGTTCCTTAAGCTGTTCCGACACATTGAAAGTTTCTTTTTTTAAAACGTCGTCGTTCCGGTCGAGTGATGCCAGGAGCAGCAATTGTCTGGTCAAGTTGGAGAGTCTGTCGATTTCTCCATTCATGATGGAAATATACTGATTCTTTTCTTCTGCAGACAGGTGTTCACTTCCCAGCAGATTCGTGTATCCCTTAATATTCGATAATGGCGATTGGATATCGTGGGAGACATTCGAGATGAACTCCTTCCTCACTTCATCAAGCTGACCGAGCTGTTTGGACATCCGGTGAAAGCTTGAGGCAAGCTGGCCGATTTCATCCCTCCTGCCCCGGTCCACCTCCACTTGATAATTTCCGCGGGCAAGCGAATGGGTCGCTTCCGTCAGTTTCGAGATGGGCTTGATTAAAAAGCGCGTCCCGATGATGACGAACAGGATGCTCAAACATAAGGTCAAAATGAGCAGCCATCCGAACAGCAGATGCATCTCATTGAAGAGCAGCTTGATATCTGGACGAAGGAACAGTGCATACCGTTTGCCATCATGATCCAGCGGCACGCCGATCGTATTGGATAGTTCATTGGCAAAAAACCCCGTCACAAACGTTTTATCCGGAAATTCCCGCATGCCATGATAGGTATCCCCACCAAGCACCTTGCGAACGGCGGATGGATCCAGATTCTTGTCCCGGTAAGGTGCACCGAAGAACTTCCCCTCATCTGTCTTTCCATCCACGAGATAAAATTGATAGCCGGCGGATGCTGCATGTTTCAGGTATTCATCGATGCCAACCTCCGGGTGTTCCTCTATAAATCCGGCCATTTCCTTGCCGATCCCCGCATTCTTCAAATCATTCTGGGGTTTCAAATACTGCTGATAGTAAACATTCGATAAGATGAACGCGATGATGCCGCTCAGGATCATGATGCCGATTGTATAAACGGTAAACTTTATATACAAAGACTTCATCGCTTCATCTCCAGGGCGTATCCCACTCCGCGCACCGTCTTGATGACGAAGTCACCTGAGATACCCGAAAGGCGTTCCCTCAGTCGTTTCACATGTACGTCCACCGTCCGTTCGTCTCCTTCATAATCAATTCCCCAGACTCTTTCAATCAGCATGTCCCTCGACATCACATGGTCCGGATTTGACATGAATAAATAAAGGAGTTCGAACTCTTTCAACGGTAAAAGCAGTGTCCGGTCCCCTGCACTGACTTCGTACTTATTGCGATCAGCTGTCACGGTTCCGATCCTGACCACATTTTCATCCTCTTTTTTTCCATACCGGCGGGCCAATGCTTTCAAACGAAACAGCAATTCTTTCGGTTCGAACGGTTTTACGAGATAGTCATCCGTTCCGGAATTATATCCGCGTTCCTTATCCTCGATCCCGCCCTTTGCGGTTAAAAGAAGGACAGGGATATCGTATCGATCCCTGATTTCCTTTGTGAGATCATAACCGTCCATGTAAGGCATCATCACATCCACAACCGCAATGTCACAGGCTTGATTTTTCAGTACATCCAGTGCCTCCATGCCATTTTTAGCAGCATGGACGATATAGGACTCCTGTGAAAGGTGGAGTTGAAGCAGATGCAGAATATGCGGGTCATCATCGACGATCAAGATGTTCATTATTTAATCCTCCTTGCGTTAATGGATTATGTATCAGTTCATTCCTGTTAAAGGGTTCGTTTATCTTTATTATACCCTTGGCTTTCTTTCTGTCACTTGTTAACAGAAAAAGCCTGTGAGGTTTTATAAAGAATGGAAAAAGTAAATAAATATGAAAAAGTTCATTTACTCAACTTATAAAAAATGAAGAATCTAAGCCCAATCGAGTAGGAGGGGGTGACTAACCCCCGACCTCTCACACCACCGTACGTACGGTTCCGTATACGGCGGTTTCAT
>NZ_JBJOSA010000018.1:0-71293 GCF_045897515.1 Rossellomorea oryzaecorticis | reverse complement strand
AAGCTTTATTCTTTTCTATTATACAAAAAAAGCTTGTAGACTTGGTCTAATTCTTAGACTTTGTCTACAAGCTGAGACCCCGTTTAAAACGAGGTCTTTTTTGAAAAAGTCAGGATTCCATAATTTGCACAGCCATTTTTCGATGCCGGGGGCCGTCAAACTCACAGAAATAAATCCCTTGCCAGGTCCCCAGCAGTAACCGTCCATCCTTAACAAGGACTGTCTGTGAATGACCTGTCGTGCTCGTTTTCAAATGCGCAGCCGTATTGCCTTCCCCATGAAGGTCCTTGGTATGATTCCAGGGATAGACTTCATCCAGGCGCCTGATAAAATCAGTCTTGACATCGGGGTCGGCATTCTCATTGACTGTAATGCCCGCAGTGGTATGAAGGGATTGTATAATGACTGCTCCGTTTGATATACCGGATTTATCTACAAACTCCTGAACACGGTCAGTGACTTCTATCATTTCATCGCGCTTGCTGGTTTCCAGTTCCATTATTTTCATCTGTCAATCTCCTTCCTTGAGCATTCAGCTCAATTTTTCCTTTAATCTCCTGGCCAGGCTTACACCTTCTATGTTATCTCCGTGAAGACAGATTGTATCTGCCTGTATTGAAATGACTTCACCGCTTGCCGTGACCACTTCCTGTCTTTTGACCATCCTCATCACTTGTTCTTCCACCTTATCTGCATCATGAAGTACGGAATTCGGAAGCGATCTCGGGGTGAGGCTGCCGTCCGACTGATATGTGCGGTCCGCGAATACTTCATGGGCGACCGTAAGCCCGGCCTCATTCCCTGCGCTCGTCAATTCACTTCCTGAGAGGCCGAATAATATGAGGGAATCATCGATATCACGTACAGCCTTTGCAATTGACTGGGACAGTTCAGCGTCCTTGGCAGCCATATTATATAATGCGCCATGAGGTTTCACATGCGATAGCGTCCCCCCTTTTGCCTTTACAATCGCCTGCAGTGCACCAACTTGATATAAAATCAGTGAATACGCTTCTTGTGGATTGAGGGCCATACTTCTGCGCCCGAAACCCTGCAGGTCCGGCAGGCCGGGGTGAGCCCCGATCTTAAGTCCATGCGAGAGTGCCTGCTCCACCGTTTTCATCATCACCACAGGGTCACCCGCATGAAAGCCGCATGCTATATTGACAGAGTCTACATACTTCATCATCTCTTCATCCTGCCCAATCGTGTATGCCCCGAAGCTCTCTCCCAAATCACAATTCAAATCGATTTTCATCACAAGCATCCTTTCTTTCTTGAGCTTTTAATGCAATATAATTGTTTATTATCTTATCATAAGTATGTATAGTAAAAAGAAAAAGCTTGATCCTAGGAAGGACTAAGCTTTAATTTGACCTTTTTGTACAGGGTTTTTATTTTTCCTTCTTCAGCTGGGTGGTTATCGTTAATAACCTTTGTACGAAGTATAAAATAAATGATTTCCTCAGCAATGGCAAATAGTATCAATAATGACACAAATAAAGAGATCCAGAAAGTCACCGACATCATTCCTTTCATAACAGGGATAATACAGTATATGGGTATATGTACCACTTAATGAAAACAGTTAAACACAGGTTGCAGCGTAAACATTTTCATAACTTGAGGATAAGTAGATTATAAATTTATTATGTAAACTCCTTATTTTAGCGGAATTTTATCATCTTCTCATCAGATTTTAATATTAAGGGAGCATGATGAACTTAGAGCAAAAAAGGGAGGTAATGATATGATGATGTTCATACGCTTCATACCCATCCTGTTTTTCAGCATCACGGCTTTGACGTTGTTTACGTTTCAGGGAATTGAGATTTTCCATGCCTTTTATGATTTTTTTTCAAAGAAATAAACGGATCAGAGATATAGCAGGTGAGTAAATGAAAAAAGTTTTATTAATCGAAGATGAAAAAAACCTATCACGTTTTATAGAACTTGAGCTTAAATATGAAGGATATGAAATCGGTCTTGCGTTTACAGGCAGGGACGGGCTGGACATGGCATTGAATGAAGAGTGGGATGTGATCCTGCTGGACCTCATGCTTCCCGGGCTCAATGGATTGGAGGTCTGCCGAAGAATCCGGCAGAGCAAGGAGACGCCGATCCTGATGATCACAGCGCGCGACAGTGTAATGGACAGAGTCTCCGGCCTCGACAGCGGAGCAGATGATTATATCGTAAAACCTTTTGCAATCGAAGAGCTGCTCGCAAGGCTCCGCGCCGTTTTCCGGAGGACACAGAATGATGTCCCGCAGTCGCCCGTAACATCATATGTTCACAACAACCTGACTGTGTATAAGGAATCACGACAGGTATTCAAGGAAGGCAGCGAAATAGAAGTGACAAAGAGAGAATACGATTTATTGCTTGCCTTCCTGGAAAACAAGAATATTGTCCTGACAAGGGAAGTCCTTCTGAATAAAGTATGGGGATACGATACGGAAGTCGAAACCAATGTCGTGGACGTCTATGTCAGGTATTTACGGAATAAACTTGACTCTCCGGAAGAGGAAAGCATCATCCAGACGGTCCGCGGCACTGGATATGTGATGAGATCATGAAAAAGTTAAAGAGGTGGATCAAACCGACGTCACTGAAGGTCAAATGGGCTTTGGCAGCGGGGTCCGCCATATTTCTAGCTTTCTTTCTATTCAGCTTCTTCCAATATCATGCCATTAACAAATGGATGCTTGATGAAGAAGAGAATAACTTCAGCAGGGTCCTTGATGAAATCACCGTATTCTTCAAACAGCGCGGGCAAAATGTGAAGCTTGAGGATATTTATGAAAGCAGAGACCTCATGAAGCAAATTGCAGAAAAAGATCAAACAATCAGGATATTGGACCGTCAGGGGAAGCAGGCCTTGGAAATCAGAGGGGAAAATGAGCCTGCTTTTTATATTCCTTTCCAGCCGGTCAGAGATAAAGAAGTAAAGTTGATCGAAACCGATGATAAAAAAATCCTTATCGGCCATTCTCCTATTCTTTCAAATCAATTCAATGGATACGTAGAAATCATCCAGCCCCTGAATCGTTATGAAAGTATCATGAAAAACCTCTTCTGGATGATGTCCTTCACCGGGGTTGCAGCATTATTATTAAGTGCGCTGCTTGGCTACTTAATGGCACGGAATTTCATAAGGCCGTTGAATAAATTATCAGAGGCCATGCGCTCCATTGAAAGGAATGGGTTTCAACGAAGAGTGGAAGCGACGAACGCTCATGATGAAATCAGTGAGCTTTCTCAAATCTTCAATAAGATGATGATCGAAATAGAGAGGTCATTCAGGCAGCAGCAGCAGTTTGTGGAAGATGCCTCCCATGAATTAAGGACCCCCATCCAGGTCCTGGAGGGACATCTCTCCTTACTGAACAGGTGGGGGAAAAAGGACCCTTCGATCCTGGAGGAATCATTACAGGTTTCCCTCGAGGAGCTTGACAGAGTCAAACGCCTAGTGGGAGAACTGCTTGAGTTATCAAAGGCCGACCGTGAACTGGCGGATTATGAAAATGCCAAAGTCAATATTAAAGAAGTTTCACGCAAAATCATCCGTGATTTTACATTCCTTCACCAGGACTATGATTTCGAACTCAGGGATGATCTCAAGGAGACTGCAGAGGCATTTATGTTAAAGAGGCATCTGGAACAAATACTGGTCATCTTACTGGATAATGCGGTGAAATACTCCGAAACACGGACCCGGGTAGAGGTCCGGATGTACGAACAGGACAAGCTGCTTGTACTTGAAGTGAAGGATGAAGGGATCGGAATACCTGAAGAAGACCTGCAAAAGGTGTTTGACCGTTTTTACCGTGTGGATAAAGCGAGAAGCAGGGAAAAAGGCGGTTACGGACTGGGGCTGGCAATTGCCTCCAAACTGATCTATAACTATGGCGGTACAATTGAAGCTTCGAGGAATGAACCTGCTGGAACAATTATACGTGTTTCATTGAAACGGGCAGCAAAACTCGAGGAAGAGAAATAGACGTCTCAGTATTTTTCTGAGACGTCTATTTCTGTGTACTGCATATCGACGCTTCTCGGGATTTTTAATTCAAGCACCCCATCCTTATATTGCGCCATCGCTCCTTTTTTCTTAACAAGTGAAGGAAGTGTCAGAACCTGCCGGTCTCCCTGTTCGGGTATATTCTCTATGATTGCCTGGTTGGATGTGTGATAAATCTTCATCTGTTTCATCCAGTCTTCATTGGGGATCTTCATCCGGATATAAACATCCTCAAACGTTTCAAATATATTAATAGGGATTTGATTTTGCTGAGAAGGGGTTCCTTGATCGCGTTGTGGAGGTTCGCTCTCCATCGGATGAATGAAAGGCTGGTGGCCTTTCATTGCTTCATTTGGGTTCATCATACTGCTCCAACCACCTGGAAACATATTTTTCATCATATTCTGTACATAAGAGTCAATTTCTTTAGGGTTCATGTTATTCATTTGTTCCTTCATGTCTTTATTGAACGGGAACAAGCTCCATGGAAACATAAGCATCACCTTTCTTTGGCGCACACGATCTTACTTAGACAGTCCGTTATAAACAGTATTGGTTGATATATCGTATGCAGAAATGGGCGAAGAGTTCAGGTGAAGAAGGATTAATCATTCCGGTTTGAGGGAATGGGATATTAAAGCTTGCACTATAGAATTCTAACATTCAATAAAAAAGACAGAATTTGATAAAAAGTATTTGGTTTTTTTTAGTAAGAGTAGTAAGATGGTTTATGAAAAAAGTTACCCGAGTAACGATTATAAGAGGGTGGAGAAGAAAGCGCTTAATAAAAAGTTATTTCAAAATAGTCCATTTTATATGAAGTTTTTCACAAATCATTATGGGAATATAAGTAAATGAGTATAGGATTAAGTCGAACACAAAATTTTAAGAAATTTGTCATAAAGACTTTAACTTACTACTTCACAGTGATAAAATATCTCTGTAAGCGTTTTAGTGCTTAAATAATATTATTCTTGCATAACAATTTTCAGAAATTGTAAGTGGAAGGATACCTGATACCCAAATTATACTAACTGGCAAATAGTTGGAGGTTTTTCAAAATGAAAAAGCAATCGACAAACCAAGGCGAGCCATGGCATTCCTTTTATGGACCAAATCTGGGCTACGTGATGGAGGTCTATGAACAATTTCTTGAGGATCCATCTGAAGTAGACCCTGAACTGAGGGAGTTATTTGAACAATGGGGGCCTCCTACTGCTGAAGATGCTGCAGTGATGGCAAGTGCGCAGAAAGCAGACGCTTCATTTACTCTGCCTGCCCAGCCGACGGCGCTTAGCAAAATGGTCGCAGCCGTCAAGCTTGCAGATAATATCCGTACATATGGTCATTTGGCTGCTGACATCAACCCGCTCAATGACCGCAATAAAGATACAAGAAGAATCGAACTTTCAGAGTTCGACTTGACCGAGGAAGACCTGAAGAACATCCCGGTTGAGTTCCTATGCCCTGATGCACCGTCCCGTATCAAAGACGGCCTTCAGGCAGTGAATCATTTGAAAGAAGTTTACACAAGGAAACTTGCATTCGAATATGCACATGTTCATGAGCTGGAAGAAAAGAACTGGCTCAGGGAAAAAATCGAGTCAGGTTCATATTTTTCACCTTTGTCCAAAGAACAGAAAGTGTCCTTATTAAAACGCCTGGCCGAAGTGGATGGATTTGAAAAATATGTCCACCGCACATTCGTTGGACAAAAGCGCTTCTCGATCGAAGGTTTGGACACCATGGTGCCTTTACTCGATGAGTTGATCCGCTATTCCGTTGAAGCAGGAGCGAAGACGGTGAATATCGGTATGGCTCACCGCGGAAGGCTGAATGTCCTTGCACATGTAATCGGCAAGCCGTACGAAATGATCTTTGCTGAATTCCAGCATGCACCAAGTAAAGACCTGATTCCATCAGAAGGTTCCATCGGCATCACTTTCGGATGGACAGGAGATGTCAAGTATCATCTTGGAGCAGACAGGGAAATCTCCCCGCAGGCCATGCCGACTGCAAGAGCACGCGTGACATTGGCGAATAATCCGAGCCATTTGGAAGTAGTGAGCCCGATCGTTGCCGGCTATACACGTGCTGCACAGGAGAACCGGGAAGAAAACGGATATCCAGTCCAATCATCCGAAACATCCTATGCGGTCATGATTCATGGAGATGCAGCATTCCCTGGACAGGGAGTCGTTGCAGAAACATTAAATATGAGCAGGCTGCGCGGATATAATACAGGCGGATCCATCCACCTTATCGCGAATAATATGATCGGATTCACCACGGAGAGCCGTGATTCCCGTTCTACTAAATATGCTTCTGACACAGCAAAGGGCTTTGAAGTGCCAATTGTGCACGTAAATGCAGATGATCCGGAAGCTTGTCTGGCAGCTGCCGTCTTAGCCTATGAATATCGTAAAACATTCGGCAAGGATTTCGTCATCGACCTTATCGGGTACCGCAGATTCGGTCACAACGAGATGGATGAACCGATGGTGACGAATCCTCAGATGTATTCCATCATCCAGAATCATCCGAATGTCAAAAAACTGTACGCTGAACAACTGATTTCCGACGAGATCATCTCTCAGGAGGAAGTCGAAAAAATGGACTCAGAAGTGGAAGAAGTGCTGAAGGCGGCCTACGATAAGGTCCCGGCGAAGGATGAAGATCCAGATACTGTCCTTGCACCTCCGGAAGACGTGGCAAACGGTCTGCCGGAACTTAACACAACCGTGGAATTCGATAAGCTGAAGCATATTAATGAAGAGCTGCTTCAATGGCCGGAAGGTTTCAATGTGTTCAAGAAGCTCGGAAAGATCCTGCAAAGACGCAGCCAGGCCTTTGAAGGCAAGGGGAAAATCGACTGGGCACATGCAGAGACACTCGCATTTGCATCCATCCTTAAAGACGGCACCCCGATCCGATTGACCGGCCAGGACTCTGAGCGCGGTACATTCGCACAGCGCCACCTTGTCCTGCATGATGAAAAAACAGGGGAAGAATACATCCCGCTGCACCATATTGCGGAAAGCAATGCATCGTTCGTCGTCCATAACAGCCCTTTGACTGAAACAGCGGTTGTCGGGTATGAGTACGGCTATAATGTTTTTGCACCTGAGACCCTCGTTCTTTGGGAAGCTCAATTCGGTGATTTCTCTAATATGGCACAAGTCATGTTCGATCAGTTCATTTCAGCCGGCCGCGCCAAGTGGGGTCAGAAAACAGGTCTTGTCATGCTTCTTCCACACGGATATGAAGGTCAGGGTCCTGAACACTCAAGTGCCCGTCTTGAGAGATTCCTTCAGTTGGGCGGAGAGTATAACTGGACAGTCGCCAACTGCTCGACTGCAGGGCAGTATTTTCACGTACTGAGACGCCAGGCAGCTATCCTTCAAAAAGAAGAAGTCAGGCCTCTTGTTATCATGACGCCTAAGAGCCTGCTTCGTAATCAATTCGCATCCGTAACTGCGGAAGAGCTTGCAGAGGGAGAATTCCATTCAGTACTCGAGCAAAAAGGATTGGGAGAAAACCGTGAAGCTGTAGAGCGGATTGTAATCGGCAGCGGTAAGATTGCAATCGACCTTGAAGAAAAGCTGCAGGGCATGGATGAAACGGATTGGCTTCATATACTTAGACTTGAAGAAATTTATCCGTTCCCTAAAAATGATATGGAAGAAATCCTTGGAAGATATCCTAACCTGAAAGAATTGGTCTGGATCCAGGAAGAACCGAAGAATATGGGAGCATGGACATTTGTTGAACCAAGACTGCGTGACTTGGCATCAGAAGGCGTTGACGTTCAATATGTAGGACGCAGAAGACGTTCTAGTCCTTCTGAAGGGGAACCTACTGTACACAAAAAAGAACAAGCACGTATCATTAACGAAGCGTTAACTCGATAAGAAAGAGGAGGACATCACAGTGGCAGAAATCAAAGTTCCAGAATTGGCAGAATCAATTACAGAAGGTACGATTGCTCAATGGTTGAAGCAGCCTGGCGATTATGTTGAAAAAGGCGAGTACATCGTAGAACTAGAAACAGATAAAGTAAATGTAGAAGTGATTTCTGAAGAAGCGGGCACCATTCAAGAACTAAAAGCCGATGAAGGTGACACTGTAGAGGTTGGTCAGGTCATCGCAATTGTGGGAGCAGGCGGGGAAGCTCCGGCACCTGCAGACAAAAAAGAAGAAAAAGAGGAACCACAGCAGCAGGAAAAAGCTGAGGAGAAAGCTCCTAAAGAAGAAGCTCCTGCATCAAAAGACGATAAAAAGAATCGTCCGATCGCTTCTCCTGCAGCCCGTAAGCTTGCGCGTGAAAAAGGAATCGACCTTTCTCAAGTACCTACCGACCCGCTTGGAAGAGTGAGAAAGCAAGATATCGAAGCGTATGAGAACAAGCCGGCATCCGCGCCTGCTAAGCCTGCTCAGGAAGCAAAGAAAGCTCCTGCCAAGAAAGATGACGGTAAGCCGGTCGTTCGTGAAAAAATGTCCCGCAGAAGACAGACCATTGCGAAGCGTCTTGTAGAAGTACAACAGACAGCTGCAATGCTGACCACTTTCAATGAAATTGACATGTCTGCCGTCATGGAATTGAGAAAGCGTAAAAAAGACAAATTCTTTGAAGATCATGATGTTCGTCTTGGATTCATGAGCTTCTTCACAAAAGCTGTAACAGCGGCGCTGAAAAAATATCCTTACGTTAATGCAGAAATTGACGGCGATGAAATCGTCCTTAAGAAGTATTACGATGTAGGTGTTGCTGTATCAACGGATGATGGTCTTGTAGTACCGGTTGTAAGAAATTGCGACCGCAAGAACTTTGCAGAAATTGAAGGCGAAATCATGGAGCTTGCGACAAAAGCAAGAAATAACAAGCTTGCACTGTCCGATCTTCAAGGCGGATCCTTCACCATCACCAACGGGGGAGTATTTGGTTCGTTATTATCCACACCGATCTTAAACGGACCTCAGGTAGGTATCCTGGGAATGCATACAATCCAGCTCCGACCTGTAGCGATCGACAAAGAGAACATGGAGAACCGCCCAATGATGTATATCGCGCTTTCCTATGATCACCGAATCATTGACGGGAAAGAAGCGGTAGGATTCCTGGCTACAATCAAGAACCTTCTTGAAAACCCTGAAGATTTACTGCTTGAAGGATAAGTTTTACCTTACTGAATATAGATGAATGTGTTTGCCGGTACGCTTCGTGTGTACCGGTTTTTTTTTTGTGACAGGCCACACTGATTTTTACTATATGCATAAAATATAGAAATAGGAAAATATTTTTCCTTGGGTAAAAAGGGGTGGAATCATGAAGGACCGGCGAGCAAAGAGACTGATATACTGTGCTTATATATTGAATAAGATAGGATTACTCGATTACAGCCAAATGAAGCATCTGGAGAAACAATATTCGAAAAAACGGGACATCACGGAGTGAACATGAAAAAGACAGACTCCTGGCAGGAGTCTGTCAACCAACTATTCTCAGGGGATGAGAATCATTTGTTTTTATTTTATCTTGGTTACGGTTGTCATGATTTCCTAAAAGGCTTCAACCCTCGAGTGCGGATCTCTTTTCTTAATAATTGAATCCAATCTTGATCATTCCCTTGCTTCTCAGCATCGCGATAAGCTGCCACTAACTGTTCATTACTTAAGATTTTCATGACCAACCTCCTAGGAATGTTTAAAATATAGAATTTTCTATATTTTCTCTATATTTTACATAGAAACTGCCTATTTGAAAAGAGTTTTTATTAAATTCCTTCAAAAGTAGCATTTTAAGATATTTTGTAGAAAGGCGTTTATATATTTGGTTATTTGTCTAAAGAAATAGTTTGATCTTTTTTTAATTTATATTAGTTTGAAAATTTTAATTTTTGTGATAATATACACGCATATAATATTTTTTAATGTAAGCGATACCATTCTAAGGGGGATATTTGAATTGACGGACATTCTGGAAACCACTATTGGGGAACTGCTTGAAGAAAAAGCACGTATACAGCCAAACAAAGATGCAGTGGTTTATGCTGACAGGGGTTTAAGATGGACTTATAAAGAATTGAACGAGAAATGCAGACAGGCAGCAAGGGGTTTCATGAAGCTCGGCATCGAAAAGGGTGAACATATTGCCATTTGGGCTTCAAATACACCTGAATGGATCTTAAGTCAGTTTTCAACAGGTAAGATGGGAGCGGTCCTGGTAACAGTCAATACAAATTACCGCACAGCTGAACTCGAATACCTGTTAAGGCAGTCTGACAGCACGACCATCATCTTGATGGAAGAATACCGGGGTGCCTCGTATATCAAAATGCTTTATGAGATCTGTCCTGAATTAAAAGACTCTGAACCTGGCAAATTACATAGTGAAAAACTGCCAAAATTAAAAAATGTCATTGTGATGGGAGATAAGAAATTTCCAGGCACGTTCAAGTGGGACGAAATCATGGCACTGGGAAGAGAAGTGGATGATGAATCTCTGGATAATAGGATGGGGAGCCTGGCGCCACAGGAAGTCATTAATATGCAGTATACCTCGGGGACGACCGGTTTTCCAAAAGGTGTCATGCTGACTCACTCGAATATTGTGAATAACGCGTATAATGTCGCCGGCTGTATGAGATTGACCAATGAAGATCGCTTGTGCATACCAGTCCCATTCTTTCACTGTTTTGGCTGCGTGATGGGGACGCTTGCTTGTGTGACTGTCGGTGCTGCCATGATACCCGTGCAGGAATTCAATCCATCCCAAGTACTCCAGGTCGTACAAGATGAAAAGTGCACGGCATTGCATGGGGTTCCCACCATGTTCATCGGGGAATTGAATCTGCCTGATTTCGATCGATATGACCTCGGCAGTCTGAGAACCGGGATCATGGCAGGAAGCAACTGTCCGATCGAAGTCATGAAAGATGTCATGAATAAAATGGGTGCCGAGGAAATCACCATCGCCTATGGTCAGACGGAATCCTCGCCGGTCATCACCCAGACCCGTACCCATGATCCCCTTGAATTGAAGGTGGAAACAGTCGGCAGGGCACTTCCCAACGTGGAAGTGAAAATTGTGGAGCCGGGGACCGACCTTGAAGTACCCACAGGGACACAGGGGGAGCTCTGTACCAGGGGATATCACGTAATGAAAGGCTATTACAAAAACGAAGAAGCGACCAAAGCGGCCATCGACGATGATGAATGGCTGCACACAGGGGACCTGGCCGTGATGGATGAGTACGGCTATTGCAGGATCACTGGCAGGCTCAAGGATATGATCATTAGAGGCGGTGAAAATATCTACCCACGTGAAATTGAGGAGTTTTTGTACTCGCATCCCAAAATACTCGATGTTCAGGTAATCGGAATCCCGGATGAAACGTTCGGTGAAGAAGTAATGGCTTGGATCATTCTAAAAGAAGGGCAATCCGCAACCACCGGTGAAATCAGAGATTACTGCAACGGAAAAATTTCACGTCACAAGATTCCAAGGTTCATTGAATTCACAGATTCCTATCCAATGACCGCATCAGGGAAAATCCAAAAATTCAAACTAAAAGAACAAGCCCAACAAGCAATCACACCTAAGGGATAAATAAATTTTGAAGTTCATTCTTAAAGACAAAGAGACATAAGAATGTTAGGCCAAGAAAAATCCAAACTATTTTGTTGAATCTTAGGATTCAAATTAGTTTGGATTTTCTATTTGTCTAGATTATGCAGGGTGATGGTGATAACTTTCACTCTTTTATAGCGTTTGATTGGAGTGCAAAACGCGGACTCCTGCGGGAAAAAGCGTGTAAGGTGAGACCCCGCAGGGAGGTACGACTGAGGAGGCTCACCAACCGCCCGTGGAAAGCGGAGTTTTGCACGGAAATCAATAGCGGTACTATAAGTCTTCACTTAATTTTTCATTATTCTTTTTTAAAGGGTTTCAATTAAAGCGGTAAAACCATTTCACTGAAAAATCAAACAGAATTTGATAAAATGAATCTATTCATTATAGATAAAGGGGAGAGACAGCTTGAACGTTTTCGTTTACGGAACATTAAGAAGGCACGAAGAAAATCATTCACTTTTAAAAGATGCACCATTACAATATGAACAAGCTTGGACCCAAGGCACATTATATGACACCGGCAATGGATACCCAGCCCTTAAAGAAGGGGAAGGGACCGTTTATGGCGAAATATATAAGATAAATGAAGAGCTGCTCGCCAAACTCGATGAAATCGAGGATTATATAGAAGGCAGAGAGGAAAACCTGTACAACCGGCAGCTGCAGCAAGTAAATACGGACCGCGGGCCGATTGAAGCATTTGTTTACTATGGGCTTGAAGGAAAATTATTCCAAACCGAAATTTCCTCAGGCGATTGGAAGGTTCACCGATTCATTCAGGAAAAGCCGGAGAGGATATTGTATTTTGCTTATGGATCCTGTATGGACGACGACCGTTTTAAACTTGCAAAAGTGGATCATCATTTTAAAAAATGTATGGGAGCGGGCTCCTTGGATGGATACTCAATGAAGTATCTTTTCAAAGTGGCTGACGGCGGACGCGGAGATATCATTGAAGATGGCGGAAAGATGGAAGGAGTCGTTTACGATATTCCCCAGGACGCGGTAGAGTATCTGTTTACAAGAGAAGGAGTCGCGCCCGGCTGGTACAGAGCGGCTTTCGTGGATGTAGTGATAGGCGGAGAGGTTTATCAAGATGTCCTCACATTTATTGTTAAAACGAAATTTGATGAAGTACTCCCCCCTGAACACTATGCCAGGGAAATTCTAAGAGGGAGCCTTCCCCATGTAAGTGCTGCCTATCATTCGAAGCTGCAGCAGCAGCTCATAGATTTGGGGATGGTCGAAGAACAGGTCAAGAATTTACTGAAAGACCCCGAAACTTCTGAATGAGTCACACAAATTCATCGTTCTCAGGAGCATCTAATGTCCATATTTCAAACGTGTAAAATGCACTACATCCTGGATAGAAACGAGGTGTAAGATGGATTTCTTACTTGAACTGGTGGACCAATACGGGTATATCGCAATGTTTCTATTCAGCTGGATTGTATTCCTCGGGTTACCGGTACCGAACGAGATAGCAGCTGCCTTCGCGGGATATCTTACAGAGTGGAGACATTTCGATCCCTACACCTCGTTTTTATTTATGTACAGCGGATTATTGAGCTATGGTATATTCGGGTACTTTGCAGGTGACCGTTTTGGAACAAGACTGATGATCCGGAAGTTCAAAAACGGGAAGATGCAGATCCTTATGGAAAAGGGTGAAAACTGGATTGAGAGATATGGGTCATTCGCTATTTCAATAAGTTATTTCATCCCCGGGGTCCGACTTGTGATGCCTTATATCGCGGGCACAGCTAAAGGCATAACGCTTATAAAATTCATCATATATGCCGCCCCTTCTGCCTTTGTATGGGCCCTTGTATACTTTCAGATTGGAAGGTATTTTCCGAAGAGTTTTCGCCGGATCGTGGAAGAAGTCAGTTTAAAAGCAGGCATCGTTGCTGGAGTCCTTGTTTCTTGTATTCTGATATACTTCCTGCTGAAATTGTTAAAGAGAAAATATCCTTCATTCCTCAGGAAAAGAATCAGATATCGAAAATAAATGAACCGATTTAACGATATCCGTTAAATCGGTTTAACTGTGTGGGGATGAATCATCAATGATCGTGAAGTAATCTCCAAAAACCCCGATTGCCTTAATAGTGAATCTATCGCCGTTTTGATCCTCGTAAACTTTCCCTACTGTATTAAACAGTAAGTATCCCTTTTTGATTGTAGAGCCGGTTTCAATCAATGTGTACACCGAATTTTCTTCGGCTTTTCTTGTACACGATACCTTCTCTTTACAGTCTATCTGATATTCCTCTTCAAGCCAGGCATAGAACTGTTCTTCTGACGGTCTGTGGGTAGTCATATACCAGGCGAGAAGAAGCAGGGAAATCATAAAAATCTGCTGCATTGCTTTTTTCATTGAATAGCGCCTTTCAACTTGGATTCTCCTATAATATACCATGTCATGCCTATTCATTACAGGTGATTTTTGATAAATCCTTAAAAAGAGAATGGATACTGCAGAAAGTTTGCTGTTGAACAAATCTTTGGGGAAGAATATACTGAATACAAACGCATTTAGGAGGATTCTGATGATACATCATACATGGACAGAAAATAGTGCAGTGAAAAAAGTGAAATGTGTACATACCGATGCCAAAAAATACACCGTTGCGAATGTGCTGGAAATCGGCAAAGAATACGAAGTGAAAAATGAATCTGAAGATTACTACTTTGTAATCGATGAAAGCGGCAAAATGGGCGGCTTTTATAAAGAGTACTTCGAAGAAATAAAATAATATTTTCGTAAAGCTGATTTCTTCAAACGGACGGGAATCAGCTTTTTACTTTCTGGGGGGATCGTAATGAGGGAGCATACATACACAATCAGGCCTGCGAAGCTTGAAGATCTGCCAACAATCTTTCAGTTATTTTTGGAGTATGAAGAGAAGGTTTACGGAGAGAGGCAGACAAGCGAATTGGAAGTAAGGGAAATACTGACGACCATTGATGAAAACGACCGTAAAGCCCTTTGGAAAGACGGGAAGCTGGCCGGATTCTCACTGTTGACCGTAAAAGACCACCGTCTTCCGTCTCTTCTGATGGTTTACCCTGAAGAAGAGATGGGTGTTATAATGAATGAATTGCTGAAGGAGCTTGTTCATTCAGCTGTCAGTAAAAAAGAGAACGAGAGAGATGAAAGAGTCATCGTTTTATCTGCCAATCTTGAAACGGAAAGCAAAACTCTTGAAGATTATGGCTTCACTCCCGTCCGGCACTGGTTTCAAATGAACATGGATTTAACGGACTACACCGTGAAATTTCCAGATAAAGAGGATGGGCCGGTATTGTCGACTTTCAGTTTGGATGAAACCGAAATGCTGCATGAGTTATTTGAAGAGGTTTTCTCCGATCATTTCGATTACCACCCAACGAGCCTTGAAGATTTCAAGAAAAGATTTCAAAGGGAACTATTTGATCCAAGCCTCTGGTTTTTATTGAAAAAAGAGAATGAACCGATCGGCTTTATTATGTGCACAGTCAATGATGAGTCGGGGCTGGGTGAAATAACCCATTTGGGTGTGCGAAAAGACTGCAGGAACAGAGGATACGCAACAATCCTGCTCCATCATGCATTCACCATCCTGAAGGAAAGGGGTATGAACACTGCAGCTCTATCCGTAGACAGTGAATCCCTTACAGACGCGACAATCGTTTATCAAAAAGCAGGGATGCACGTTCATCGAAGTTTTACGCGCATGGACTTTACAGTATAAACTTTTTAAACATCCGACCAGGATGTTTTTTATTGTCCAGCTAAGGCGGCAAGGAGCTCGAGGTCATAAGATAAACTGACCAAAAAGGCAAAGAGCGCCTTTCGGTAAGTTCTCTTATGCTTGTCGCTCCTGAACGAGCCGCCTCCGCTTTTCGAATGTCCAGCTGCGGTGGCTAGAGACTCGAGGTCATAAGCCAAGAACCCGAAAAAGGCAAAAAAACGCCTTTTCGGGGTTCTCGTCTTATGCTTGTCGTCTCTGGGCGAGCCGCCTCCGCTTTTCGGTTATGCCCCGCAGTCCCGTGATATACTTTTTTTGCAGTGAAAGCGCTCTTACATGTATGATGTGTCTAGTAGACCATTTGAAAGGATGTCATGGATGAATCACGAAACTACTTTACCGCAATCGGTGATTGAAATCATAAATGAAAGAAGAGACCAATTCAACAGCACAGAGTATGGATTCCTGATCGGAGAGGGAGGATACTCATCGAGTGACGGCCACATTATTGAAGACAGCATCATCTCATTATCAATGGGGAAGAACCTGCTCCTGAAAGGTCCGACAGGTTCAGGAAAGACCAAGTTGTCCGATACCCTTTCTTCCATTTTCTTGCAGCCGATGCACAGCATTAACTGCTCAGTGGATCTGGATGCAGAAGCATTGCTCGGATATAAGACGATTTCTGAAAAGAACGGGAAAAACTCAATTGAATTTATCGAAGGACCTGTAATCCAGGCAATGAAGAAAGGTCATCTATTATATATTGATGAAATCAATATGGCCAAGCCCGAAACCCTGCCGATATTGAACGGTGTACTTGATTACCGGAGAAGCATCACGAATCCATTCACGGGAGAAGTAATAAAAGCGGCTCCTGAATTCGGAGTCATTGCAGCAATCAATGAGGGTTATGTAGGGACAGTTCCTTTGAATGAAGCATTGAAAAACAGGTTTGTCGTTGTGGATGTCCCGTATATTGAAGGAGACGTTCTGAAGGAAGTCATTAAAAGTCAGAGCCAGTTGAAAAATGAGAAGCTGATCCATACTTTCGTCGAGCTGTCTTCTGATTTATTGGTTCAGGTGAAAAACGGTCAAGTCTCAGAGGAGGCTGCTTCCATCCGTGCCTTACTCGATGCATGCGATCTTGCCGTTTACTTGCCGGCAAAGCGCGCCATCCAGCGCGGTATCATTGATAAGCTGGAAGATGAGAGGGAGAAAGCGGCTATAAAAAATATAGCGGAAACCTTGTTTGAGTGAGGGATCGATAATGGAAAGGTTCATACAATTTAACGATGAAACCATTGACTCATTTTTATTTATGGAAATGGCGGATTTAGCGAAGACACTTGCCAGAAACGGGGATATGGAACTGAAATACGGTCCGTTTTCTTATGTTGATTATAAGCAGCAAATCGTCTATGTCAGCCATTTTTGGGATCATCGAAAAAGAATGGATGAAGTCAACGGCTTAAAAAGCGATGTGTATCTGCGAACTGTGGGAAACTTATCTGAAACGGATAATGAAGCAGTGGGGAACTACATCCGGAAAATTAAGAAGACTTCCATTCCAAAATTTGCAAAACAGTTGTTTGTCATGGGGGAGGATTTGCGCCTGGAGGAAATCTGTAAATCCAAAAGACCTGGGACAAAACAGGCATTCTACACAAGAAGAGAGCTGTACCGGCAATATTTTCAGGCACAGTTAAAAGTGAATTTGACCAAGAGTGTGTTCACTGACTCATTGTTCAATGCTTTATTTCTATTATTGAATGCCCAGTCCCCTTTGGAGGAAGCACCCGAAATTAATGAGGAAATCGACTTGGCCATGCCATATATGCAGTCAGCAATCACAAGGTTTTACGAAACGAATTCGACCGCCGATGTAGTCGGTATCTGCCTTCAGATCATTGAAGTGGTCGAGGAGATTGTGAAGAAAGATATGCTCAATGAATACTTTCATCTCCCTGAAGATGCACATGAACAAAATGATATTCCTGTCGATACCTTTGAGGACCTTAAACGAAAGGATCCACTGGCGAATCAGGATGTCCTTGAGGAAGAAAGCACAGGTGATGAAGAAGTGATTGATGAAGAGTTTCGTACCTGGCACAGGGAAACAGAAGACAAAGGTGAATCCTTTTTACAGTTCGATCTGGATCAGGGCTCGCAGTCAGACCTAATGGGTGAAGGCGTCCGCGAAGGCGACGATGGTGACCAGGCCCTGGCGATGGTGCAGGGGTCAGCTCAAGAGACCGAAAGAGAACAATATCAAAACGTAAGAGCAGCAGAGAAAGAACATGAAGAATTGAATGGCGGAGGGGAAAATAAGTACGGGAAGGATAATCGATTTGCCCTCCCTTACTTCCTTTACCCGGACATACCGACAGCTGAAGAGCAGAGTGTTTACGGTAATTATAAATCTGCCATTGCTCCCTTACAGAAAAAATTGAAAAAAATGATTGAAAAGACGCTGGAGCATAAACGGATCCAGCCCCGGTCTGATTTGCACTTCGGACGCTTGAATAAGAAGCTGCTCCGCTTTTTGACAGATGATAATCCAAGACTGTTCTATAAAAAACAGAACCCATCATCTGAAATTGATGCAGTCTTCTCCCTCCTGGTCGATTGCTCAGGTTCGATGTTCGATAAAATGGATCAAACGAAGCAGGGAATCACTTTATTTCATGAATCGCTGAAGTCTGTCCGCGTACCTCATGAAGTGGTCGGATTCTGGGAAGATACCAATCGGGCAACAAAGACTCATCAGCCTAACTATCTGAAGCCTGTATTGGATTACACATCTTCTTTAAAGCCAGCCTCAGGAGCGGAAATCATGCAGCTCGAGCCTGAAGAAGACAACAGGGACGGGTTTGCCATTCGATTGATGACCGAGCGGATATTAAGAAGGAACGAAAACCAGAAATTCCTGCTTGTCTTTTCAGACGGCGAACCCGCAGCGATGGAATATGATCAAAACGGGATCGTCGATACGCATGAAGCTGTATTGGATGCAAGGAAGCAGGGAATAGAAGTCATCAACGTTTTCCTATCGAATGGACCGATTGATGAAGGACAGCGTAATACCATCCAGAACATATACGGCAATTACAGCATCCTTGTTTCCGAGATCGAGGAACTCCCGGATGTGTTATTCCCGCTGCTTCGGAAATTGTTATATAAAAGCATCTGACTTGATGAAGATGATGCGAAAGGGAAAGCCCGGACTAATTTGCCTTTTCATGAGGGTAATTAGTTCGGGTTTTTTTTATGTTTAGGAGTAGTCATTATGTTTATAGCCCGGACCGGCTCTTGTTTTGGGTGCGGAATTTCGCTTTCTGAGGGCAGACCGTGACCCTTAGTCCGATTCAAAAGGTACAGGTGCAGGGCTCGTTACATGATCAGCGGTTTTGACGATGGGTCTTTTTAGCAATGTTAGGTCGACTTACTCAATTTTTGTAAGAAAAAAGGGTCTCAAGATTCAAAATGTGGATGGTTTCATGGTTAAAAGCAGGGAAAGAGCTGTCACCAGTCGTCAAAATTCCTGCATAAGGAAATATACGAGCCACTTTCAAGATTTACAAGCCGCATTTTAAAATTACAAGCCACTTTATACGTTTTTCAAGCCACTTGTCGAATAATCTTTAGGTTGTTGCCGTAAAACCGGTGCGTGGAAGCTTTTCCATGACAGGGGCAAAATCCTCAATGGCGAATTGGCTTCTGCCATTAAGCATAAACCTTTGAAAAACCTTTGAAGCAGCAAGAGGCTGCCAGTGACCAAAGCTGAAATAAGGTTTAGATTTTCCCAGAAAGGCAATTAATGTACCATAAGAGAATGATGGTATTTATTGGAGGGGACGTCATGGAAGAAATCGATTTTCATCATATATTCGAATTGGGCCTGATAATGGTTATGATTGCGGCAGGTATCACCGCATTCGCAAAAAAGCTGAAGCAGCCTTACCCGATTGCACTGGTCATTATAGGTGCATTGATCGGGCTATTTAATATTCCAGTATTGGAACCCCTTAAAGATTTCATTACGGAAGGGGAGGTTTTCAACTTTGTCATCATCACCCTTTTCCTTCCTGCATTACTTGGGGAGGCAGCTTTAAAGCTGCCTTATTCCCAATTGAATTCAAATAAAGAGCCTGTAATGGCATTGGCCTTCGGAGGAACGTTTCTATCATTCTTGATCATCGGGTTCTCGGCGTATTATTTCTTTGACCTTCCTGTACCGGCGGCATTCGTGTTCGGTGCGTTGATGAGTGCGACTGACCCTGTCAGTGTCCTTTCCATCTTTAAAAGTGTCGGGGTAAAGAAGAGGCTCGCTGTCGTCATTGAAGGGGAGAGCTTATTCAATGACGGGCTGGCCGTGGTATTATTTAATATTTCCGCGTTCTATTTACTCACATACATAGACGCTGGCTGGGCTGGGCTAGGCAGCGGGCTATGGGAATTCATACGGGTTGTATCGCTGGGAGTCATCATCGGGGGTTCACTAGGATATGCATTTTCCGTCCTTACAAAATACTTCGATGATTATCCGCTAGAAATCATATTCAGCATCATTCTTTTCTACGGATCCTTCCTGATGGCAGAAAGTGTTCATGCATCAGGGGTCATTGCCGTCGTGATCGCTGCCCTGATTTTCGGAAACTACGGCGGGAAAATCGGTATGAGCCCGACGACAAAATTGAACATCAGCAGTTTCTGGGACGTCGCTGCATTACTGGCGAATTCACTTGTTTTCCTGATGGTCGGCCTCGAAATCACCAGGATCGATCTTGTTGATAAATGGCCGCTGATTTTTGCCGCGATTGGGATCGTCCTGGTTGCGAGGAGTATCGCTGTGTATACTAGTCTGTCGCTGATCAATAATTTTCCGCACAACTGGAAGCATATCTTGAATTGGGGCGGATTGAAGGGTTCCCTCTCAGTCGCTCTCGTCCTCAGTCTGCCTAGGGACTTCCCGGCAAGGGAGGACGTGCTGATCCTTGCATTCAGTGTCGTGCTTTTCAGCCTGGTCGTACAGGGGTTGACCATAAAGCCGCTGATTTCGTTGATGGGTGTAAAAGCCGAAGGGGGAGAACATGGTGAATTCCAGGAGCTGTTATCCCATGTTCATCGGTATGAAACGGCCATATCTGAGATTCACAGAGTGAAACAGAAACTCTATATCACCGACCCGGTTTCTGAAGAAATGATGGAAATGTACAAAAAAAGAATTGATATCATAAGGGCACAGTTGAATGAACTGTATGAAACATATCCGGAATTAAAGAAAAAACAACTATCAACATTAAGAAAGCATGCCCTTTATGCCGAATACGATGCCATTGCGAAACTTGAAAAAGAAGAGATCATATCAAGTACCCTTGCAGAAAAGCAGTATGATGCGATTACCGATGAGATTGTCAATAGTGAAGAAAAATAAGAGGCGCCCGCGGGCACCTCTTATTTTTTGATTTCCATCAGCTTTTGTTTTAACTCCTGTTCCATCACGGCCATATCCTGTTCTGCCTGGAGGCGCTTCTGGCGTCCTTCGGCCTGGATGGTCAATGTCTCTTCGATTGTGGCGATTAAATTTTCCTGGGTTTTCTTGAGGGTTTCCACATCGATGATGCCCCGTTCATTTTCTCTAGCGGTTTCGATACTGTTTGTTTTCAGCATTTCCGAGTTCTTCAACAGAAGATCATTGGTGGTCTGGGAAACCTGCTTCTGGGCCGTCACCGCTTTTTGCTGATTTAAAAGGGTGAGGGCGATCGCAATTTGATTCTTCCAGAGCGGGATCGCAGTAAGGATGGACGCCTGGATCTTTTCCGCAAGAGCCTGATTGGTATTCTGGATCAAACGGATTTGCGGAGCGGATTGAATCGTCATCTGCCTGCTCAGTTTAAGGTCGTGGATCCTCTTGTCGAGGCGGTCCAGGAACTGCATCGTATCGTTCACTTCCTGGAAAATCAATTCGTCACCCGATTCCTCTGCTTTTCTCCTAAGCGAAGGAAGGAGGGTGTTCTGAATCTCATCCCGTTTGATTTCCGCTGCGGCGATGTAAATATTCAGTGCCTGAAAATAATCCTTATTCTTATCATAAAGTGTTTCGAGCAGCCTGTTGTCATCGAGCAATGTCTTTTGAGAATGTTCCAGTCTCACAGAGATGCGATCGATCTGGGATCCGATCTTCTGATATTTAGAGAGTACCTCCTGGATCGAAGAGGATACTTTCCGGAACAATTTTTTGAAGATCCCTTTTTGCTTTGAATTCAGTTCATCAGGATTCATCTGCTCCAATTTTTTCATAAGGTCGCTCAATACATCCCCGATCGGCCCGATATCCCTCTTCTGCACATGCTCAAGCATGGAATGGGAGAAGCTCGACAGCTGGTTTTGTGCTGCTGTCCCATATTTCAGTATAGCCTCGTAGTCCTTGTAATCGATCTGCTCTGCAAGTTGTTTGGCCTTGGCCTGTTGTTCTTTCGGCAGACGGTCCAATAAAGCAGGCGCAGTTTCGGATTTTCTTTCCTGTTCATCAGAGAAGGGGTTGGAAAGGAGCTGATCCAGCTCGTTAAGCTCTTGACGTTGTTCCATCATAAAACCTCCATCATCTATTTTAAATCTTTATTTTGTGTTAGATGTTTATTAGCGAAAGTCAATTCCATTTTCAAATGATCCATATCATCTGCCACCACCATCTGCAGATCCTTCTCCAGGGAGTCAACCAGTTCATCCAGGGTGGATCGGGTCTGCTGGAGGGAAAGGAACGTCTCCTGGCTTTTGCCCGGCTGTGAAGCAAGGAATGTATATTTCTCTGTCAGTTCAACAACTGAATCCAGGTTATAGTAGAAAAAGGATTCAGCCGAGTAATAACGCTTGGGGTCCTTTGACACCAATTGAAAGATTCTCCTAGTCAGCCGGTTGATCTCCAGGATCTGCTTGAAAGCACCAAGCGACCGCACTTTAAGCTGCTGTTTTTGGAGCCGTTTGACTTTTTCCTTCGCTTCTTTTAAATTCTTGCCGATGTATCGATATTCCTTTCTCGTCAAACCTTTTTTGTTAAGCCAAACGCTCCGCTGAATTTCCTTTATGGTAAAAAAGGATGCGATTCCGGTCGCGGTCCCTGCAAGCAGAGTGAGTGGGAATCCGATATCAAATGCAAGTAAATACACCGCAAAACTAGTTGTGCCGATTGTAATGGAGACAACACTTCTTAAGAGAAAGTGCAAAAAAGTATTCATTTCATCTACCCCTTAATAGAATGCTTACCTTTTATACGTGGAAGTGACTGAAAAAGTTTCATGCAGTTACTATTATTGTACCAGAAGAGGGAGCTGCGGGCATACTTCCCAGGATGTATAAAGTCACTTATTTTGTAAGGAATTGACATCAATCTTTCATTTATATAACAAATCGGGGATTTGTGATTAAAGTATCATTTTTTTGATAAAATGGTTTAGTAGATTGACGGGACAGGTGAGTGAAGATATGAAAAAAACGTTATTGCTGATGACCATTATGCTCTTCTGGGGATTTTCGACTATGGCATCGGCACAAGTGAATACAGTAAAAAAGCCTGATGCACTCTTTAGTAAATCGGCTGTATTGATAGATTCAGAAACGGGGAGCATCCTTTACTCCAAGGATGCCCATAAGAAAATGAACCCTGCCAGTATTACGAAGATCGCTACAGCTATATATGCGCTTGAAAACAGCAGCCTTTATGAAACAGTCACAGTCAGTGAACGGGCAGCCGGGACGGAAGGATCCACTGTCTATCTGCTGCCCGGAGAGAAGATATCCATGCATCAGCTGCTTCAGGGGTTGATGGTCAACTCGGGGAATGATGCTGCCGTCGCGATCGCGGAGCATACGGAGGGATCGGTGGAAGAATTCACAGAGAAGCTGAATCAATTCCTGAAGGATGAAGTAGGGGTGAAGGATACACACTTCGTGAATCCCCACGGGCTTTATGATAAGGATCATTATACGTCGGCCTACGATATGGCCAAGATCACAAGCTATGCAATGAAAAACGATGCATTCAGGACACTCTTTGATATCGAATCACTTGAATGGTCCTCTGAAGGATGGAATACCACCCTGTATAACCACCATAAAATGGTCAAGGGAGAAATGCCTTATCCCGAAGTGACAGGCGGGAAGAACGGATTTGTACCCGAAGCCAATCATACCCTTGTGACTTCTGCTGAAAATGATGGTGTATCGGTTGTCGCCGTGACGATGGATGCGCAGAGTAAAAGAGCTATATATGCGGATACCCGGGCACTTCTTGATTACGGTTTAAATCAGTTTACGCGGTCGTATGTTTCGAAGGACAGTGACTTTCAAACAGAAAACGGCTCATACAAGTTGCAATCAGATTTCTATTACACGAAGCCGTTCAACCAATCTGTGAATGAAGTGGTCGATAAAAACGGAATGTTGACGATATTTAACGAAGACAATGAAGAGATTGCTTCCACCAAGCTCCAGGCTGTTAACCACTCTGATAAAAAGCAGCAGGTTCTGGCATCGAACAGTCACTCCGCCGGACATAGTGAATGGGAGTATTCATCTTTTTTCTATCCAGTATTTCTTTATATGATTATTCTAGTGATAGCAGGTATATCAATGATGAGATTAAGGGAGCGGGAATATTAGACTCGGCTGGTTCTTAATACCGCTAATGATTTCCGTGCAAGACTACGCTTTCCGAGGATAGACCTTGAGCCTCCTATCGCTGGATCAGCGGGGAGGACCTGTCCAGCTGCAGGGGTAGTGGCACATGTCATAAGCCAAACCGTCCAAGAAGGCAAAGAGCGCCTTCCAGGCCGGTTCGTCTTATGCCACACGCATCTGGGCAAAGCCCTTCCGCTCTTCTGTTAGGAGTCTTCGTCTTGCACTCCAATCAACCCCTAGTTCATGCTATAATCTAAATCTCACTGTCATTAAATAATATATAAAACCCGAACCAAATTGCCTCATATAACGCAATTTGGTTCGGGTTTTTTTCTATTTCTCAAATACTCTTCTTTTAATCCACAATGATATACCCGATCATCGGGCCGCTTTGTTCCATCGTTGTGTGGGTTTCACAAATGATGCGGTAGGTGCCTTCTTTGGAGAATGTGACATCGACAACGGTTTCTTTGCCTTTTTCAACCGTGCCTTTGATGTTTGTCCCTTCAATATGGAATGGGTGAGCTTTGCCGTTTACCCCATGGATCCGGAGCTGTATGCGTTTATCCTTTTCCACGACGATTGTACCGGGATCCCAGCGGTACGACTCGATTTCCCGGCCATCGGCTGTCTTCGACTTGAATTCCCCGGTCACCAATTCGAATGTCTGCACATCGGCAGAATCCAATGAAACCGTCGGATAAGAATTCTGTGATTTATAAGCCCAAATGGATCCCAGACTGATAATTAAGAGGGTGAAAAAGATAACGATAAGGGATGATTTCTTCAATACTAAAAACTTCAAGTTTTCTCTTCCTCCTTTTTAAATATATAGAACAGCCATTATTTTATTGTTATGCATGAAAGGGAGAGAACTTGTCTATTTAATATGGAGGAGTTACGAAACGATTTTCTTGATTTTCGTTATTAGTAATGTAAAATAGTTTGGGAAGAATAAGGAGGGTGAAGCATTGGAGCCAATAAGGAAAGTGATACTGACCAGAAGCGATGCGGAACCATGGTGGTTTTTTGACGACTGGCAAAAGGATATCGTCCAAACATGGGAATATGTAGAGGAATCGGCGGCCGTTGAAAAATATAAAACTGAAATCTCAAGGCTGAGAAATATATTCCCCAATGTAAAAACCAAGAATTATCAATCAATTGCATTCTGGAATCCCGAAGAACTGGAATTCTGTGAAGCATGTGACGATGATGCGCAGATCTATCACGGCATCATTTTGTTTGAAGACGAACAGCCTATGGAAATCGATGAAGAAATGATGGAAGAAATAAAAGGGTTATTGGCTGGCGGCTAAAAGGAATGCAGATGATTACTGCATTCTTTTTTCATTTAGGCTCTTTTCGCACACTTGTTGCTTTGCACACTAGAAAATACCGGAACTTGGGTATTTTCGGTTTGTTAGTCCGTCTGTTGTTTAAACTTAGGTTCGAAAAGAGCACGTCCACAAGCAACATTAGACTGCAAGCCAATTTACGAAAAGCAACAATCTTTTAGAAAACAGCCTTGATTTGAAGAGTGGGAAGTCATTTGATCTTTACATAAAAAGGAAGGTATTTGGGGAGCATAAGAAACGGAGGTGATGGAAATGAGCAAAAGGAAAGAAGACCCATCAAAAGCAATGTTAGGTTCATCCCAGACAGAAGGGCAGGGAACGACGAACAGGGAATTGCCCGGCGGTTCCCCGGCGGATTCTTCGCGGTCGAAGAAGAAAAAGTGACCCAGCCTTCACGGGTACCGTTCTAGTCCATAGGTCAGCTGTATATATTAATATGTAAGCAAGTATGATATAATGGAATTAATCGCAGAATGAAACCTACACTATAACCGGCTTTTCATTATATACCCACATCATTTTTTCTTAAGCTACATTACCACAAATCAGTTTTTTCGTGCCCGGCATGGAAATCCTGCTTATCTTAAAGGAGGACATTCAATGGCTTTTGGTCGTCGAAATCAAGTAGAAGAAGAAATAAAAACTGAGGAAACGGAAATTTGGGCCTGTTCTTCCGCTGATTGCAAAGGGTGGATGAGGGATAACTTCAAGAGCGAAGATACACCTAAATGCCCGCTCTGCAACGCTGATATGGAGAAATCGACTAAAGTACTGCAGGTCGTGGATAATCCCCACCCAACGATGAAATCGTCCTGATCGAGCAAAGAATCAATCATTTGATTGGTTCTTTTTTTTGTTTATTTTAAAACGCTTTTTTTGTTCCTGAATAGTATGTAGTGTACTATGCGTAAAAGGAGGGAGCACCATGTCCGGTAAAAACAAAAAGGAAAAAGAAGTGCCGACGATGCCAGAGAAGGATGAACATTCAATATGGGACAGCTTTTGGAAGCTTGAGAGACCTGAAGCTGAAGCAAGACCAGAAGCTGATGAACAGAAGACAGAAGAAACCACGTTCAGGTGGTTCTGATTTTTTTAGGACTGCAGAGGAGATCATCGCCTCTGCAGTTTTTATTTGCTTCATGCAATTTCTGCTATGTTTATAAATACTCTCATATTGGTAGAAATAACTGTAGAAGAACGAAGGAGGAATGTTGGAATTGATCATTGATAACGTACGCCTATATGATGGACAGGATTTCAAACGAGAAGGCGGGATCCATCATGTGGTCATTGAAGAAGGAAAAATAAGAAATATCCGGAAAGGCAGAACGAAGGAAAAGGGCTCGCATGTCGTAGACGGCAAGGAAAGGGTCATGACACCGGCATTCCATGACTCGCATATGCATTTCCTGCGCTACGGCTTGATGAAGAGGGAATTAGATCTGAGGCATGTTACGGGCTGGGAACAGATGAAGGAGGAAGTGCGCTCACATTATCCTCAAATGGAAGACGGTGACTGGGTTGTGGGGAGAGGATTGGATGATAGCTCATTCACTGACCGGGAATCTCTCCTTCAGGCAAAGGACCTCGATGAACTGCATCTGCATACATATATGTTCTTTCTGCATCAGGACGGGCATGAATGTGTAGTCAATCATAAAGTAATGGATCTACTGGAGCAGGAAGAAGAGTTTTCTGACATCCCGGACGATTTTAAGGAAAAGGACGATGAAGGAAACTGGACAGGGCGCTTCAAAGATACGGCAGTTCATTATATCAAACATCATTTTCGAAGCAGGAGCACTCAAGATGCAATAGATGCACTGAATGACGGTATCCCCCATCTTCTCAAAAATGGGATCACCACTATCCACACCGAAGATTTGAACTTCATCGGTTCATTCGACCGGCTGTGGAGTGCCTATACTTATTTGGAAAAGGATGGAAATCTTCCGATCAGGGCTTATCTGCATCACTATATTTTTAAGAAGAAGCATTTGGAAGACTATCTGGAATCTCATCCATTCCGTACCGGTGAAGGCACAGATAAAGTGAAAGTGGGAGCGGTGAAGGTGTTCCTTGATGGGACACAAAGGCTTCATACTTCTGCCATGAGAATCCCGTATAAAGATAAAAAAGATACGGCAGGGAATGCAGTTTATTCACAGCAGGAACTGAATGATATTGTATCGCTTGCAGGCCAGAACGGCATGCAGGTAGCAGTGCACGCCATAGGGGACAGGGCGGTGGCACAGGCAATCACCGCGTTTGAGCAGCCTGAGGCGAATACAGAAGCCCTTCGTCACAGGATCATCCATGCCCAAACTCTTGGTCAAGATCTTTTATACCGGTTAGAGAAGCTTCACACTGTCATTGAGACTCAGCCTTCATTCCTCCTCAGTGAGTGGGATAAGAAAGAAAAGTGGGTAGGGGAGGAGCTGGCGCCTTATTGTGATGCGTTCAAGAGTATGCTCAATCACAATGTTCCGATTACGCTCAGTTCCGATTTGCCCATAGGGTCGCTTAATCCTTTTGAAGGGATCTTCGCAGCAGTGAATCGGACTGACTTTGAAGGTAATCCCGAAGGCGGCTGGCAGCCCCAGGAAAAGCTTACCGTCGACGAAGCTTTTATTGGCTATACCTCGACACCGACACTCATTGAATTAAACGAAGAGCATAATCATGGCAGGCTGACTATCGGAGAGAGGGCGGATTTCCTGCTCATCGACCGCCACCCTCTGGAAGTCCCTGAAAATGAGCTTCACCATATTCAAGTTGTGGAGACATGGGCTGAAGGTGAAAAATTTTACAGCAAAAACTGAAAATAATCGGTTAGACGGCGATCCGGGGAGTGAATGTTTCCCCTGGATCGTTTTGTTTTTGTGTATAAGTTGGCACAATAAAAAATGTAGATTACAATAAAGAAAGCAAAATGAAAGGAGGCTGAAAGTGATTGGGAAATGCTCATGAAATACTCAAACAATACTTTGGGTACTCAGAATTCAGAAAAGGTCAAGACGAAATCATATCCAACGTCTTATCAGGCAAGAATACAGCCGGTATCATGCCAACCGGCGGAGGGAAATCAATTTGTTATCAAGTTCCCTCATTGCTGCTTGAGGGCGTCACCCTTGTCATTTCTCCTTTGATTTCTTTAATGAAAGACCAGGTCGATTCGCTGACATTCCAAGGTATACCTGCCACATACATAAACAGCACACTCAGTGCAGCCGAAGTGGAAGAGCGGATGGAAGAACTCTCATACGGAGAATACAAACTGCTGTATATAGCACCTGAACGGCTGGAATCCCCGCAATTTATCCGCTATCTCAATTCATTGGAGATACCGCTGGTCGCTGTGGATGAAGCTCACTGCTTATCTCAATGGGGACATGATTTCAGGCCTAGCTATATGGGAATCTATGATGCAGTGAATCAACTATCTTCACACCCTGTCATATTGGCTTTGACCGCCACGGCAACCCCTCAAGTTCAACGTGATATCCTCAACCATCTGCATATCCCCTCAGAAAACAAGGTATTGACTGGTTTTCAGCGAAACAATCTTTTCTTTAATGTGTTAAAAGGTGAGGACAGGAAACGCTGGATCGGTCAATATGTCGGGAGGAACAGCCAGCAGTCAGGGATCATCTATTGCGCAACCCGCAAGGAAGTTGAAAATGTGCATGATTACTTGGTGAAAAAGGGAGTGCCGGCAGGGAAATATCACGGCGGACTGTCCGATTCGCTCAGGCTCGAACAGCAGGAATCGTTTTTAAATGACTCCATCATGGTAATGGTCGCCACGAATGCATTCGGGATGGGGATCAACAAATCAAATGTAAGATACGTCGTTCATTATCAAATCCCGAAAAATATGGAAGCGTACTATCAGGAAGCCGGCCGTGCCGGGCGGGACGGAGTGGAAAGCGAATGCATCCTGCTCTTTTCCCCGCAGGACATCCAGACCCAGCGGTACATCATCGATCAGAACGTGATGAGTCCGGAACTTCATCATAATGAATTGCAGAAACTGAGGGACATGGTGGATTTTGTGCATACTGAAACCTGCCTTCAGAATTATATCCTTTCTTATTTTGGGGAAGAGTCTGAGGGTGAATGCGGTCACTGCAGCAACTGTCTGGATGATAGGGAGTCGGAGGATGTCACGGTCAAAGCCCAGATGGTGCTTTCATGCATGATCCGGATGAACGAACGTTTCGGCACCTCCATGATCAGCGGCGTGCTGACCGGCTCTAAGGGAAAGAAGATCCTTGATTTCAGATTCGATAAGCTGTCGACATACGGGTTGCTGAAGGGAGAGTCGCAAAAGGAAGTCGGCCTCTTCATTGACTACTTGATTTCAGAAGGCATCATCGATGTAGAGGGAGGAAGCTATCCGGTACTTAAAGTCTCAAGTAAAGGACGGGAAGTTTTAATAGGGGAAAGGAAGGTTACACGCAAGAAACAGGTCGCTCCTGCCCCAGTCTTATCGAATGAAGACGAATTATTCCAGGTCCTGAGGGATTTGAGAAAAGCCATTGCAAAAGAGGAAGGGGTTCCTCCGTTTGTCATCTTTTCAGACAAAACGCTGCATGATATGTGCCTGAAGCAGCCTTCTGATGAAGCTGGGTTCCTCAATGTCAGCGGAGTCGGAGAAAGTAAACTCGAACGCTACGGTGAATTATTCATGAAAGAAATCAAATCCTTCTTAAATGACAATCAAGGCTATACCCGTAAGATTGAAGAAGAACCGGCTGAATCCCCAACACCAAGGGGGAAGGGACAATCAGACGACCCATCCCATTTGGTCACGTTCAAAATGTTCAGCGAAGATAAGGATATTAAAGAAATTGCTTCAGCTCGGGGAATGAGTACGGCAACGATCGAAAATCATATCATCCGCTCCTACGAAGAAGGGCTTTTGGATGATTGGAGCCGCTTCTTTACCGAAGAAGAAGAAGTACTGATTGAATCAGCTGTCAACAAAACGGGGGAAAAGCCCTTGAAGCCCATAAAAGAGGAACTACCCGAAGAAATAACTTATTTTCAGATCAAAGCATATCTGGCTAAAAAGAGAATGCATTAGAAAGGGTCTTAGATAAGATAAGAAAAGGGGATGGGATAAAAAGTGATTTAGTCTTATTAAAACCCGAACTAATTTGCATGAAATGAGGCAAATTAGTTCGGGTTTTTAATTTGTTCAATGTACTTTTAGAAATTAGCTTAACACAGCGGTTGATTGGAGTGCAGGACGCAGACTCCTATCAGAAATGCGGAAGGGCTTTGCTCAGAGGTGTGTGGCATAAGACGAATCGGTCACGAAGGCGTTCTTTGCCTTCTTGGCCGGTTTGGCTTATGACATGTACCTCTAAGCCCTGGAGCTGGACAGTTCCTCTCCCGGTTAATAAGAATAGGAGGCTCACGGGCTACCCGCGGAAAGCGGAGTCCTGCACGGAAATCATTAGCGTTGTTTATAGTTCACCTAAAATGCTGTTCGCTGTTAGATCCAACCATCAAAAAAACCAATCAGGGACGCTGCCCTGATTGGTTTTTTGCAATCCAGCATAAAATATATGAAGGATAGTGATTTACGCTTTTTGAGATGCTTTCAATTCAAGGAATTCATCATAAGTCGTCTGCTTATCAATGATTCCGCCATCCTTGATTTCAATGATGCGGTTTGCAATCGTCTGAATGAACTGATGGTCATGGGAAGCAAAGATCATGGCACCCTTAAACGCAATCAGTCCATTATTTAATGCTGTGATGGACTCAAGATCCAAGTGGTTGGTAGGCTCATCCAATAACAGGACGTTTGAGCCGCTCAGCATCATCTTGGAAAGCATGCAGCGGACTTTTTCCCCACCTGAAAGAACGCTCGGCTTCTTCAGCACTTCTTCACCGGAGAACAACATGCGTCCCAGGAATCCGCGGAGGAACGTCTCACTTTCATCTTCTGGTGAATACTGGCGCAGCCAGTCTACCAATGTAGGCTCAGATCCCTCAAAGTACTCAGTGTTATCTTTAGGGAAATAAGCCTGAGAGGTAGTTACACCCCATTTAAACGATCCGCTGTCAGGTTCCATTTCGCCTGCAAGGATTTTGAAGAGGGTCGTCTTTGCAATTTCATCAGCGCCTACAAGAGCGATCTTATCCTCTTTGTTCATGATGAAGCTGACGTTATCCAAGACCTTGACTCCGTCGATCGTTTTCGTCAACCCTTCGACTCTTAATACGTCGTTCCCGATTTCACGCTCGGGCTTGAACTGAACGTAAGGGTAACGGCGTGAACTTGGCTTGATATCATCAAGTGAGATTTTATCCAAGAGTTTTTTACGTGAGGTCGCCTGCTTCGATTTGGAAGCATTGGCTGAGAATCTCGCAACGAAAGCCTGGAGCTCCTTGATTTTTTCTTCTTTCTTTTTATTCTGATCCTGAGCCATTTTCAGAGCGAGCTGGCTGGACTCATACCAGAAATCATAGTTACCGACATAAATCTGGAGCTTTCCAAAATCAAGGTCGGCAATGTGCGTACATACCTTATTCAAGAAATGACGGTCATGGGATACAACGATGACCGTATTTTCAAAGTTGATCAAGAATTCTTCAAGCCACTGGATTGCCTGGATATCCAAGTGGTTGGTAGGCTCATCAAGAAGCAGGACATCGGGTTTTCCGAATAATGCCTGTGCAAGAAGAACTTTTACTTTATCTCCACCTGTAAGCTCGGACATCTGCTTTGCATGCAGATCTTCCCCGATACCAAGGCCTTTTAACAGGATGGCGGCTTCCGATTCTGCTTCCCATCCGTTCAATTCAGCGAACTCGCCTTCCAATTCAGCGGCTCTCATGCCATCTTCATCAGAGAAATCTTCTTTCATATAAATAGCGTCTTTTTCCTGCATCACTTCATAAAGACGGGTATGTCCCATGATGACGACTTTCAATACTTCATATTCTTCATATTCAAAGTGATCCTGCTTCAAAACAGCGAGGCGCTCACCAGGAGACATGGAAACATTCCCTGTCTGCGCTTCGATATCCCCGGAAAGGATTTTAAGGAAAGTTGATTTACCTGCGCCGTTCGCACCGATCAATCCATAACAATTACCCGGGGTAAATTTTATATTCACGTCTTCGAATAACTTGCGGTCTCCGAAACGTAAGCTAACATCTGATACTTGAATCATTCATACTACCTCCCAATACTCAATCTAAAAGATTATAACATGCGTACGGGTCAAAAAGATAGCGTTTAAGGGAATGAAGTCAACCCGGTCCACAGTAACGGGAAGCTCGCTTTTTAAAATGGGCGGTGATTGACAACTTTTTATTTTGATAAATGAGATCAATTGGAGTACACTATAAATACATAAATTCCAATCAGAAAGGTATGAATTAAATGAATGCACCCCATTCGATTCCCAAACCTTTAGTCGATAGCAATCAAATCTTCATTATAATAACTGTCTTAATCTCGTGGATTACAAAGGAGCCTTGGATCCTGTTCATTCCTTTTTTAGCCGTGTTTTCAGGTGTCTTGTTAAAATATAACCCCGTTATAAAGATAGGGAGATTGTTTCTGAAGAAAGCTCCAGCTGAGTACCGCCAGGAAGATGCCGCGCAGCAGCGATTCAATGCAGGGATTGCATCGGTTTGTCTGGGGGCGGCCCTTATCAGCAGCAGTGCCGGATGGGTGACAGGATACTATCTGTTTTCAGGTATGGTCCTGGCCGCGGCTGCCGTTGCGCTTGCAGGATTCTGTATAGGATGTTTCGTCCGCTACCAATGGCAGCGGTTCCGGTATAAATTGAGAACCGCAAAATGATATACTGTATATTAAATGGCCGGCCCTCTGAGTTTTGAGGGCCGGCCATTCTATTATGAAATATTGGTGAAGATAAAAGAAAGGATGATGCCAAGAGCAGAAACGAACCCGACAATCGGTCCTCCTTCTTCAAATGCTTCCGGCAGCATGGTAGAAGAGACCATCGCGAGTAACCCGCCGGCACCGAATGCACCGATGATATATTCCGTGCTCTCAGGTGCACCCTCCAAAAACACGTATCCCAAGAGAGCGCTCAGTGATGAAACGATCACAACACTCCCCCATAATACCAATATCTTCTTCGTGCTGTAGCTGTCGAGCTTCAACCCGATGCTGCTGGACAATGCTTCGGGGAAATTGCTGATAAAAATGGCGATGATGAACACCCATTGAACCGACTGGCCGCCAAGGAAGCTGATCCCGATAATAATCGATTCCGGGATGGCATCCATCAGTGTCCCTATGTAAATGGCCAGTCCTGAGTGACCGTGCGGATTCTTCTGTGAACGTTTCCGCTGGCTGCCGCCTTTTTTATTGATCCATAATTCGAATAATGTAAAAACAGCCGCACCTGCCAGGAACATGATCGTAATATGCAGGATATTGGCATTCCCACCAGCTTCACTAAGCAAATCGAAGGTAGCTGATCCAATGATTAGTCCAGTTCCGAAAGCCATGATAAAGGCTGTGATTTTCTTGGGAATTTTAAAATGGATCCCCAATAGGGCTCCCAGAAATAACGATAAACTTGCCACTCCTCCCCAAAGTGCCGCCTGCGCCACATCCATTCCCCCTTGCTGAGTTTTTTCTGCTCCAAATTGATTACTTGTATCATTCCCTATTATCACTTCCCTTTAAACAAGGGAGAAAAATGTATAAGAAATGAGATTGGGGAAATAGTAAGAGGGATGATTCAAAGTGAAATTCAAGGAGGAAACATCATGAAGAAATACATCGTCTTAACGTTAATGGGTGTCATGTTCGCAGGTGCGGCAGCAGGCTGCGGGACCAACAATGATAATATGAACGAGCAGGGCATGAACACTAATTATGACAATGGAGCTCTTGAAAGAGTCGGATATGACCAGAACAGACCAAGGGATTACATGAACGTGAATGATAATAATATGGGTAATACAGTAAATGAAGATTACTCACTTTCAAAAGAAGCTGCAAACAATGTAGCGGACTTGAAAGATGTGGACAGAGCATATGTCATCACAACGGCACGCAACGCGTATGTTGCAGTCACGTTGACGAATGGTGACAAAGGAAACATCAGTAAGGACCTCGAAGACAAGATTGCCGGAAAAGTAAGAAAGGCAGATGCCGGACTGGATAATGTCTACGTATCAGCCAATCCTGATTTTGTTGATCGAATGAAGGGATATGGCGATAAGTTTCAAAATGGAAAACCGATTAAAGGGCTTGGGGAAGAATTAAGCACTACATTCCGCAGAGTATTCCCTGACCGCCAGTAAAAATGACTAAAAAGCCGTCGAGTCGAGACTCGGCGGCTTTTTTAGTCATTTTTCAGGTGGTCAGTGTCTGAACGATTCGGTATACTATTTAGCATACCGAAATAATTAAAGGGGGAGATTCTTTGGCTCAGGCAGCCTTGAAATCAGTACATAAACAAAATGCTACGATATACGGAATTTTATTTGCCATCAGTTCGGGGCATTTTATCAATGATACCTTGCAGTCGGTCGTACCGGCCATGTTCCCGATCATAGAGAAGTCCCTTCAGTTAAGCTATACGCAAATCGGATGGATTGCGTTCTCTTTGAATATGACGTCCTCACTGCTGCAGCCTGTATTTGGTTATTATGCTGATAAGAAATCAAGACCCTATTTACTGCCATTAGGCATGTTTTCCAGTTTGATTGGGCTTGTCGGCTTTGCTTTATCCGGGCATTTCTTGTGGATCATCCTTTCTGTGTTGTTCATCGGCTTTGGTTCCGCGATCTTTCATCCTGAAGGTTCGAGGGTGGCCTATATGGCTGCCGGCCAGAGGAGAGGGCTTGCTCAATCGATTTATCAGGTCGGCGGGAATACGGGACAGTCACTCGCACCCATCATTACAGCCTTTATCTTCGTTCCTTTCGGACAAAAAGGGGCACTGTGGTTCTCGATTGCAGCGATTTTCGGGATTCTCGTTTTATTAAGGGTATCTAAATGGTATTCTGAACGGGTAAAGGAGACTGAATCCATTCAAATTCGCTCGAAGAAAGTTACTCCTTCCAAGCCGTCGCCACTTCACAACAAGATCAAATGGGCGATGGTGCTGGTCGTATTCCTTGTGTTTGCCCGTTCCTGGTATGGTGCAGGTCTGTCCAATTATTATCAATTTTATTTAATAGAAGATTACGGGTTATCCATCAAGAAGGCGCAGGCCTATATTTTCGCTTTCATGTTTGCCGGTGTACTCGGTACGTTCCTTGGAGGCCCGTTAGCTGACAGATTCGGCAAACGGAATATCATTTTCTTTTCGATGCTTGGCGCAGCACCGTTGACACTGGCGCTTCCGTATCTGCCGCTTGAGGTCGTTTTTCCCGTTATTTTCTGCATAGGATTCATTATTTCCTCAAGCTTCAGCGTCATCGTGGTGTATGCTCAGGAGCTGCTGCCTAAAAAGATCGGAATGGTTTCAGGGCTCACGGTCGGCTTTGCATTCGGGATGGGTGCAGTAGGGGCTGTTCTCTTCGGGGGATTAGCGGATCTTTATTCGATAAGGTTCGTTATGATTTTGTGCAGTTTCCTGCCGCTCCTCGGAATGCTGACATTCCTGCTGCCGACGGATGAGATGGTCCGGAAGTTGAATCATTGATCTGTAAATGTTGGTATTTTCGAAATATACTTTTTACTTTTTGCGAAGAATAGACACTATACACATAGAAGAAAAAAAGATATATTAATTCAATACACGTGTAATGAGCGGATTGTTGCTATTACAAAATGAATGGGAGGAATCTGAATAATGTCTTCGCTGAAACCCGGAACGGTTGAAGAACTATATGTCGACCAGGAAGTCCCATACGGCTTCTTTTTAACCAATGATGAGGAGGACCGCGTGCTGCTCCATCATTCAGAAATCACAGATGAAATTCAAGAAGGGGATACTGTCAAAGTATTCCTTTATCACGACAAGGATGTCAGACTGACGTCGACCATGCGCATCCCGAAAGTACAGGTGGGAGCATACGGATGGGCGGAAGTAGTGGATAAACGGGAAGACTTGGGAGTGTTCGTTAATATCGGACTGCCTAAGGATATTCTGGTATCCGCAGACGACCTTCCAAAGTTTCTTTCCCTGTGGCCTGAACCCGGCGATCAACTTTTCTTGTCATTGAACCGCGACAAGCAGGACCGTCTGTACGGGAAGCTTGCCACAGAGAATATTATTGAACAAGTATCGAGAAGAGCTTCAAGGGAAATGCTGAATGCAAAAGTACAGGGGAGGGTATACCGACTGTTGAAAGTGGGTACATTCTTTTTGTCCGAGCAGGGATATCGCTGTTTTGTCCATGAAAATGAACGGAAGCAAGAGCCGAGACTCGGGGAGCTTGTTGAGGGAAGAGTCATCGACGTGAAGGATGACGGAAACCTGAATGCCTCTTTCCTTCCATTAAAACAGGAAAAGATGCAAGATGATGCCGAAGTGATCCTCTCTTACCTTGAGCAGCGCAATGGCGCCATTCCGTTCTGGGACAAAAGCCAGCCGGATGAAATCAAGGAACGCTTCAATATGAGCAAAGCTTCCTTTAAACGGGCGATTGGAAAGCTGATGAAGGAAAACAAGGTTTATCAAGAAGAAGGCTGGACGTACTTGAAAAAATAAAATAAAGACTGAAGAAGAGCGGAGATTGGTTCCGCCCTTCTTTTTTTATATGCAATTAACGCATGCGTTCCTCCAGTATCTATATGTTAGAATGGAGTGGAGGAGGGATTTAATGGAAAATGCATTTGATTATACATTAGAAAAGGCTGGACTTGATGATCTTGATACTGTTTTATACTTACTTAAAGATGCCTCAAAATGGCTGAAAACCCAAGGTCTTCAGCAGTGGGATTATTATTTGACGGATATGGAAGGGAATCTTAAAGAAATCTCTGATTCGATTAAGAAGGGCTCAACTTATTTACTACTTATAGAAAATAGGGCAGTGGGAACTTTGACGTTGGAAAATTCGCCGAATGAATGGGATTGTGAGTTGTGGGGATCTGATGCAGATGAAGACGTGTGTATGTATTTACATCGCTTAGTGGTGGATCGTGAGTGGAGAGGGAAAGGATTGGGTGACATCTGTTTAGATTGGGCTGAATCTTACTGTCAGGAAAATGGATATGAAAAGATAAGGTTTGATTGTCTGCACAGCAATAAAGGACTGAATCAATATTATCAGAGAAGATTTTCATTGAAGGAGACCGTCCATATCCACGGGGTGCACAACAAGTACGAAAAGATAGTTGCAGAACCGAGAAAATCTGGCGATTGATGGCTTTTCTTGGTGGAGGATTTCCCCGGTTCCTTATTCTTAAGTTATACAAAAGGTATCATTCTATTCATCGCGGGCTAAACATCATCATTCATTTTGTTTTCTTTCCTCGCCATGTTCAGCATTTTTGTCATTCACTTTGTCTTCATCCGGGTAAGGATCGAAGTAATTGACAGCTTTGCCGGGACCTTCAAAACCTACTACCTGTTCCTTGTCCGATTGATTTTTTTTCATCATGCAAAACCCCTTTCCTTCTTAGTATTTGAGAAAGGGGATTTTGTCATCCGGGATTATTGCTGCCAGTGGCGGTCGATGAATTCATCCCTGCCTGATACTTCACGGTCCTTTTTATATTCATCAGGATTTTTCTTGTAAAATTTTTGATGATATTCTTCGGCACGATAAAAAGGTGCGGCCGGAAGAATCTTTGTGACGATTGGCTTTTGGTATTTTCCGCTTTCGGCCATTTTCTGTTTGGAAGCCTGGGCTTCTTCTTTTTGTTTATCATTGTGATAAAAGACAGCCGTGCGATACTGATTCCCGCGATCATGGAACTGTCCTCCATCGTCTGTCGGATCGATCTGCGGCCAATAAAGGTCCAATAATTCCTGATAAGAAAATAAGGAAGGGTCAAATGTGATCTGGACTACTTCATAATGTCCAGAATCCCCTTTTTTTACGTCTTCATAAGAAGGGTTATCGACATGGCCGCCTGAATAACCAGATTCGACTTCTATAATGCCGGGTAATTCATCAAATGGTTTAACCATGCACCAGAAACATCCTCCGGCAAACGTGGCATGTTGAATTTCTTTCGTCATTCCAAGAACCTCCCGCAGCTTTTTGCTGCTGTAATGTGGTAAAGAAAGTTAAGATTGAACAAATTTTATCACTTCGCATGAGGGTTTGACAATCAAAAAGATGCATCTGTGAAGCAAAAAGATATTTACCGGACGGGGATGCTCCTGTATAATTCATTTGAACGGAAAATTACATAGTTGAATGTTTGGGTGAAGCGGAATAGAATCATATTCCATTGCTTCTTAAAAGGGAAGTTGGTGCAATTCCAACGCGGTCCCGCCACTGTGAATGGGAGCAAACTGCAGGAACCACTGTATGAAAATACGGGAAGGTGCAGCAAGCAATGACCATGAGCCAGGAGACCTGCCTGACATCTTAATGACACTGGTACTACGCGGATAGGAAGGTGTAACGTGCATACTTGGATTCAACCTGTTTTTTATATGCATTTTACACAGCATCCCCATACCGGCCGGGGATGTTTTTTTATTTGGAAAGAGTGAAAGCGGTTTTTATTATGACAGAAAGTAGGAGAGAACAATGAAAAGAATCAGTCTATTATTAATGTTAATGCTGTCTGTGTTATTTACGGCTGCCTGCGGGAGCGAGCCTGGTAATCAAAACAGCGGACAGGGTACCGAAGAGAAAGCTGCCGAAGAATCGGTTTCGGTAAAAGACGCCTTAGGGGCTGAAATTACGCTTGAATCAAGACCGGAGAAAATTGTTACGTTAATCCCGAGTAATACGGAAATACTATTCGAACTCGGACTGGGTGAAGAAGTGGTCGGGGTGACCGATTTTGATAACTACCCTGAGGAAGCGGCCGAGAAGGAGAAGATCGGCGGAATTGAATTCAATGTGGAGAAAATCATCAGCCTGGATCCCGATCTGGTGCTTGCGCATGAATCCACGGCGGTAAGCGCAAAAGAAGGACTGGATCAACTGCGTGACGCCGGGATCACTGTCTATGTGGTACGTGATACACAGAAAATCAACGAAGTATATACCATCATTGAGAACATCGGGAAATTGACAAGAACGAAAGGCGATGCAGATAAGCTGGTTGCTTCCATGAAGAAAGACCTTGATGAATTAAAATCAAAGGCCGGGGAAATCAAAGAGAAGAAGAAGGTATATGTAGAGGTGGCGCCGGCACCGGATATTTATTCTACCGGGAATAATACATTCATCAATGAAATGCTTGAACTAATCAATGCGGAAAATGCCATGAAAGATCAGGAAGGCTGGATAGCAGTGAACCAGGAAGAAGTCATTTCCGCAAATCCTGATGTCATCATCACGACGTACGGTGATCATGAACAAGTAGTGAGCCGTGACGGTTGGCAGGATGTAAATGCAGTGAAAAACGAACAGGTTTATGATGTCAACACGGACCTCGTTACGCGTACCGGCCCGAGATTGGTTGAAGGAGTAGAGGAAATTGCCAAGTCTGTTTATCCGGAGATTTTCAAAGAATAATATATGGGTTGTTTATCTGATTGCGCTGGCCATCCTCATCCTGGCGCTTTTAGCGGGGATATCAATCGGGACTTTAAAGGTTCCGATCATAGATATCATCAAGATCATCAGTGCCGAATGGCTGCCGGGTGTCCCTCTTGGGGGTGTCGATCCCATGCATTCAAATATTGTATTTTCCATTCGTTTACCGCGTGTACTGCTAGCTTTACTTGTGGGAGGCTCGCTGGCTATTGCCGGGGCCTCCTTTCAAGGGCTGCTGCGGAATCCACTCGCTGATCCGTATACCCTTGGAATGTCCTCAGGTGCATCGGTGGGAGCGGTCGTCACCCTCTTTTTTAATATAAGCCTACCGTTTCTCGGTTTATTCACGCTGCCTGTACTCAGTATCATAGGATCATTGTTCACTGTATTCCTCGTATTGGGGTTCGCAAGGAAGGTCGACCGAACGATGAAGGTGGAAACGATCATACTGACAGGAATCATCTTCAGCTCATTTCTCGGCTCTGTCATTTCCCTCATGATCGCTTTATCAGGGGAAGAGCTGAGGCAGATCATCGGTTGGCTGCTCGGCAGTGTATCAATGAGAGGCTGGGATTATATTTTTATTGTCCTGCCATTTTTTATTCTGGGAACGTTGATTTTGATGTTCAATGCAAAAGAATTGAACGGGATGAGCTTCGGTGAAGAACAGGCCCGTCATATAGGGATTTCCGTTCAGAAGAGAAAATACTTGATTCTGATTGCGGGAAGCACATTGACAGGTGCGGCCGTTGCCGTTTCAGGGACGATCGGATTTGTCGGACTGGTGATCCCTCACTTTATCAGGAGGATCATTGGATACGATCATTCGCATGTGCTGCCGCTCTCCATCATTATTGGCGGGGCATTCCTCGTGGTGGCCGATCTCGTGTCCCGAATGATTATCAGTCCATCCGAATTGCCGATCGGAGTGATCACTGCTTTGATCGGGGCACCGATTTTTGCTTATATTCTGATCAAGAAGAAGGGGGGATAACATGCTTGAAGTCCATCAGATTTCCGTTGGGTATGAGGATGCATCCGTTGTGGAAAACATTGATTTTCATGTAGGCACAGGTGAGTTTTTCGGTATCCTTGGGCCGAATGGCAGCGGGAAAACGACTCTTTTGAAGGCTTTGTCGGGCATCCTTCCTCATACTGCAGGGACCATTCGATTGAACGGGAAACCGTTGAATCATTATTCATCCAAGGAGCTGGCGAAACTTGTAGCCGTGCTTCCCCAGATTACCTCGCACTCCTTTTCCTACAGGGTGAAGGAGACGGTCATGCTGGGTCGTTATCCTCATCAAAATGGGTTATTTAAGTCGGTTTCCCCCCAAGATGAAGAAATCGTTCAGCAGGCATTGAGGCAAACCGGGGTCGAAGCCCTTCAGGACCGGAGGCTGGACGAGCTTTCCGGAGGGGAGAAGCAAAGGGTGTATCTCGCACAGGCGCTTGCACAGGAACCAAAAGTCATCCTGCTCGATGAACCGACCAATCATTTGGATCTTTCCTATCAAAAGAATTTGCTGGAATTATTGAAAAAACAAACAAAAGACCAGGGATTGACCGTAATCTCGATTTTCCATGATTTGAACCTGGCAAGCCTTTATTGCGACCGCCTCATCATGCTGAATAAGGGTGAAACGAAAATAGTCGATCATCCGGAAGAAGTATTAAAGGAAGAACATATAAGGGAAGTATACGCTACAGAAGTACATAAGCAAGCCCATCCACAGGTGGCCAAACCGCAGATTGTCATCCTTCCCGAAGACAATCCGGCAGCGGAAGCAGCTCAGCCGGGGGAGGCTTTCTTGCATGTTACACCTGAAATGATCACCTATCGGTCGCCAGTCCATATGAAGTGTATGTCTTCAGGCGTGACCGGATCCGGATTTGGATGGTATAAAAATGTGGTGAACAGATACGTGTCACCACATTATGATTGCACCGATTACAGAGAAGATATGATGAATTTTCTAGTGGGAAACGATCTCGATCCATCTTTTACAGTGGGAATGATGACGGCGGTGAATCTCGAAGATGTGGCATATGACTCGTATTTGATGGAAGGACATTCGATCTTTGTCGTCGTGACAGCAGGCGTCGGAAATGCAGTGGATGTGACTGCAGTACATGAGTATCCCCAAGAGCTGAGGCCGGGTACGATCAATACATGGGTTTTCGTAAACGGCAGGCTTTCGGATGAAGCCTTTATCGAGGCGCTGGTCATTTCCACCGAAGCGAAAGTAAAAGCGATGCAGGAGCAGAATGTCGTTGACCACCGAACAGGCACCCTTGCCACGGGAACACCGACGGACAGCATCCTGATCGCATCGACCCACCAGGGGACATCCTACCCCTTTGCCGGCAGCGTGACACCGCTTGGACGGCTGATTGGAAAAGGCGTATTCGAAACGACGAAGAAAGCTATTGAATCGTACAGGAAAAGATCGCGCAAATCATGAAAATGTGCGAATTGTGGGCTGGATCTCTATTTAAGGATAGGGGCCCGGCTTTTTTAGTGGCCAGTGGTTTAATCTTTTTTTGTAAGGGTAATACCTTTTAGGACCAATTAAACGGACTTTCTAAAAGGCGGGGACCATTTTATCCTAGGCTGGAAGCACGAAATTTTAGAGATATATCCTGCCAGTTATGGTAGTATGAACTATATATTCTTGTCCCTTTGGTAATTCATGCATGCTGCTCCATAACCTGAGTATTGAGTTACCGGGGAATGTAGAGTAAAATCTTTCAATAGCTTGCTGCCATTTCATTTAACAAAGAAGGTGGAACAATGGAATCAAGACTCGACCGTAAAAAAACGAAGAAAAAAAGAGGCAGAAAAATAATATTAGTGCTATTATTGATCATTTTTTGTTTAGTGGGTTATTCTGCGTTTCAATTTTATAGAGGCTATCAAATGGCCGATGGTGAACAAAATATGAAGGACTATAAATTCAATGGTGTTAAAGACGAAAACGGAAAGATAAATGTATTGCTGTTGGGCGTTGACAGCAGGGGCGAGGAGAAATCCCGTACAGATACCATGATGCTCGCTCAAGTCGATCCTAAGACCAATGAAACGAAACTGGTTTCATTTATGCGTGATATTTATGTGGAGATCCCGGGATACCAGAATTATAAGTTGAACACAGCGTTCTATCTCGGAGGCCCTGAATTGCTGCGCAAAACGATAAAGCATAACTTTGATATCGACATCCAGTATTATATGATGGTCGATTTCAAAGGATTTGAACAATCCGTAGATATTCTTGCCCCTGAAGGGATTGAAATGGATGTAGAGAAAGCGATGTCTGAAAACATCGGAGTTTCGCTTCAGCCAGGGGTGCAGAAGCTGCACGGGAAAGAGTTATTGGGATACGCAAGATTCCGTCATGATGCAGAAGGTGACTTTGGACGGGTTGAGAGACAGCAAAAAGTCATCACCGCACTTAAAGAAGAGGTACTCAGCGTCGGCGGTGTCACGAAGCTGCCGAAACTTGCCGGTTCCATCCAGCCTTACATTCAGACGAATATGAGCAAACTCGATCAAATATCGCTGGTCAAAGATGTCTTGTTAAGTAACAAGGATGAAATCGACAAGCTGACAATCCCGGTCGAGGGCTCCTATGATTTCGGAAGCTACGAGGGAGTCGGATCAGTCATCGAATTGGACTTTGATCAAAACATCCAGGCATTGAAGGATTTCCTGAATGGAAAGAGCTCCGATGAAGTGACGGAATAATAATTGAAAAATGGTTAAGAATGCACATCGGACGTTTTTGTCTGATGTGCATTTTTTTGTAGGAGAGTGGGGTGATGATTGGGTGCTTGGGCGTTGATTGAAGTGTGGAGGCGTGATTGGCGGGCCTGATTGTGGTGTGCCGCTTCCTTAATGTATATTGAGGTCGTTTTTAACTTATTTTTCCAAGTGACGGAATTATCGCTGAAATTAAAAGATTATTGGCCGGTTTCGAAAGATTATCAGCCGTAATTAAAAGATTATCGGTCAAAATTCGAAGATTAAAGGTCAAAATTAAAAGATTCCCCAACCAAACGGCTATAGTCCTTCAACTCACCCCCTCAAAACCCCGCTTAATCCCCAATTGTAAATCCAATAATTCTGATTATACGGGATTATTAGTGATTTGAAGCTCTCAGAAGGCATTTGAACCACATAAATGGGAATGACAACGCTTCCACTTTCTTTTTCGGCGTATTCCTTACTACTTCCGGATATCGCCTTGATATCATTTACCAGCGTGTTACGATTATAAACGTTGTGAACAAAGCACAGGACAAAACAAACATTGAAAACAAAAAATAACATTAAAAATAAAAACATAACTGAAAAACAACCTTATTAAATGAAAGAAACGGAGTGGATATTTTTGTTGAAAAATAAAACAATCGCTTTTCTTGGTGCAGGTAATATGGCTGAAGCAATGATTTCCGGAACGGTACAGAGTGGAAAGATTGCTAAGGATCAAATCATTGTCTCCAACCGAAGCAACAAAGAAAAACTTCAGGAAATAAATGAAAAGTACGGTGTACGCACATTATTGAAGGATCAACTTCCGTTCAGCGAAATCGATATCCTCATCCTTGCAATGAAACCAAAGGATATAGATAAAGCGCTGGATTCAATCAATCATCTCGTCAAGAGCGATACAGTCATCATGTCGGTGCTGGCAGGAATCACGACATCACACATGGAAGAACAGCTTCCCGGCGGTCAATCTGTCATCCGCGTGATGCCGAATACGTCAAGTATGCTTAAAGAGTCTGCTACAGCAATCAGTGCCGGCAGATTCACTTCAGAAGAAGATATGATGAATGCGAAAGAACTTTTATCAAGTATCGGTGAAGTGTATGTAATCGATGAAAGTAAGATGGATATTTTCACAGGGATTGCCGGAAGCGGACCAGCTTACTTCTATTATTTAATGGAACACATCGAAAAGACAGGAGCAGAAGCCGGACTTGATCCTCAAATGGCACGGAAAATCGGTGCACAGACCATTTTCGGGGCAGCCAAAATGATGCTGGAAAGAGAAGAAACACCAACACAACTAAGAGAAAACGTAACATCCCCTAATGGCACAACAGCTGCCGGCCTTGATGCACTTGCACAATTCGGCGGAGGTAAAGCTATCTCAGAAGCTGTAAAAGGAGCAGAAAAAAGATCGAAGGAAATTAGCTCTGAATTACAGTCCCGTCAACTCGTGACAAACTAAAATAAGACAAAAACCAAACCTCAAATATAAAATTACCATTTATATAAATGTACGAAGCTTAACAGAAATACAAGTCCGTCCCTCATCACAATGAAGGGACGAGGGGCGGACCTTTTTACTAGGAGTGATTGGATGTCCCAAGAAAACAAGCAGAAACGTATTGTGATCAAGATTGGAAGCAGTTCTTTGACAAGTCTTCACGGAGAAATGAGCAGAAGGAAGCTCGAACGCCTGGTGGACGAAGTGGTGCGTCTGAAAGATGACGGCCATGAAGTATTACTTGTGTCTTCAGGAGCAGTGGCTGCCGGTTACAGGAAATTAGGCTGCCTTACGCGCCCAAGCTCATTACCTGAGAAGCAGGCTGCAGCCGCAATCGGGCAAGGTTTATTGATTGAAGCATATTCTGATCTATTTATTTCACACGGATACGTTGCTTCTCAAATTCTGATTACTCGTAGTGATTTTTCAGATGAAGACCGCTATAATAATGCGCGCAACACAATCAATGTACTGCTTGAACGAGGAATCATCCCGATTGTGAACGAAAATGATACGGTAACAGTAGATCGATTGAAGTTCGGAGACAACGATACGCTTTCAGCGAAAGTCGCAGCATTGGTTGACGCTGATCAATTGATTATCCTGTCCGACATCGACGGTTTATACGATTCCGATCCGCGCAAGAATCCTGAAGCTGAATTACTGGAAAGTGTAACTGAAATCAGCGAGGACATTGAAGATATGGCCGGTGAACCGGGAAGTTCGGTTGGAACCGGCGGCATGCGTTCTAAAATTGATGCATTCAAAATTACAATGGCATCAGGAATCCCTGCATTCCTTGGTAAATCAGGCAACACGAACATCATCTATGACGCTGTGCAGCATACAGCGAAAGGTACGTATTTCGAATCTGCAGATGATGCAGTGAATCTCGATTCCAAGAAGCAATGGATTGCATTCAACTCAGGTCCTGAAGGTGAAATCACCATTGACTTAGAGGCGAAAGACCGAATCCTTGAAAGAAAAGAAAGCCTGACAATAAACGATATCTATACAGTAAAAGGACGCTTCGATAAAGGGGCAGTCGTTCGGATTCTGGACAGTAATAACGAAGAAATCGGACTAGGAATGGTCAACTTCCGTTCAGGCCAGCTCAAAAACCCATCCGAAATCAAAGACGACCAAATCGCCGTAGAAATCGACCACCTCGTCTGCCACATCGAAGTACCAATCCCGGTTGGGGTGTAAGCTAAATAAACATTGATTTTCAGGTATGTTAATCCTGAGCATGATTTTTACGATTCTTTGACTTTATAACAGTTCTTTACCAGCGGTTGATTGGAGTGCAAGTCGCAGACTCCTGCGGGAAATGCGGAGTAGGGGAGACCCCGGTGACGAAGCCGAGGAGGCTCCCCATCCGCCCGCGGAAAGCGAAGTCTTGCACGGAAATCAACAGCGGTCTAAAGAAGGCTTAAACAGAGACAAATGGTATTTTAAACTATAACAGGAGGCATTTGATGACTTTAACAATCGAAAAAACTGATGTAAAAAAACAAGCAATGATGGCAAAAAAAGCGGCAAAAACACTAAGCTTACTGACAACCGAACAAAAAAACAAAGCATTGCATAAACTTGCCGATCACCTGGATGCAAACTACCAGACCATTCTGGATGAAAACGAAAAAGATCTGCAAAGAGGACGCGAAAAAGGATTCGAAGAAGCATTCATGGATCGTCTTTCATTGACGAAAGAACGAGTGGAAGATTTCGCTAACGGACTCAGACAAGTCGCTGACCTGGAAGATCCGACTGGCAAGGTTGTTTCAGACTGGACCCTTGAAAACCAGCTTCAGGTGCAAAAGGTGACCGTACCCCTGGGTGTGATCGGTATGATTTATGAAGCCCGTCCAAATGTGACAGTGGATGCAACAGGGCTTGCATTGAAATCAGGAAATGCAATCGTACTCAAAGGCGGTTCAAATGCCATCACTTCCAACAAAGCGATTGTAGACGTCATGCATGATGCATTGGAACAGACAGACATCCCTAAAGAAGCGGTCCAGTTCATCAATACGACAGACCGTGAAGCAGCGAATGAACTGTTTACCATGAAGGAGCATATCGATGTGTTGATTCCACGCGGCGGCGGTGCCCTTATCAATGCAGTCGTCAATAATGCGACAGTGCCAGTGCTTGAGACTGGCGTAGGAAATTGCCACATTTATATTGATAAAGAGGCTGATGTGGAGAAGGCATTAAACATCCTCATCAACGCCAAGACTGATCGTCCCGCTGTGTGTAATGCAGCTGAAACAGTCATCATTCATGAAGAATGGTTCAATGAACACAAAGATGCATTAACTGAAAAATTGGCTGGATATAATGTGTCCATCCATGGAGATGAAAAAGTAACAGCTGCTATTGACGGTGCCAAGCCTGCTGGTGAAGAAGACTGGGCGAACGAATATTTAAGCCTTGATATCGCAGTGAAGGTCGTTGGAAATCTTGATGATGCAGTTGACCATATCGAACAATATGGCACAAAACATTCAGAAGCGATCGTGACTGAAAATGAAGAAACGGCTAAAAGGTTCATGACGCTTGTCGATGCAGCAGCACTCTATCATAATGCATCCACCCGTTTCACTGACGGAGGAGCATTGGGCTTCGGTGCAGAAATCGGCATATCCACACAGAAATTGCATGCAAGAGGACCAATGGGTCTCCCTGCATTGACAACAATCAAATATATGATGCATGGTACAGGTCAAATCCGATAATAACAAAGCAGGACTCCCCGATTAATCTTCGGGGAGTTTTTTTGTTAATTGAAAAAGTTCATTCATGGCCATCAATACACTCATGCAATGCTTGAACAGAATGCACACCTTGCTGATGGCAAAGCTTAAGCAGTTCCTCAAATAATTCAGCTGTCATGATGGCATCATTCAGTGCATGGTGGCGGGTCCTTTTTCTAATTCCAAATTTCGCTACCATAGCATCCAAATAACAGTCATTCCTCTGCATCAATGCATTTGCAAGCGCGAATGAATCGATGTATTCGGGATAGAACGAGGGGAGTTCCCATTTATTCACACGCTTTTGGAGGAAATTGATATCAAAACTGGCTGGATGGGCCACCAAAATCGTGCCCTTGGCGAATTCAAGGAACTGCTTCAATCCGACAGGGAATTTTACAGCATGCTTGAAATCCTTCCTTCTCAGACCCGTGAATTTTTTGGTTTCTCTGGACACCGTTTGAAGTGGGTCGATGACTTTATAAAAGGTTTCTTTTTCCTGTACAGACCCATTGAAAAACTTCACGGCTCCGATTGAAATGATTTCATCCCCGACTTCGGGAAAGAATCCTGTCGTCTCAAGGTCGAAAATAGTGAACGTGCAATCATTCAAGTGTTTCTTCTGGAAAGTGAATTTTTCAGTTTCAAATTCTTTTAAGGTTTCGGAGATTTTGTAGTAAGACGGCCGTGCTTTTTCTTCCCGTAACTGGGCACGGAAGAAGAACTGCTGCCATAAATAATACTTTATGATCCGAAAGCCTACATTAATTCCGATATCATTCATCAGACCACCCGATTTCTGTTAAAGCTTATTTCCATCACTTGCTGTAATCGGTTTGCAATCTGGATGGCTTCCTTCAATCTTTGCCGTTCATCTTTTGATAATTCACGTACATCAATATCATTGCTGAGCGGTTTGCCTTCTTTTAACTCTTTAAGATTCTGCCGTGTACGCAGGGTTAACAGAATATGCATGGCCAATTTGACATTTTCGGCATCCCTGGGGTGGAAAGCCTGCATGTTCTTCAGTGCATTCACCCTTTTGATGGTATTCACTTCTTTAACCCCATATTTGACGCAGTGGATCCGAATCATGTTGACGATTTGCATGAGGCCGGATTTCTTAATGTTGAATAAGTGGTTTTTCGGCTTAAGATTGACCCTCCCAAGTGGTCCGACAGGGAGCTTGAAGCGTAGGGCGTCTTTTCTCAAAAGCTGCTGCATGCTGAGTGAACGTTTTGATTTTTCGGCAAGATAACGGCGGATTTCCTCTGCAATTGAATAATCCCCATAGATCGGACGGAAATCATAGAACATGGTCGTGTTCTGCACTTCCTGCGCGTCAATTTCATGCAGCCAATCATCGATTGCTTTTTTCCAATCGGTATAAGACCGCTTCCACTTTTGCTCCTTTGCCATGATTCCGCCTGTGCATTCAGGGAATCCGCATGCATCAAGCTTTTGATTTAATTTTTCGGTGAATGCCTGGAAGTATGAATCCACTCTTTTCGTATCCGATAGATGGCTGTAATCGTCAAGGATGATTCCGTTATCCTGGTCGGTGTGGAATCCCTGCTCACTCCGGCCCTGGCTGCCCATGACGATGAAGCAGTAATTGATCGGAGCGCGTCCGTATCCTTCTTCTCGCATCTCCTTCTCCGTCAATTGTATGATTTTCCTGTGCAGGCGGTCATTATAGTTGCTGATTACTTCACATACATCATAACCGGGGCTTTCCTGGTGGAGGAGGTCTCCGATGAATTGCTGGAACGTCTCACTTTTAACGGTTGCAAGCTGAACCAGGTCTTCATTTTTAACCGCTTTTTGGATGCGGTACGATAAATCCAGGTAGTTGGAATCCTGGATATTCAAGAAAGAGGTGCTTGTCAAAACACCTACAACGGCATCATTCCGCATGATCGGAACGAAATCTACTTCTTCATGCTTAAAATAAGAGAGTGCTTCATAAGCAAAGGATTCATCCCGGATCCAGAAAGGATTCCTCTTCATCCAGTCTTTCACTTTTTCCCGCCGGTCGGGTTCGGTGATATAGGAGAGGATTTCCCTCTGCGTGAGAATCCCTTTTAAGGTTTTATCTGAATCCACGACGACGAGCCCGTATGTATCCCTGTCTTTCATCACGTTTGCAGCTTCTAGAATCGAGTCCTCTTCATGAATGAAAGAAGGGGAGTCCATCAGATTATGTACCTTGGTCCGGAAAAGCGTGATATTTTCATCATCCTGGTCGGAGGATTTCGATTTGATTTCGTCATAAAGCGTCTTCATGCGGTTTCCGATGCTTTCAAAGATGATTTTCGAAAAATCATTATTCCTCGTCATGATATCGAGGAGCCTGCTTTTCTGAATCCGGAAGACATTGCAATTTTCCATAGCCTGAACAGAGAACGTCATTTCCCCGCTTGTCAGCATAATCATGATCCCGATCAGATCACCTGGGTAGTAGAAGCGCAATGAATATTGTTTTCCGCTTGAACGGTGAAGGACATTTTTCGCAAGTCCGGAGACAAGAAAATAAATATCCAGTTCCTCTACCGTCTCATCTTCATGAAAGAGAAATTCCCCTTTTTTAAAGGTTGTATATTTTGAACCTGAAATAATATAATGCAGTTGATCTTCTGTCAGTACATCAAATGGATATACGTTTTTAACGATTTCCAACAGTTCATGCTGCTCCAAATGTATCCCTCCCTTTAGAAATCATTCCCATAGTACTCTATCATAGAATTCCCCAATAGGTAAACGATAAAACAGGAAGGGAATGTGCGGTGTGATAAGCATTTCAGGCTGCGGTGGTAAAAAAAAAGCATCCCCTGAAAAGAGAGGGGATACAGCACATCACTCTATTATGAAGTCAGCCGCTTCTTTTAACGAGGGAAATACGTAATCGGCACCATAGAGAGGGGAAGGGGAGCCGGATATCAAAATGGTCTTGCATCCGGCTTTACGCCCGGCCTCGATGTCAGGTTCCCTGTCGCCGATCATATAGGAGGAATCAAGATCCAGATCGTATTTTTCAGCAAGATCCAAAATCATGCCCGGCTCAGGTTTCCTGCATGCACAGCCTTCATGGGGCTTATGGGTGCAGCATGAAACCTCATGAATCTTCCCGCCTGCCGTTTCAAGTTCTCCAACCATAAAGTCATGAATCTGCTCCAGATGCTCATGAGATAAGTATCCAAGACCGACTCCGCCTTGATTCGTCACGACAAACAACATATATCCTTCATCGGATAATAATGTAACTGCTTTTTTCACACCTTCGAGGAAATAAAACTGTTCCGGCTTGTTCACGAACTTCACTCTTTTTGTTTTCACTTCATTGATGACCCCGTCACGATCCAGAAATATTGCTTTATTCAACATTAACACCCCATATTCGATAGATTTCTACAAAGACCCATAACATTTGTCGCTTCTTGCGGTTTCCGAGGAAATAATGACAGATTATTCTGTCATTATTTCCTCTGTTGAATTACGGGAAATTTCCTGTGTCATTTAGAAAACATATTGTCGTATACAAGTTTACCCATCATGACCCGTAATTTTCATTTAAAGCTGTTTTCTAAAAGATTATTTCTTTTTGTATATAGGTTTATAACCTGAATACAGCATGTGAAATTGCTCTTTTCGAACTCAAGCTTCAACAAGAGACGGGTGGACAACCCGAAAATACCCAAGTTCAGGTATAGCAACAAAGTATACGAAAAGAACCACATAGAAAAAGAAAAGGAAGTTTCAAATGAAACTTCCCTCAAACTCAGTATTTCTTGATGAATACCACTTTTAAATAGTCGCCCTGCTTGTATTGATTGATGGTCTTGAAGTCCTCAGGCAAGGAGTATTCCTCCAGCAATTTGTAAGAACCGCCCGTTTCCTTGAATGCTTTATCAATAAATCCCTTGAATTTTTTCATATCAAACGTGCTGCAATTCGTTGAAGCGACGATCACACCATTTTTTTTGGTGATGGCAATGGCTTCTTTTAAAAGATCCTTATAATCTTTTGAAGCAGAGAAGGTATGTTTTTTAGAGCGGGCAAAGCTCGGCGGATCCAGGATGACCATATCAAAGGAGAGTTCTTTTTTTACCGCGAACTTGAAATATTTGAACACATCTTCCACGATGATATTCTCGGATTCGTAGTCTATTCCATTGATACTGAATTGTTCGATGGTTTTACTCAGGCTGCGGTTTGCCAAGTCGACGCTTGTAGTTTCTGCAGCGCCTCCCAGGGCGGCGAATACCGAAAAAGCCCCCGTGTATGAGAAAGTATTAAGCACTTTTTTACCATCTGCGTATTCATCCCGGATACGTTTTCTTACTTCCCGCTGATCGAGGAACACGCCAACCATTGCACCATCATTCAGGTAGATTGCAAACTGGACCCCGTTTTCCTTCACAAGAAGAGGGAAGGAAGGACGATCACCGTCAACAAAATCATCTTCATCCACATACTTTCCTTCAATTGAAAAGCGCTTTTTTTGGTAAAGCCCTTTATAATTCGGAAGTTTCTTAATGGCCGAGATGATATCTTCTTTAAAAGAGTAGGCCCCTTTACTGTACCACTGGATCAGGTAATATCCTTCGAAGTAATCAAGGGTAATACCGCCGAAGCCGTCCCCTTCACTATTGAAGACCCGGAATGCAGTCGTGTCTTCATCATAGAAAAAATGAAGCCTTTGATTTACGGCATTTTGGAGCTTCCGATCGAAGAATGCCCCATCGATCGCTTCTTGCTCTTTCCAGCTGACAAGCCAGCCGAGTCCTTTATTTTGCTTACCGTAATATCCCCTTGCAATGAAGTTCCTTTTGGAATCTGTCAGAGTAAGGATCGTCCCTTCCACAAGGTCATTCAGGTCCGTCAGAACATTATCCTTATTCAAAAGGGGAAATCCTTTTTGAAATTGTTTTGTGAATTTTGGGTTGGGTTTTATCATGATTTCAGCAGTCATGCACTTCATCCTTACTTAACTATAGTCTTGTGTAGTATAGAACTTCTGGGGATTTTACGCAACCGGGGATTGAGAGGTGAGAGGGGAGGAGGGGGGTATTAAAAAAGGCTGGAAATAAACTAAATAAGTAAAGACTCTCAATAACGCTTATGATTTCCGTGCAACACTTCGCTTTTCGCGGGCGGGTGGGGAGCCTCCTACCCATTTTAAGCATAGCGTGACTGGCCAGCTGCAGGGCTTAGAGGCAAATGTCATAAGCCTCTTTGCAAAGCCCTTCCGCTTTTCTGTTAGGAGACTTCGTCTTGCACTCCAATCAACCGCTGGTAATAGCTAAATCTAAGAGTGTACATGAAAAATTAAAAACCCGAATGAATTCGCCTCTTAGCAATTTATTCGGGTTTTATTTAGTCAATAAAGTTCTATCCTAGTCTCTTACAATGACTATTTCCCCCATAAAAAATCACCGAGGAGCCTGTCGACTTTTGTGGTTTCATGGAGTCCGCTGTGTGAGATGGTCGGGTCGTATACAATTTGGGATGAAAATTCATTTTGGTCAAACAGTTTTTCACTTCCGAGTGCGCTTGGTACGTTCACGACGTCGTCCCCGGAACCTGCGATGGATAAGATCTTGATTCCCGGATCGATCATATGCCGATTGAGATATAGGTGTTTAAGCGCTCTGGACTGTGGTTTTAAATCAATGACGGCCGCCCCGGTATTGATTTGATCATAAGAATCTTTCGTCACGCCTTCGAATGGGGTGGCGATGGTTATGAACTTGTGGGTCGCAGGCAGAAAATCTTTACCCCGGGCGTTTTCCAGGTATTTGGTGGAAGCGAGTCCGCCCATCGAATGACCGACTAGATTGATGTTATCGACCTGAAAGCTGTGATGCATAAGCTTCAATGCATTTTCCAGCCATATTGCCTGTTTGTCGAGTGCTGCCCGATTATCTTCGAAAATGACCTGGACCAAAGGAGGGGAGGAAGGGTTTTTTGGAATGGTACCTTTATAGGAGACGCTTCCGTTCTCGGACACATAGATCTCCAGTGTCTTTTTTCCCCAGCCATGATGATGTTCAAAGCGGTCCAGCATCGTTCTGAATGAATTATAGGTCCCTTTGTATCCATGTACAAACACAGTTGGATATTTCTCCACTGCCGTCAAAGCTTTTTCGCTTGATTGTACGTTGGATGATTTAAATATCGTGAATATGATGAAAAGAGTGGCCAATATCAGCCCGCTCCAAACCAATGTATGTTTATTCGTGAAGGTTGACAAATGTATCGCTCCTTTAATCCCTATATTATTATTGTAAGCGATAGAAGGGGTATTGAAAATGTTATAAATGAAATTTTATTGTCATAATGGATGTAATTTATGGAAATTAATTAAGGAGAGAGGTCTACATGGGATAGTGGGAGTTATTTAGAATCATTCTCATGAGATCATATATTTGGAATTAGGATCATAAATTTTTATTTAGGAACGTATTTTTCTAATTAGGATCGTAATTCCACAAACAGGATCGTAAATCTCGGACTAGGATCATAACTTCCCAAAATGGATTACAAACACCTGCCAGGGTATACCATGCGAACCATTTACCACCCAAAAAACCCCTCACCGTTACAAAAATCACTTTATAAAAACATTCAAACTAACAAAAAACCCGAACAAATCCGAATTTCACACAAAAAATTCGAATCATGTTCGGGTTTACATTTTTACTTTTACATTATCCGGCGACTATAAACAATGATCTACACCCAATCTCCATTCCTAAAGATAGGCTCCAGGGTGCCATCCGCTTTTTCTCCATCGATATTCAATTCATTGGAGCCAATCATGAAGTCAACGTGGATCATGCTTTGGTTGAAGCCGACGTCATTCAATTCTTCTTCTGTCAGGTTGTTTCCATTTTCAACGCAGACGGACAGTGCACGTCCGAGTGCGATGTGGCATGAAGCATTTTCATCATAGAGTGTGTTATTAAAGATGATGTTCGTGTTTGAAATCGGTGAGTCATGTGGGACAAGCGCCACTTCTCCGAGGTATGAAGCACCTTCGTCCGCAGCCAGAAGATTTTTTAATGTTTCATATCCCTCTTGCGCTGAGAAATCGACTACCTTCCCGTCCTTGAAGGTCAGCGTGAAGTCTTTGATTAATGTACCTGCATAATTGAGCGGTTTCGTTGAAGAAACGATTCCATTCACACTCGTTCTGTCCGGGATCGTGAATACTTCTTCCGTCGGCAGGTTCGGTACAAACGGAGTCCCGCGGTCATTCGTGAACTGAGCGCTGATCCACTTCGTCTGCTGGTGGAATCCAATCGTCAAATCGGTCCCCGGTCCTTTATAATGCAGTTTGCGGTAGCCAGCTTCATTAAGCAGGCGGGCTCTTTTATTCAGTTCGCCAATATGCTTTTCCCACCGGTCCACTGTTTCTTCGCGGTCCGTCCGGGTGGTGTAGAAGATATTTTCCCATAGCTTCTCGACTGCATCTTCCCTTTCTAAGCCAGGGAACACACTTTCAGCCCATTGTCGTGTCGGATAGGCCGCAATCAGCCAGCTGATTTTTCCGCCGCCGATATAGGACGAGAACTCTTTGGATGCTTCTGCACCCACTTTATTGAGTAACGCTACCCGCTCAGGATCGGCATCCTTGAGAAGGGACGGGTCAGGAGCGATGAGGTTCAAGAGTGCAACATTGTTCTCGGCCATCTCAATGTACCCCTTCTGCTTCCAATGAGGGTATACTTTCAACCCTTCCACACTGGATTTTTCCAGTCTGATTTTCTTCAATTCTTCATCGTAGAAGTCCGTCATGACATGGAGTGCCCCGGCTTCGTATGCTTTATTCGTGACCATGCGCACGAATTCATATGTAGTGACAGGCGCAGAAATGAGTACCTGCTGTCCTTCCTGGATGTTCAGGCCGACTCTGACGATGAGGTCGGCGTATCTCTCTAAATTTTCATTGTAACGTGTGTTCATTGTTTTATTCCCCCTTTGGTATCTACCTTTTTAACTATATATCTTTGTTCTGAAAATTTCTATTTATTTGATGGATATTTTCGGCATGATTTCAAAAGATAAATCTATATGAAGGAAGTGATCATGTTGGATATCCATTTAATTTGGAAGGCCATTCTAGTAGTTCTCGGAGGAACACTCCTTTTGCGGATTGCAGGCAGGAAGTCTATTTCGCAGATGTCCCTTGCCCAAGTCGTGATTATGATCGGGATCGGGTCCCTGCTTGTTCAGCCGATTGCAGGGGAGAGTATATGGACCACTTTGTTTGTGGGGTTGATCCTTGTGGTTTCCCTGGTTGTGATTGAATATATGCAAATCAAGGCAGATTGGATTGAAAAGTTCATCACAGGAAGGTCGAAGGTGCTGATAAAAGACGGGGAACTGCAAACGGATACCCTGAAAAAACTCAGGCTTACCGTTGATCAACTGGAAATGAAACTGAGGCAGAACCAGATCAGCAAGCTATCGGATGTCCAAGAAGCAACGTTGGAACCGAACGGCCAAGTGGGATTCATTCTTAAGGAAAGCAGCCGGCCGGCTACAAATAATGATGTACATCTTTTGAAACAAGAAGTTTTTGCACTTAGGCAATTGATCGGGAGCCTTTCCTTGAATGGACAGCAGTATATACCGCAGTCACCCGTTAATGGCAAGAACAAAGAGGAAGGGAATGACTTGTTTAAGGAAGTGGCATTGGAATCACATACAATAGAGCCGCCGCGCAACTTGCAATAAACGAACGAAAAGACTGGTTATAGGCTAACCAGTCTTTCTGTTTATAAGATTATTGTTTCACGCTGTATGGCGGGAAATCTTCTTCTGGGGAATTGATCACAACCACCCCACCGAGCGCCATTGCGGTCAGACTTACAGCGATAACGAGTTGTTTCATTTTTTTCACATTCTCACCTCCCTATAAGGACAGCATCTCTTCATAAATGGAATTGGATTCCTTTAAGTGGAATGCTGCATTTTTATATCTCCTAACTCCCTGATAATATTGACCAAGGAATTTAGAATACTCGGCATATAAAAGCTGTTCACCGTTTTCTTTGAAGTAGGGCAGGATATATTCCTTCATGAAGTGTTCAAAGCCTGTCGGGAAATCATCCAACGCGTACTGATAATACGACAATTGATAATATTTACCCGGGAACACGTCCTTTGAGCAAAGTGCGAGCCCCTTAGGAAGCCAGTAGCGTACCTGATTGAAGCGGTTAAGTTTATAGTATTCTTTTACAAGTGCCAAAATGGAATTGAGCTTTCCTTCCACGTCAGATTCCTTTAACTCGATGCTTCTTAAATAATGCTGGATCGCTTCTTCGCTTTTATTCATGACCGACTTTAAGTAGCCCAGATTCTGCTCCACCATGGATGTGAGTCTGTTGTAGTTGATTGATTTGCTTATGAAATTTGCCCAATCATAATGTTTGAGGGCTTCTTCACTGTATCGGATCCTTCTGTAACAAATACCCAGGAGCAAGTGGACTTCAGCACACCTTTGCTGAAAGTACACCCCCTGGAAGATGGACAATGATTTTTCCCCGTAATAGATCGCAAGCCTGTACATATTCAATCTCGTAAGGACGAGGCTGAATAAATAATAGAGATCAGCCCGTTCTTCTTCATTTGTTACACTGCCCAGAACATAGTAGGTTTCGGCCTCTTTCAATTCTGTGAGGGCTTTGTCATATTGTTGTACTGCATAGTAGTAATTGCCTTTATATCTGTGGTAGTAAAATCTCAGTGTATCGTTTAATTCCTTATAATGACTATGGATGCGGACCAGGTTCGTGCGGACACTCTCAAGGTCTGAATGGATCAATTGGTAACGAATAAAGAGTATTTTATATAAAAGCTGCGGAGTCAGGTCATCCGTTTCATTCAGCAGTTTTTTTATTTCATCATGGTATGATTCGGCTGCCTCTAGGTCTTTCCAAAGGAGGGAGCGGTTCCATTTCTCAAGCAGTTTATTCAATTCCTGCTCATCGTTCTGAAGGGAAGATACGCCAAGGCGTTCACATAACAACTGAATGATCTCTTCAGACGGGAAGACTTGATTATTCTCGAGCTTTGAAAGATATGATACCGAAATAATCCCCTTTGATAATTCTTCTTGTGTCAGGTTCTTTTTTTGTCTGTGGAAGCGGATTTTAGAGCCGATATTCATCTTCTTACTCCTTATTTATCATGTTAGGGCGGAATGCGTGCTTATATTATAGAAGAAACACGTTGACTTCGAAGTGTCTTTACACTACCCATTAAAATAGTAACACAATAAAGAGCTGAATGTTATGAATATTCCTATAATTATATTTTTTATAGGTAAATGGAATTATTTTCATTTTAGTAAGGTTATGTATTCCGGACTGACGGCTCGCGCGCTTTTTTGTTATACTATCATCAATACATAATAAAAGCGGGGGAATACATACCATGATTGATTTACGGAGCGATACAGTCACAAAACCTACTAAAGAAATGCGGCTTGCGGCATTCGAAGCGGAAGTGGGTGATGATGTATATGGGGAAGATCCGACGGTCCTAAAGCTTGAAGAAGAAGCTGCAAGGGTACTCGGCAAGGAAAAAGCATTGTTTGTCACGAGCGGCACACAGGGGAATCAAATCGCGGTTCTGACGCATACACGCCCCGGAAATGAAATCATCCTCGAAGAGAACTCGCATATTTTCTATTATGAATCAGGAGCAGTTGCTGCTCTGGCGGGGGTACAGACGAGAACACTTCCAGGCATAAAAGGGGCAATGGACCCGGATGCTGTTGAAAATGCAATTCGGGATGTAGATCAGCATTTTCCCGAGACGGGACTGATCTGTCTGGAGAATACCCACAACCGGGCCGGCGGTGCGATCGTTTCGCCGGAAAATATGGAAGCAATTCATGCAGTCGCACGGAAGCATTCGATACCCCTCCACGTAGACGGGGCCAGGTTATTTAATGCATCAGCTGCTGCAGGGAAAGATGTGAAGGAATTCACCCGCCATTGTGACACGGTGCAGATTTGTCTGTCGAAAGGGCTGGGGGCCCCGGTCGGCTCGATCACTGCCGGCGACTCTTCATTTATTCAAAGGGCAAGGAAGTGGAGAAAGCGGCTTGGAGGGGGCTTAAGGCAGGCGGGTATACTTGCTGCACCCGGTTTGGTTGCCTTGACTAATATGAGGGGGCGGTTGTCAGAAGACCATAAAAAAGCCGCCATCCTTAAAGAAGCTCTGGAAACCTGTGAGGGAATCTCTATCATGAATGATGTTGATACGAATATTGTCGTAGCGGATGTAAAAGAGAGAGGGAACACATCGGCAGAGTTTGTGGAGATCCTGAGGGACAAGGGGATTTTGATAGGCGGTTTCGGTCCTTATGCAGTCAGGTTTGTGACGCATTATGATGTGAGTATGGAACAAGTGGAGGAAGCCGCAGAGATTCTTAGATCTCTGTAAAGCGCGGTAACCATTCATGAAGATGCCGGTTCCTGCAGGGAGGAATCCCGCGGAACCGGAACCAAGGGGAAATGGATTCGGCCAGCTTCTTATTGCTGCTTTTGTGGATGAAGATTCTTTCCCTGGTGATGGTGCCATCTCATCATATAGCCGTTTTCCTTGAGTTTCTTGTAGCGTTCTTCCATCTTCTTGAGCATCATGTCGCCTTGTTCCTTCGTGAACACACCATATTCAACATATTTATTGATCAGTTCTTTCTTTGAGTTGAATAACTGCTGATGCAATTTGTCCAATTCTTGCTTCTGGTCATCTGTCAGATTGACTTTCTGCGGGGCGGCCGGCTGTCCTTCAGCTGCTGCATATCCGTTGAAGCCGAAGCTCAGTAGACATACTGTTAAAAGGGTCATGAGTGTTTTTTTCATACATATTCCTTCTTTCTATCAAGTTTCATTGATAGTTTCTGCATCGGGATAGCAATATATGTGTATAAGTCTGTTTATTTTAGAAGGGCGTAAAACTTCACAATCAGGAGAAAGGTGGTTAAAACGTGTTAAATAAATTTCTATCAAGTATCGGAATCGGTCATGTCAAAGTAGATACCGTGGTCAGTAAAGGCGAAATCAAACAAGGGGACACCATCCACGGGGAAGTCATTCTTGAAGGAGGGAATGCAGACCAGCCGATCAATGAGGTAAGGCTTGTCCTCCTTCACAAGTATGAGGAAGATAAAGAGGACAGTGATTTCCCATATCATGAAAAGGAGCTGAATACGGTCATCCTGAATGATATCGGAACAATCAAAGCGGGGGAGAAAAAAACGATCCCTTTTCAGTTCCCGACTGAAACCAGTCATCCCAAAACGGATGACACCAACGAAACGCTGTTAAGGACGACCGTGGATATCCCTCAGGCGGTGGACCCGACGGATGAAGACAGTATCATCGTTAGTTAAGAATGGAACCGGATGGATATCCGGTTCTTTTTTCATATGACGAATTTCCTGATCATTTCAATCAGCTTATGCACCATGTAACTTACCGTTGAAAATCGGGATAAGCCAATGTAAAATGTAGTAAGCATTACATTCTAAAAATTCTGTATTTTCAACCAAGACTTCCTTCTTGAATAAATGGGATGTACTGCCTGCTCTATATCATGTTGAAGGAGGATTATCATGGGAGGAATTTGGCTTGCACTAATAGGGGGGATTGTATTTTTATTAGGGTATAAGTATTACTCTAAGCTGATTGCTGAACGGATTTATCGATTGGATCCCGATTATGTTACACCAGCACATCAGTATAAAGATGGGGTTGACTTCGTTCCTACAAATAAGTTCGTGCTGTGGGGGCATCACTTCACATCTGTAGCCGGTGCTGCACCGATTGTCGGACCGGCAATTGCGGTTTATTGGGGCTGGCTGCCTGCGTTTCTATGGGTCATACTCGGTACCGTATTTGCTGCCGGAGTTCATGATTTCGGCACACTCGTCCTTTCTGTGAGAAACAAAGGACAATCAGTCGGGACACTGGCTAGCAAGTTAATTGGAAAACGGGCAAAGGTTCTGTTTTTATTCATTATTTTAATCCTCGTATTGATGGTAAATGCCGTCTTTGCATGGGTCATTGCGAACTTATTCATTACTTTCCCGGCAAGTGTGCTGTCCGTATTCATCCAAATACCGCTGGCTGTCTGGATAGGGTACAGGGTTTATAAGCGGAGCGGAAGCATGCTTCTCCCGTCGCTGGTTGCTTTGGCAGTCATGTATCTTTCCGCTGTCGTGGCAAGCAGGGTGGAATTCCTGCAGATCGATTTTGTGCAGTATTTCGGAGGTGAAGGCGCTGTTTCATTATTTGGATTAAGCTCTACCAGTATGGCATTCTTTGCATGGATCATCATCCTGATGATATATGTATATATTGCCTCGACGCTTCCGGTTTGGAAGCTGCTGCAGCCGAGGGATTATATCAATTCGCATCAACTGGTAGTCGGCCTAGGGTTATTGTATTTGGGTCTATTATTTTCAAATCCTAAGATTACGGCACCGATGACGAACAGTTCTGCCGACGTTTCGTGGTTCCCGCTGCTATTCATCACGATCGCGTGCGGAGCGATTTCCGGATTCCACGGTCTTGTATCGTCAGGTACTTCATCCAAGCAGCTGAATAATGAAACAGAAGCAAGGTTTGTCGGGTATTTGGGAGCTGTGGGTGAAGGGGCACTCGCACTGATTGCAATCATCGCATGTATAACATTTTTCCCGAATATCGCAGAGTTCAAAGCTACATACAGTGGGTTTGCAGCTGCAAGTGGAGCAGGACTTGGCGTATTTATCAAGGGTGCAGGGCAATTGGCGGCAGGTCTCGGAATCCCGGCTGATATAGCTGCCACGATCGTATCCGTCATCATCGTGAGCTTTGCTGCAACGACGCTGGACTCTTCCGTCCGGTTGATGAGATATATCATCGCCGAACTGGGTGAGGAATATAACGTCATGCCATTGACGAAAACGCATGTGGCGACAACGATTGCGGTTGTATCGAGTGCAGCCCTAACACTTCTGCCACAAGGTCCTAAGGGGTTCGGATCCGGCGGATATCTGCTATGGCCGTTATTCGGTACATCCAACCAATTGCTTGCAGGCATAAGCCTGCTCTTGATCACCATCTGGCTCAAGAGACAGGGAAGGAATTATATCGCGACCTTAATCCCGATGCTGTTCCTGATGTTCATGACACTGTGGGCCATGATCAACCAAGTGATCTTTGAATGGTCTGGAGCCGGTGAGACGGAAGGGAATATGCTGCTATTCATCTTTGGAAGCATCATCTTGATTTTCACTTTGTGGATATTGATCACAGCCGCTTCTTCGCTTTCGAAAAAAGGGGAAGATCCTACACAGTTCACAGCCTGAAAAAAGGGACCTTTTTGAGTGCCAAAAAGGTCCCTTCCATTATTTTGAGGGGAGGGGACATAGTGATGAACGCCGCTATGCTGGAAAAATTCAAGCGCCTCATTCATTTATATGATGAAATCATCCGGCACCCCCATAAGACAGAAATCGCAAGGGAATTAAGAGATGAGGACGACTTGTTTTTCTTACTTTTATATTCTGACATGCTCGGGTTGCCGAATCCGGTATTTTATTACACATTGGAACTTTATCCATTCATGCTGGAAAAATTTCATGACTGGCATTTACGGATGGGAATGGAGCATTCCCCGCTCGAGGGAATAAGATGCTGCTGATACAGCGAAAGGAGGGGAGAGAATGAATACAATTGAAAAACAATCTATCGTGTTTGTAGGAGGTAAAGGAGGAGTCGGTAAATCCACCTCTGCTTCTGCACTTGCCATGATGTTTGCTGAGTCTGGAAAAAAGACGCTGATCATTTCCACAGACCCCGCTCACAATTTAGGGGACATTTTCCACACACATATCGGAGGGGAGAAAGTGCAGCTGGGGGACAATCTGTGGGGACTCGAAATTGACCCCGACCAGGAAACTAGATCCTATATAAAAGGGGTGAAAGGCAACCTAAAGGGCATGATCAAGTCGTCGATGATTGACGAGGTCCACCGGCAGATTGATATGGCTGCCTCGGCGCCAGGTGCTGAGGAAGCAGCTTTATTCGACAGGATGGTATCGATCATCCTAGAGGAGAAGGAACATTTTGATAAAATCATCTTTGACACGGCACCCACTGGTCATACAATCAGGCTCCTGTCACTTCCGGAGTTGATGGGCGTATGGATGGACGGCATGCTTGAAAGAAGAAAGAAGACAAATAAAAACTACTCCCAATTACTGAATGACGGCGAACCGGTGGAAGATCCTATATTTGATGCATTACATAAAAGAAGGGAAAAATTCGCTCAGGTCCGCTCCATCCTGCTTGACCCGACGAAGACAGGATTCATATTTGTCCTGATCCCCGAGCGGCTTCCGATCCTTGAAACAGAAAAAGCCATCGAATTAATGAAAAGAGTTCAACTGAACATTCAGGGCCTCATCGTCAACAAAATCCTCCCGGAAACAGCCGACGGAGAATTCCTTCAAAAAAGAAAAGATCAGGAAAAGGAATACCTGCAGCTCATGAAAACCAAATTCACAGAACAAGAACTCTACCAAATCCCACTACTCGAAGAAGACATCTGCACCCCGGGGCATCTAAAAACATTCGCCCGGCATCTGCGGTCAGAAGTATCCCCGGGGGGATGATTAGCGGGGGATGCAAACAGTCAGTCAAACCGGACTTGGGCAACAATTCAATATAAGTAAAGCCGGATTTGATTTCTTTTAAGGAATCAGATCCGGCTTTATATTTGAGAGGAAGAAAAGAATATTAACTCGACCCAGCGGTTGATTGTAGAGCTCGACGCAGACTCCCATCCGAAATGTGAATGGGCTTTGAACATGGCGTGAGGTAAAAGTTGAATCATCTGCGAATGCGTTCTATGGCTTCATGCACTATTTATCTTATGTTTCTGTTCTTTTTATTGGATATTTTTAGTAAGTGGTGGAATAATTCCTGAAATTCAAAGATTATTCCGGAGAATTCGAAGATTATTGCCCTGAATTCAAAGAAAAAGCCCAATTTTCGAAAGATTACCGGCCGAAATTAAAAGATTACCTCATTCGCTCCCGTTCCTCAGGCTGCATTATAGCGCTTATTGAGCCGAAACGCTGATTATTCCTAATTGGCGAGCTATGCCATTCCGTTTACTGCTTCAAAAATGCTTAAAACCTCCGAGAATACTTTTTAAAACATTCAAGGCATACATAAAATACACAACATAGAGGAGCAAGTCGCGGGAGGATCTAATGTGAGAAATGGCAGGAGGCGTAAGTGCCGTAAGCTGAAAGCGAAGTCCTGCACGGAAATCAAAAGCGGCAGTAGAAGTACACTCTATATAATAGTTATTCCGGTCAAATAGGCAGACCTAAAAAAAATTTCACGAACCACTTGACTAAATACTCCATAGGGTATATTATAGTCAATGTAGCAAGAACACATCACAACTAAGCGTGTTTCTGGGAGGTGTCTACATGGAATACAATTCTCAAGTTAAAAACCGAATCAAACGTGTTGAAGGGCAGCTCCGTGGAATCTTACGAATGATGGAGCAGGGGGAAGATTGCAAAGATGTCATTTCCCAGCTGTCAGCAGCCAAAACGGCTCTTGATCGTTCCGTCGGCTTGATTGTAAGTTTAAACCTTGTTGAATGTGTGAGAGATTCACAAGAGTCCGGTGAAAACACGGATGAATTCGTGAAAGAAGCAGTGAACCTGTTAGTGAAAAGCAGATAAATAAAAAGTGTTGACAACTTTTTTTATATCATTTAACATACCCTTATAGGTATTTTAATTTATAAAATATAAACAAACATTTAGGAGGAATTACGAATGAACGCAGATAAAGTACTAGACGCAAAAGGATTAGCTTGCCCGATGCCAATCGTGAAAACAAGGAAGGCAATTAAAGAAATTGAATCAGGACAGATCCTTGAAGTCCAAACGACTGATAAAGGTGCAAAGAGTGATTTGACTGCTTGGGCTAAGTCAGGTGGACATGAACTTGTAGATTCTAAAGAAGAAAATGATGTATTCACATTCTGGATTAAAAAAGGATAAATTTTTTTGAGGGGAAACATACCCCCTCTTGTATTTTAAAGGAGGAAAACAGATGTCAGAGACAAAATCAACTAATATTATTCTCTTCAGTGGAGATTATGATAAAGCGATGGCTGCATACATCATCGCAAATGGTGCTGCTGCATACGACCATGAGGTAACGATTTTCCATACTTTCTGGGGCTTGAATGCACTGAGAAAAGAAGAAATGGTTCCAGTGAAGAAAAGTTTCATGGAAAAAATGTTCGGCAAAATGATGCCGCGCGGTGCCGATAAATTGGGATTATCCAATATGCACTTTGCAGGAATGGGACCGAAAATGATTAAAGGTGTTATGAAAAAGCATAATGCGATGCCTCTCCCAGATTTAATTGATATGGCAAAAGAGCAAGATGTTAAGCTTGTTGCCTGCACGATGACAATGGATCTATTGGGACTTCATAAAGATGAACTGATGGATGAAATAGAGTATGCGGGTGTGGCTGCATATTTAGCAGACGCTGAAAACGGCAACGTAAATCTCTTTATCTAATTTTTTTTGAAATAAAATATACCCTATGAGGTAATTGGAGGTTCTTTTATGACTATTGAAGCAAATTTCGTTCTAGATGCAAAGGGTTTGGCATGTCCGATGCCGATCGTGAAAACGAAGAAAGCGATGAAAGATCTTGAATCCGGCCAAGTGATCGAAATCCAGGCAACGGATAAAGGATCTAAAGCAGATCTGCAGGCATGGGCAAAGAGTTCAGGTCATGACTATCTCGGTACTATTGAAGAAGGCGATGTACTAAAGCATTTCGTTCGTAAATCAAGCGGCGAAGACAGTGCGGAACGCAAGCATGAAGCTGTTACGAATAATGAAGATTTAGCAGGAAAGCTCAATGATGAAAATACGCTCGTACTGGATGTTCGTGAAAAAGCAGAATATGCGTTCAAACATATTCCAGGAGCAGTATCGATTCCACTTGGTGAATTGGAAGCAAAAGCGGATGAACTTGCGAAAGACAAAAACATTTATGTTGTTTGCCGTACAGGGAACCGCAGTGACATGGCTGCACAATTACTTGCCGACAAAGGTTTTGCCAATGTTATCAATGTAGTGCCAGGCATGAGCGAATGGTCAGGGGAAGTCGAATCAGACGTTGAATAATTGATAGTGACAATTACACTGATTGATATAAATGCATGATGAAAATTTTGGGAGGTTGAAACAATGGCAGTTAAAGCAATGAGTCCTAAAGAAGTGGCTAAAAAAGTAATGAACAACGAAGAATTGTTTATCTTGGATGTACGTAATGTAGATGCTTTCGAAGATTGGAAAGTCGAAGGGCATACTTTTGAATATCTTAACATCCCGTACTTCGATCTTCTTGATGGAGTGGAAGAAATTTTAGAAAAACTTCCGAAAGATAAAGATGTTCTGGTTGTATGTGCAAAAGAAGGGTCTTCCGTCATGGTTGCAGAGATGCTTTCTGACGAAGGACTGGATGTTTCTTATTTAGAAGGCGGAATGAAAGCATGGAGTGAACATCTTGAACCTGTAAAAGTCGGCGATCTCACTGATGGCGGCGAACTGTATCAATTCGTCCGTTTAGGTAAAGGCTGTCTTTCATACATGGTGGTTTCTGATGGTGAAGCCGCAGTGGTAGATGCTACACGCATGACTGATATTTTCATCAATTTTGCAAAAGATAAGAATGCAGAAATCACGAATGTATTCGATACTCACCTGCATGCCGATCACATCTCAGGCGGACGTAAAATCGCTGAAGCGACGAATGCGACTTACTGGCTGCCTCCGAAAGATGCAGAGGAAGTAACGTTTGAATATGCTGCGCTTGAAGATGGCAATAAAGTGGCTATCGGTAACTCAACAATCGATATCAATGCACTCTATTCACCTGGACACACAATCGGATCAACTTCTTTCGTCATTGACGAGAAATATCTGTTATCAGGGGATATCCTGTTCGTAGACAGTATTGGACGTCCGGACCTTGCCGGTAAAGCAGAGGACTGGGTTGCTGATTTGAGAGAAAGTCTTTATAAACGTTATAAAAACTTATCAATGGAACTGACAGTACTTCCTGCTCACTTCATGATCATCGATGAATTGAACGAGGACGGTACGGTCGGCGAAAAACTGGGCACTCTTTTTGCGAAGAACCACGGTTTGAATATCGAAGACGAAGAAGAGTTCAGAAAGCTTGTTTCCGAGAACCTTCCTCCTCAACCGAATGCATATCAGGAAATCCGTGAAACAAACATGGGGAAAATTACTCCTGATGATGAGAAGCAGCGTGAAATGGAAATCGGTCCAAACCGCTGTGCAGTCCGCTAAGCGAATCTTAAAAGCTTGAGTACTAAATGGGAACCTTGAAAAGGTTCCCATTTAAAATGATGCATTTCGCAAAGCTGTATGATCATAAATCAAAAGAGCTCATGAAAAGGAGGAACTGACGAATGGATTTGGCATTTATCATTACTATATTTTTAATCGGCTTTATTGGATCTTATATTTCAGGAATGGTTGGAATCGGGGGAAGCATCATCAAATATCCCATGCTTCTGTATATCCCGCCATTACTGGGTGTAGCGACATTCTCAGCACATGAAGTTTCAGGCATCAGTGCCGTACAGGTATTCTTCGCCACACTCGGAGGCGTATGGGCTTACCGGAAAGGCGGCTACTTGAACAAGACGCTTATCGCCTATATGGGTGTAAGCATCCTGATCGGGAGCTTCATCGGAGGATACGGTTCCAAGGCAATGAGTGAAGATGGCATCAATCTTGTCTATGGGATTCTGGCATTGGCAGCAGCCATCATGATGTTCATCCCTAAAAAAGGGATCGATGACATCAAGTTTGAAGATGTAAAGTTCAATAAATGGCTGGCAGCCGTATTGTCCCTGATTGTCGGGGTCGGTGCAGGGATTGTAGGGGCTGCGGGAGCGTTCCTGCTGGTTCCGATCATGCTGGTTGTCCTTAAAATCCCTACCAAAATGACGATTGCATCCTCACTTGCCATCACGCTGATTTCTTCCATCGGTTCAACCGTCGGCAAGATCAGTACAGGGCAGGTAGACTATGTGCCTGCATTGATCATGGTAGTGGCAAGCTTGATCGCTTCTCCATTAGGGGCAATGGCAGGTAAGAAGATGAATACAAAGATCTTACAAACAATATTGGCCCTGTTGATACTGGGTACAGCCATTAAAATTTGGCTGGACATTCTATAAGATGCATGCCTGTCCCCGCTGTAATGCTTACACTTGCAGAAGGGACAGGTGTTTTTTTTGATTAAGTTTTCAGAATTGAGCTAAAAAAATACACAAATCATAAGTTTTTCGTTACAATGTAGTTACTGAGGAAATTTAAACCAATTCATGAATGGAGGGATCGGGTACAGTGTCTGATGAAGCACAGGGCAAAATAGGGCTGCTGCAAGAACAGGGGATGAGCGCTTCAGAACAGGATATGAGAAACCTGGAACATAACGCCGAGCTATACAGGCGGATTGTTGAATTCTCCCCAGACACCGTCATCATTACAAAGAATGATGTGTGTCAATATATCAATGAAACCGGAATGAAGCTGCTGCATGCAGAGAATAAATCAGAGATCATGAATAAAAGCATACTCGACTTTGTTCATGAGGACGAAAGGGAATCACTTAAAGACCGAGTGACGAACTTGAATCAAGGCGAAACAGCTTTGCCTCATCCTTATACATTGATCTGTCTCGACGGCTCGGTTGCAGAGGTTGAAATGAAAGCCATTCCCACATTCTTTAATAATGAAAAAGCAATACATATCATTGTACGGGACCTTTCTGAACAAAAAATAACCCAGGAACTGATGATGAAATCCGAGAAATTATCTGTCGCCGGGCAGCTGGCTGCAGGGATTGCACATGAAATCAGAAATCCGATTACATCCATAAAGGGATTCCTCCAACTGATGGAGAGCGATATACCCGAGAAGAAAGATTATTTTGAAGTGGTTTCCTCTGAAATAAACAGAATCGAAACAATCCTGAACGAATTACTTGCCCTGGCAAAACCGAAAGTTTCTGACATGAAAGAAGTGAATCTGATTGAATTGGTCAATCAGGTTGTCACCCTGCTCAATACAGATGCCATCATGAAAGACATTGAAATAAATCCGGTATTCAATTGCAGCCGGTGCAAGGTGATATGTGATGAAAACCGCATCAAACAAGTCTTCATAAATTTCATAAAAAATGCAATGGAGGCGATGCCTGCAGGCGGGAAAGTAATGATTGAAGTGGAGCAGTCCGATCTTGTCACGGTGATCAGGTTCACTGACGAAGGGGAAGGCATTCCTGAAGAAATTGCCGGAAGAATCGGAGAACCTTTTTTTACGACCAAAAGCGATGGGACGGGTCTCGGCATCATGGTCAGTAAACAAATCATCGAGAATCATTCAGGTAAAGTAATGATCAGCAGTGATACAAATGGTACCTGTGTCGAAGTAGAGATACCATTATCCTATAGCAGATGACAAAACGATGAGGGTCGATCCATCATCGTTTTTTTGCTGTAGTAACGGATTGGTAACTTTAACGTAAAGAAAAAACTGAAACTTATTTCAATATTAAACGTCTATTACAATGTAGAAAAATAAGACCAGAGGATGATGCAAAGTTAGTTAAGTACTTGTACAATGAGTGAAGTTTCATGGGGAGCATTAATAGCAAAAATCATTGAAGCATCAAAAAGGAGAATGAATGATGAAAAAGCTGATTAGTTCTGTACTCGCTATTCTATTAGTGATTGGAATCGTACAGCCTGCAATGGCTTCAGATAACAATAAGCAAGAAGAGAGCATCAATGAAAAATTCGGGGTGCCGATTGTCGTATATGGCGAGACACTATCGGAACAGCAAAAAAAGACCGTGCAAGATGAACTCGGAATCGATGAAAATACCGACGTTGAGGAATTCACTGTAACAGGGGATGACCTTGTGAAATACATTGAGGGAGAAAATAGAAATGCCCGTATGTTCTCCTCTGCGAAAATTACAAGGCAGGAAAAAGGTCAGGGTCTGAATGTCGAGATTGTGACTCCGGATCAGATTACAGAAGTGACAGAATCCATGTATGCCAATGCATTATTGACAGCTGGTGTTGAAAATGCAGATGTCGAAGTCGCTTCACCCGTAAAAGTAAGCGGACACTCTGCTTTGACTGGTATTTATAAGGCATATGATGTCAGCGGGGAACAACTTGATTCCGTACGCATGGAAGTGGCGAACGAGGAGTTGAATGTAGCAACTGAAATAGCGAAGGATGCAGGGATTGATAAAGAAAAGGTCAGTGAACTTCTGACAGAAATAAAAAAGGAAATAGCGGAACAGGATCCGGCAACAAAAGAAGAAGTGGAACAAATCGTGGAAGAGAAGCTGAAGACGATGAATATCGAACTCAGCACTGAAGACCGTCAGTTGTTGATTGATCTGTTTGATAAAATCAGGTCACTGGATATCAACTTCGACAACGTCCAGCAGCAGCTTGAAGATCTGACAAAGGATATTCAAACGACCATCAAAGATATTGTGAATGACGAAAGCTTTGGTCAAAAAGTATCCGATTTCTTTAAAGGATTATTGGATGCGATTGCTGAACTATTCAGGTCGATTAAAAATGCATTATCTTGATCTTAAGCCCAATTTGTTTGGGCTTTTTTTTATGGTCAAAAGATTTTGGAGAAGTTGGTCAATAGCATAAGAGAGATGGTTATATTTGGAGTCACCTGTAGAGTGATTTTAATGGCCGTTGGGGAGTAGATAATTCCTTGGTTTCACCGGTGCCGACCTTGAAAATCTTCTTAAAGAGGCACTCGTGGCCGCAAAATTCAGTTTGAATACACTCGAATTGGGGTTTTCGGTTTGATAAGAGGACTTTTGATTGGATTTAAATTGGGATTGATGCATTGAAAAATGGAAATTAATTGGTTATTCTTTCGATTTTGGTTATTAATCTTCGAAATTCAGGCGAAAATCTGGTTGTGTCAATAATTATGTGTAAGAGAGTACTCCCTGTATATATACTTCTCTTGGGTAATGGGGGTTGCCTTTCCC